>JAURXY010000001.1 GCA_030654225.1 bacterium
TCTTTTTTACTTTCCTGAAATTGCATTGGGGGCATTTTTTTTAAACATATTACGGAGCTTCATAATTATTAGTCGATTTGTAGCTTTAGTATGCCACAAATTGATAATTTTAGCCTCCCATATTTTTAATTAAGCCGAAAAATTCAAGATCTGCCGGATTGCTTGGTGTGGTGGCAGAATTTTTACCAGGCAGAAGGAATTGAGATTGATTTTTTAGGATTTCATATTCCCGAAAAACCAGATGGCGATTGGTGGATGATTGTCGTTGCACCTGGGATGACTTACGGCAAAGTTATTCAGGCGAGGCACAAAGGATTTAATGTCGGGGTTTATGCCGAAAATCTTGATGGAGTGATTGATTATTCAAAAGAACAGCGACTAGCGATTAACAAGCCATATGCTGTTTGGGTCAAGGCTAATATTGAAGCCGATCCCGATCTTAAAAATAAATCGGCCAACGATCTGGGTGCTACGCCAGCAGTTACATTATTGGAGCGATTACTCTTGGAAATTTTTTATTTTAGTTTTATTTCCAAGAACAATCATCTGGATATTGATAACTTCACTCTCTGTACAGGGTCTCGCGATTTGGGTGGCAAGGTGCCACGTGTCAGTTTCCATCGCAGTGTCGGCAAGGTCATCGTCGCTTGGCCGCTTCCGAGCGATGCCCATAACAATCTTTGTTCTCGTCAGGTGGTTTCAGTTTAAACTTTTAACTTTTTTCTTTAACCCTTTTCCGCTCGTTTGGAATTTTCCAAACGAGCGTTTTTTTATTTCAAAACATTATGAGGGAAATATAATTGAGAGAAAAATAAAAAATAATATTAAATCTTAAATTCAATGACGTCACCGTCTTTCACGACATATTCTTTGCCTTCTGTTCGAAGTTTGCCGATTTCACGGGCTTTGCTCCATGATCCAACGGCCAAAAGCTCATCCCACGCTATAACTTCGGCGCGGATAAATTTATCCTTGAAATCATTATGAATAGCCGTGCCGGCGATAGGGGCGGTCGAGTTTTTTCTAACTGTCCATGCGCGAGTTTCATCTTCGCCTGTGGTGAGAAAGGTAATAAGACCCAAAATTTCATAAGCCTTGAGAATTAGTTGGTCTAAATTAGATTTTATTTCTAACTCCTGGGCTTCTTCGGTTGTCATTTCCAAAAGTTCTTCTTCAATTTTGATGTCTAGTTTTACGTGATTTCTTTTTTCCAGATCATCAGCAAGTTTTTGGTTAATATCGGAAACATTATACGCATAAAGAAATGGTTTCATAGTTAACAGAGAAAGTTCGCGAATGATAATTTCCGTGTTTTCATCGGATAAATCTAATTTTTCTTTATGTGGAGACGCAAAATTTTGCGTCTCTACGAGAGAATTTCCAAGAAAACCATTTTCTAATGTTTTTTTAATTTTATTTATAACAATCAATTGTTCCGATGCGGGTTTTTTATTCCCACGAGCGTCTTTCTCAACGCGAATTTGAACTTTTTTGACTGTTTCCAAATCAGCAATGATCAGTTCAGTGTTGATTATCTCTATATCCTCTGCAGGATTAATTTGATTGTGTACGTGGATGATGTCAGAATTCTCAAAGACTCGCACAACTTGCACAATCGCATCTACTTCGCGAATGTTGGCCAGAAATTTGTTGCCCAAGCCTTCGCCAGTGGAAGCACCTTTGACCAGGCCTGCGATATCGACAAATTCAATGACGGTTGGGATGATTTTCGCGCTATGCGACATTTCAGCAAGTTTTTCCAAGCGAATATCCGGCACTTTCACAATTCCAACATTAGGTTCAATGGTGCAAAAGGGATAATTTTGAATATCCACTGGGTTTTTGGTGAGAGCCTTAAAAAGAGTAGATTTTCCGACATTGGGCAGTCCGACGATTCCAATTTTTAGTGGCATAAAATTAAATTAAATTCTAAGAGTATAAACATATTGTGAGTTGATAAATTTGTTTTGTCAATGGAAAAATATGTGGTATAATTTAGAAGTAAAAAATAAAAGAAAAAAATATGAAAATGAATAAGAAAAAAATTGTCATTTTATCGAGTGTCTTTTTGGTTGCTGCAGTCGGTTTGTTTATTTATCGAGACTACATTGCCAAAGCTGCTACTTATGGCTGGGTACAAACTACCTGGAGTAGCTTAACAGCTAACACTGCTCAACATACAACTGATCAAACTGGTTGGGCTCAGTATAGCGCTGTAGATTCAAGCGTTTCCACTGGAGACAGTGTTTCTATCATTTCAGAAACAACCGCTCTCTCTCATACGCTTTCTACTGATTTCTCTGCTGCTGGTAGTACCAGTCAGGGAACTCTTACGACTGGCGATCAAGTGAGCTTGGATTTGCCGTAATGATTAATAACAAAACATGTTAGAAAAAAAAATCAAAATAAAGGTTCACAATGTCGCTAAAGACAAAAAAGAAAAAATCAGGAAAACTAAAAAACCCAAAGTAGCGATTGTGAGCCTGACTTCTTGTGAGGGTTGCCAGTTTGCTCTTTTAGATTTGGGCCAAAAATTTTTGGACTTTGCTAACTCCATAGAAATGATTGACTTTCGTTTGATTGAAGATGAAGAAGATAAAGGTGGAAAACTAGATTTGATTTTAGTAGAAGGCAATCCTGTGACAAAAGATAATATAAAAACCTTGAAAAATGCTAGGAAAAGAAGCAAGCTTTTGGTGGCGCTGGGCAATTGCGCTGCAATGGGTGGTGTGCCAGAAATCAAAAATTATCATGAAAAGGCTAATACTATAAAGCATGTATATAAATATATCCAGGGAGTTTCTAATCCGGAAATAAAAGAAATTGATAATTTTGTGAAAGTCGATTTTGTTTTTCCTGGGTGTCCAATTAGTGGAGAAGAGTTTTTGAAATATATGCCGGAATTGTTGAATGCTTGCCTGCCGAAGAGGCAGGGGAAAATTCCAGCTATCCCTGATCAGCCAGTTTGTGTGGAATGCAAAAAGGCAGGGAACCGTTGTCTTCTTCTCGACAAAAAACCATGCTTTGGTCCGATGATTTTGGGTGGTTGTAATGCAGTTTGTCCAACTTCGCGTATGATGTGCCAAGGATGTCGGGGGCTTCGTCCAAATGGGAATATCTCGGCTATGCGTGCCACACTAAAAACCATGATGACTGATGAAGAATTTGAAAATATTTCAGAAATCTATGGTCTCAGAGATGATATTGAAGAGAAGAGTGTTAAAATGATATAAGCATTTACGAAAATACGAATTAAACGAAAATACGAATTAGTAATTTCGCCAGATTAGTACTTTCGTAAATAAAATTTATGCAAATTAAGATTAATCATATTGCAAAAATGGAAGGGCACGCCGGATTTATGGCGAGTGTTCTTCGGGGTGATGTTAAATCTTCGAAATTAGAAGTACAAGAAGGTATTCGCTTGATTGAAGGCGTGCTTATTGGTCGGCATTTTAAAGATATGCCCGTAGTGGCACAGAGAATTTGTGGAATTTGTCCGGTAGTACATAATATAACGGCTATAAAATCTATTGAAAATGCTTTTGGAATAATCGTGAGTGAAGAAACAAAAAAACTTCGTGAAATTATGGAGCTGGGACAAATTATTCATTCACATGCTTTGCATCTTTTCTTTTTGTCGCTGGCTGATTTTTTGGATATGGATAATGATTTGAAGTTGGTGGAGAAATATCCGCAGGAATCAAAAATAGCCATGCGAATTCGTGAATATGGAATGGAGATTGTGAGAGTGATTGGCGGACGAGTAATTCATCCACTTACCAATGAAGTCGGTGGATTCAAAAGAATACCAGATAGCGAAGAACTCAGAAAATTAGTTTTTTCTTCTAATGAAATTTTGCAAGACGCAATTGAGTTGGGAAAGTTTTTCAGAAAAATAAAATTACCAGAATTCTCTCGCGAGACAGAATATGTTTGCTTGTCAGCTCCCGCTAAGTACGCAGTTTATGACGGAGATATTATTTCTAATCAGGGACTCAATATCCCAGTAGGTAGTTTTGAGAATAATTTTCATGAATTGCAAAAGCAAAGAGAGATAATTAAGCGTGTGGAACATGACGGAAAAAGTTATATGGTAGGCGCAATTGCTAGAATCAATTTGAACCGAAAAAAATTGCGACCAGAGGCGCATAAATATCTTGGTAGCTTAGAGTTGAAATTTCCTAATTATAATCCGTTCAATAATATCCTATGTCAAATGGTGGAAGTGATTCACGCCATTTCCGAATCCTCACATCTTATCAAGCAAATTTTAAATTCAGATTTGGAAAAAGTTCTCACTAGACCGTATGAAGTTAGAGAAGGATCGGGGGCAGCGGCTGTAGAAGCTCCGAGAGGCACTCTCTATTATCACACCCAAATTGATGCTAAGGGGTATATTAGAAATGTGAACATAATCACGCCGACGGCGCAGGTTTTGTCTAATTTGGAAGAAGATATTGCTGGGTATATTCCAGGTATTATTAAACTAAAAGGCAAGGCGCGTGAGCGAAAATTACGCGCTTTCATTCGGGCCTATGATCCTTGCATAAGTTGTGCGGTCCACTAATCAGCAATCAAGAATCAGTGATCAAGAAACAATAATTTTTAAATAACAGTGCGGTGAATAAGGTTTGATCTTTGTTCATTGTTCACTGCTCATTGTTTATGACCGAATTAAATCAAATTTATAAATGCAATGTTTGTGGAAATATCGTGGAAATGACTCACTCTGGAGTGGGAGAGTTGGTTTGTTGTGGGCAACCGATGGAAAAAAAGCAGGAAAAAACTCAAGATGAGGGGATGGAAAAGCATGTGCCAGTAATTGAGAGAACAGCCATTGGAGTGATTGTGAGCGTGGGAAAAATTCCACATCCAATGACTTCTGAGCATTATATCGAATGGATTGAAGTGATCACAGAACATCGAATCTATAGAAAACATCTTGACCCTAGTCAAGAGCCGTCAGCGGAATTTTGCTTGGAAGCGGAACACATCGAAGCACGCGCTTATTGTAATGTGCATGGGCTTTGGAAGAATCAATAATCAAAATTCAAAGAACAAAGAACAAAGAACAATAAAAAATAATATCCCAATATCTGTGAATCTTGATTGATTTCTATTGATCATTGTTCATTGGTCATTGTTAATTAGCATGCATGACTTCTTGTTAGCCAAGGAAATAATTGATGAACTAAAAATAATAGCTCAAGAAAAAAAACTTGAGAATATTCGCAGTGTGAATATTGAAATCGGGACAATCGCTTTGGCGCACGATGGATTCGAAGAGCACACTGAAGATATCTCTTTGGAAAATTTGCAATTTGGACTTGAAAGCATTGCAAAAAACACTGGATTTGAAGGTGTTAAATTCAACATCAAAAAAATTGCGGGAGAAAATTGGAGAATAACGGATGTTGAAGTATAATAAAGACAATGATCAATGATCAATGATCAATGATCAAAATATAAATTTATTTTTAAAGTGGCTTTATTAGTGAATTATTGTTCACTGTTCATTGTTCACTGCTCATTGTTTATGATTAAGATTGCAATTAATGGTTTCGGTCGAATTGGCCGACCGAGTTTCAAAATCGCGTTTAAAAAAGATGATGTGGAAATTGTGGCGATAAATGATTTGACGGATATCAAAACTGCGGCGCATCTTTTGAAATATGATTCAAGTTATGGCGTCTATGGCAAAGAAGTGGTGGTGGATGAAGAAAATTCAGAACTAATAGTTTCTGGAACGAGGATAAAATATTTTATGGAAAAGGATCCAGCGAATTTGCCGTGGGGAGATTTGGGAGTGGATGTAGTTTTGGAATGCAGTGGAGTTTTTAATAACAAAGAGAAAGCCCAAAAACATATTTCGGCGGGCGCAAAAAAAGTTATTCTCAGCGCACCAGCTAAAGATGACACCCCAGTTTATCTTTTGGGAGTAAATGAAAATGAATATAAAAATGAAGCCATTATTTCCAATGGTTCTTGCACTACTAATTGTTTGGCACCGATGATAAAAGTGCTTGATGAAAATTTTGGGGTGGAAAAAGGTTTTATGACAACCACTCATTCATATACTAATGATCAGCGCTTGCAAGATTTGCCTCATGATGATTTGCGTCGAGCGCGAGCAGCCGCACTTAACATTATCCCGACCACTACGGGCGCAGCGAAAACCGTAGGGAAGGTTATGACGCACCTAGCAGGAAAATTGGACGGTATATCTTTGCGTGTGCCAACGCCAACCGTTTCCATTGTTGATTTTATCTGCAATGTCAAAACAGAAACAAACGTAGAAGAAATAAATGATGCTTTCAGGGAGGCTGTGAAAAATGGACTAAAAAATATTCTAGCAGTGAGTGAGGGAGAATTAGTTTCGATGGATTTCAAAGGCAATCCAAACAGCGCCATTGTTGACCTTCCTCTCACGATGGCTAATGGAAACCTTGTGAAAGTGGTGGGTTGGTATGACAATGAGTGGGGATATTCCAATCGGCTAGTTGAGATGGCGGAATTTATTTGTAAATAAATAAAACTTATGTATGACATTCTAATTAAAAATGGTCATGTGATTGATGGCACGGGGAGTGCGCCTTTCTTGGCGGATGTGGCAATCAAAGAAGACAAGATTGTGAAAATTGGAGAGCTTCACAATGAAAAAGGGGAAATTGAAATTAATGCGAGCGGAAAAATTGTTTGTCCTGGATTTGTGGATATTAACAATCACTCTGACACTCACTGGCAAATATTCTTGAATCCTGATTTGGAAAGCCTGGCCTATCAAGGCATCACTACTATTGTTGGCGGAGCTTGTGGATCATCTCTAGCGCCTTTGGCGACACCTCTTGCGTTGGAGTCAATTCAAAAATGGATTGATCTCAAAAATATTAGTTTCAATTGGCTCACACTCAAAGAATTCCTAAAAGTTTTAGAATTAAGAAAATTTTCAGTTAATTTTGCCACAATGGTCGGGCATGAAAATTTGCGTCGCGGAATTTTGAAAGATGAATTGCGTGCTCCAAATTCCAAAGAGTTGAAATTTATTGAAAAAATGTTTCAAGATTCAATGAAATCAGGAGCGCTGGGACTTTCAACGGGACTAATTTATACTCATGCTCGACTGGCTTCTGGCGAAGAATTGAAAGACTTGGCTAATATCGTCAAAAAATATGGTGGAGTTTATGTGACGCATATCCGCGATGAGGCTAGTGAGGTTGTTGAATCAATTGAGGAGGCGATAAAGATTGGGCAAGAAGTCAAAATGAAATTACATATTGCTCATCTTAAGGTGATGGGAAAGAAAAATTGGGAAAAAATGGAAGAAGCTTTGGCGCATATATCTCGGGCTAAGGAAAATGGAATTGATATTTCTTTTGATGTTTATCCCTACACTAATACTGGCTCGGTACTCTATGCCATGCTTCCATCTTGGGTAGCAGAAGGTGGCAGAAAGATAATGATTCATCGATTGAAAGACCCAATCATTCGAGCAAAAGTCATTACTGAGATGAAAAAATCAGGCTTTGAATATAAGAAAATTGAAATTGCGGCCAGTCCTTTGGACAAAACTTTGACACGCCGAAAAATAACAGATATTGCAATTTCACAAAACAAAACAGTAGAAGAAGCGATTATTGATATTTTGATTGCTTCAGAAGGGCGAGTGATAACTTCGATGGAAATTTTGAGTGAGGAAAATGTTAGACAAGCGATCGCTCATCCGCTTTCAATGATTGCTTCTAATGGGGCAGGCTATAGTTTAAATCATGCGAAAACTGGAGAACTAGTTCACCCAAGATCATTTGGAACTTTCATTAAAGTTTTGGAAAAATATGTTTTGCAAGAAAAAATAATCACCATGGAGGAGGCAATCCGAAAAATGACTTCGTTTCCTGCGGAAAAATTTGGAGTTGCCAAGAGAGGGAAATTGGCAAAAGGATTTTTTGCTGATGTTTTAGTGCTAGACCGAAACAAAATATCTAGCCCTTCCGAAAAAGATAGACCTTATCAATATTCACGAGGGGTTGATTATTCTTTTGTAAATGGTAAGATGGTTATTCAAGAAGGGAAATATGCAGGAGTGAGGAATGGAAGAATTATAAGACGCTAAATAATTTAAAGAATAATATGAAGAAAGTTATTTTTTTAGGTATATTTGTTTCTTCTGTTTTATTTTTAATGGGTTGTGGACAAAAGCAATCTCAAGTGAGTGAGGACAATATTATAAATACGACTTGTTATGAGTATCCAAATAACACTTCTGGAAAAAATGGAATTCCGATAACTTGCAAAAAAGATAGCGATTGTGATTTATCTGATAAAAATGTTATGGCTAGGATGAAAGAATTTTGCAGTCCGGCAGAGGTCGGTATTGTTGATTGTGGTTTTAGGGATTTTTGTGGAAAGGACGGTTTTTGTAAACATGATTGCAACAGTATGAACAATTAAAAACAAAACTCAAATATATTTTTATGCAAATTTCCGATTTAAAAGAATAAAAAACATTACGAAAGATAAAATTAGAAAAGAAGGAAGACTTTTTAAAATAATTCCAACTATGGCGAATTCGCCACAATTAAAAAAAGTATATGCCAAAGAAAACAAAAATTATTGTAAAAGGCAGTGAAATCACCATCGTTAAATATCATGGTGATGATTATATTTCTTTGACTGACATGGTTAGAAATTTTGAAGATGGCTCAGTCCTGATTGAAAAATGGCTTCGAAACAAGAATACCGTTGAATTTATTGGAATTTGGGAGCAGATTAATAATCCTAATTTTAATTCCCCCGAATTCGGGGGAATTATGAATGAAGCTGGTTTTAACCGATTTACTTTGTCAGTAAAGAAATGGGTGGAAAAAACCAATGCGATAGGATTGATTGCAAAAACAGGAAGATTCGATAGTGGTACCTTTGCCAACAAAGACATTGCTTTTGAATTTGGTAGTTGGCTATCCGCTGAATTCAAACTTTATTTGATTAAAGAGTTTCAAAGACTCAAAGCAGACGAAGCGTCTAGCCTAAAACTTGAGTGGAGTTTTCAAAGAACTCTGGCAAAAATAAATTATCGGATCCATACCGAAGCCATAAAAGAAAAATTGATTCCGCTGGAATTGACTAAAGGTCAAATTAATATGAAATATGCTAATGAGGCAGATTTACTCAATGTCGCCTTATTCGGAATAACCGCAAAAATGTGGCGAGACAAAAATACAAAATTAGCAGGAAATATTAGAGATTACGCTTCAATAGAACAACTTGTGGTTTTGTCAAACCTTGAAAGTATCAATGCCTTATTGATTCATGACGGAATGCCCTCCAAAGATCGAATTCAAAAATTAAATAGCACTGCCATAATTCAGATGAAATCACTTTTAACAAGTAAGGAAGTGAAAAAATTAGAATCACCAACCTCTTATTAATCGCGTAAGTCTTAAAATTATCCAAATGAAACCTAAGGCAAAATCTTTTGAATTTGTTTTATATAAAATAGATCCTAAAAACAGGAAGGTTTTTTTTAATTATAAAATTGAATTTGCTAATCGCGAACCGTTGATTTTCGAAGAAGCGATAATTTTTCCAGCGCCTTTTTCCCTGAAGAATATTCCACCAAAATCCTTAAATGAACTTTTTTCTAATCTCCATCTAATATTGGGGATTAGTTATTATAAGCTATATTGTCCGCCAAAAATAAAACTCAATATTTCGTTGTCTAAAAAACAAGCTGATTTTTGGAATACAATCTATCGAAAAGGATTGGGAGAATTTTTTTATGTTAACAAGATAGATTTTAGAAAACTTGTTAAGTTTCCTTATGACAAAAAAGCCAATCCAACCCCTTTTAATTTTCCAAGAAGTGATCGCGTACTACTTGGAATTGGTGGAGGGAAAGATTCTGTTGTGGCGGCTGAAATACTCAAAGAAAACAAAATAGATTTCACTGCGATGGCGATTAAAATGCAGAAAAAATCCTTTGTTGTTGACGAGATAGTTCAGAAAATTGGCATAGGATCACTAACAATCGAAAGATATTTAGATGAAAAGATATTTCAAAAAAATGACGATGTATATGGGGGACATATTCCCATTTCGGTTGTTTTCGCTTTCCTGGGCTATGCGTTAGCTGTGCTATATGATTATAGCTATGTAATAGTAGCCAATGAGTATAGTAGCAATTTTGGGAATATAAAATATTTGGGAGAAAATATAAATCACCAATGGAGCAAGTCATCAGGATTTGAAGAAATATTTCAAAATTACACAAGGGAATTTCTCTCCCCACAAATAACATATTTTTCTTTGCTTCGACCATTTTATGAAATTAGAATTGTGGAAATGTTTTCTCAGTATAAAAAATATTTCCCAATTTTCACCAGTTGCAATCGAAATTTTTTCATTGAAAAAGAACGGCCAAAAACGCTGTGGTGTGGAGAATGTCCGAAATGTGCGTTTGCTTTTTCGATGCTCTCTGCTTTTTTGAAAAAAGAAGAAGTCGTCAAAATTTTTGGCAAAAATCTATTTGAAGAAGAAAAACTAATTCCAATTTTTGCGGATATTTCCGGTTTTGGAAAAATGAAGCCGTTTGATTGTGTGGGAACATTCGATGAAGTTAGGGCGTCATTTTTTCTAGCACAAAAGAATTTTTCTGATAGTTTGGTTTTGAAAACTTTTCTGAATAAAATAAAAAATCCTGAAAAATTAGTGGAAAAAGTTCTTAAAACCGGCGATTCATTAATGCCAGCAAAATTTAAATTCTTGGGAGTTAAGAATGTTCTTCTTTTGGGTTTTGGAAAAGAAGGAGAAGTTACAAAAAAATATATTGAAAAATTTCATCCTAAAATTGAAATTGGGATTTCCGACAAAAGTGACGGAAAGAATTATTTGAAAAAGCAAGAAAGTTTTGATTTGGCAGTAAAGACCCCGGGTATACCAAAAAGATTTATGACTATTCCTTATACGACGGCCACAAACATGTTCTTTTCTCAAGTAAAAAACATGACAATCGGGGTGACTGGGAGCAAAGGAAAGAGTACGACTGCTTCTTTGATTTATGCTATTTTGAAAGAAGCTGGAAAAAAAGTGAGATTAGTTGGCAATATTGGCAGTCCGATGTTGGAAACTCTCCTGAAACCAATCAATAAGGACGAAATTTTTGTGATTGAACTTTCTAGCTATCAATTGGATGATATTGAGTATTCTCCAAATATTTCTGTGATGACGAATCTTTTTCCAGAGCATATGAATTATCACGGCGATGAAAAAAAATATTATGAAGCTAAAAGTAATATTGTTAAATTTCAAAAGCCAGAGGATTATTTTATATATAATGCCAAGGATAAAAGAATAAAAAAATTAGCCTCAAATTCAAAAGCGAAAACAATTCCATTTAACAATATTTCGAGTTTCAAAGACGTTAGTCATTCTTTACTTGGGCAACATAACCAAGAAAATATTAAGACGGCTATTGCGGTGGCAAATATTTTCAAAATTCCACAAAAAACAATTAAATCTGCCATTGAAAAATTTCAACCCTTACCGCATCGTTTGGAATTGGTAGGTGAATTTCAGGGAATTAGATTTTATGATGATGCCATTTCAACCACTCCGCAGTCAACAATCGCTGCGCTTCAAGCAATTCCTAATGTCAAAACAATTTTTCTTGGTGGAGAAGATCGTGGCTATGATTTTTCGCAGTTGGAAAAACAACTAAGAAAATATAAAATAGAAAATATTGTCTTGTTTCCAGATAGTGGAAAGAGAATTTTGAAGTCAAAGAAAAATTTTCGAGTTTTTGGAACTAAAAGCATGGAAAAAGCCGTCGAATTTGCCTATAAATATACACCTAAAGGTTCAGTTTGCCTTCTTTCAACCGCTTCACCAAGCTATAGTTTGTGGAAAAATTTTGAAGAAAAAGGGGATGAATTCAAAAAAGCAATAAAGAAATTAAGATAAATAAAATTCCTAACATTGAATGTTAGGAAGGTTTTGTGGGCGATTCAAGATTCGAACTTGAGACCTCGTCATTATCAGTGACGCGCTCTAACCAACTGAGCTAATCGCCCTTTTAAATAGTATTTTCAATCGAAGTGGACCCTATCGGGCTCGAACCGATCACCCCCTGCTTGCAAAGCAGGTGCTCTACCAAATGAGCTAAGGGCCCAATGAATTTCAAAACTATTTTTCATTGTAAAGTAAAAAAAAGGAATTGACAAGAGCTGTGAATTAGATTAGTCTTAAATTTAAATTTACTAAAATAATCTATGCAATTCAATCCTAGCGAAAAAGCTAAAATTAATGGAAATATCTTCACGCTTCCTTTTAGTCAAAAAGAGGCGAAAGTTGTTATTCTTCCAGTGCCATGTGAAATTACGGTTTCTTTTCGGGATGGAACGAGCCTTGGTCCGGAAGCGATTCTCAAAGCATCTCCACAAATTGATTTTTATGATTCATTTTTCCCAGAGGCTTGGAAGGCGGGAATTTTTATGCTTCCAATTTCCAATAAATGGAAAAAATATTGCAATAATTTGCGAAAAATTGCAGTTTCTTGCATAAAGCATTTAGAAAAAGGTGATCCTATAAGAAACAAAAATCTTTGGAAAAAAGTGAATGACGGAACGGAAGCCTTGGCTGATTGGATTGAAGAAGTTTCAAAAGAAAATATTTCGCAAGGCAAAATAGTGGGACTTTTGGGCGGGGATCATAGTTGTCCGTTGGGACTAATGCGAGCACTTTCAGAAAAAGGCAATTTTGGAATTTTAACAATCGATGCTCATCTAGATCTTCGGGAAGGTTATGAAGGCTTTCAAAATTCTCACGCTTCGATTATGCGAAATGCTAGTGAGCTTAAGGGAGTGGAAAAAATTGTAAATGTTGGTGCGCGTGATTTTTGTGAAGAAGAGATTGAATTTTTGGAAAAATCTAAAGGGAAAATTATGTGCTTCAGTGATCGGGAAATTTCTGACAAGTTATTTTCTGGAGAAAAATGGTCTGTGATGTGCCAAGAAATAATTGCGGATTTGCCAAAAAATATTTATGTGAGTTTTGATATTGATGGGTTAAATCCAGCGCTTTGTCCTAATACCGGAACGCCAGTGCCGGGAGGATTGGAATTTGACCAAGCCTGTTTTCTCCTTCGCCAAGTTGTGAAAAGTGGTAGGAAAATCATTGGCTTTGACCTTTGTGAAGTCTCTCCATCCAAAAAAGGCGATATTGAAAGTGATTGGAATGCTATCGTTGGAAGTCGGGTTCTTTATCAACTGTCTATCCTGGCGATTGGTTCACAGGATAATATTTGACATAAATTGAAAAATAAGATAGTATTAGATTAATAAAGAAGCCCACAGGGGCTTTTAAAAAAGCTCAAAATATGAACAAAATACTCGAATTTTTGAAAGATGCCAAGGTAGAACTAACAAAAGTCAACTGGCCAACACGCAAAAAAACAATCAACTATACGATAATCGTAGTTGGTATTAGTCTTTCCGTTGCAATATTTTTGGGCGGATTAGATTATTTTTTCGGATTTTTATTAAAAACATTTATTTTGAAATAGGAGTGGCCTCCCGCACAAAATTCCAACATTAATTGATATGATTTAAAATTTTGTGTGCGTGGTCGCCTGCCAGCAGGCAGGCCTACGGCTTAATTAAAAAGTAATTTAAAGTTTTAAAAGCGAATTTTTGCGGGATGCTCATAATTGTAGCTTCTCGCTTCGCTCAAAGACAATTATGGCAAAACAAAGTCAACATCATGGGAGAGCTTGGTATGTGCTTCACACCTATAGCGGTTATGAAGACAATGTATCGAGAAATTTGCGTCAAAGAATTGAATCAATGGATATGCAAGATTTGATTTTTGATGTGATGGTGCCAATTGAAAAGAAAATCAAGATCAAGACTGGCAAAAGAACAGTGGTTGAAGAAAAAATTTATCCTGGCTATGTTTTGGTAGATATGATCGTCACAGATGCTTCATGGTACGTAGTTCGAAATACGCCAAATGTTACGGGGTTTATCGGACTAGGAACTACACCTACTCCAGTTGATCCGAGGGAGATTGAAGCACTCAAGAAAAGAATGGGTGTGGCGGAACCAAAATATAAAATTGATGTGGTCTCAGGTGACAGCGTCAAAATTATCGATGGACCATTCAAAGATTTTGATGGAAAGGTTGATGAAGTAGATGAGGAAAAAGGAAGAATTAAGGTTCTGGTTTCTATTTTTGGACGAGAAACTCCAGTAGAATTAGACTTTTTGCAAATTAATAAAATATAATAATAATGGCTACCCCGCACGAAATTCCAATTACGCTTCTGGTAATTTAAAGAATGTATGTGCGTAGTCGCCTAACGGCTTAGATTAAAAATAATTAAAAGTATATAGAGTGAATTTCTGCGGGGTGCTCATTTTTGTTCCCGCTCGCTTCGCTCTCAGACAAAAATGGCAAAGAAAATTAAGACAGTTATCAAACTTCAAATTCAAGCCGGTAAGGCTAATCCAGCGCCTCCAGTTGGTCCAGCGCTTGGTCAACATGGACTCAACATTCAAGAATTTTGCGTCAAATTTAATGATGCGACCAAGGACAAGATGGGTGACATTATCCCAGCCGAGATTACAGTTTTTGAAGACCGAACGTTTAGCTTTATTCTCAAAACTCCCCCAGCTTCTGATCTTTTGCGAAAAGCTGCTGGCATTGAAAAAGGTGCGGGCAATCCTTTGAAGGATAAGGTTGGAACAATTTCAAAAGACAAACTTCGAGAAATTGCCGAAAAGAAAATGCCTGACCTCAATGCGAATGATATCGAAGGCGCAATGAAAATTATCGCCGGAACAGCGAGATCAATGGGGATAAAAATTGAAGAATAATTTATTTAATTTTGTGGGAGTCCCGAGTACTCGGGACGCTTGAACCACGCAAACATTATGATTCACGGAAAAAAATATCGCGCAGTAGCGGAAAAAATTGATAAGAATAAAGTTTATTCGCTAGAAGAAGCGGTTAAGCTGATGAAAGAAAATAAACTCGCTAAGTTTGACGAATCAGTAGAGGTACACATCAAAACTAACATTGATCCAAAAAAAGGTGATCAACAAATTCGAGGAATAGTAGATCTTCCGCACGGAACAGGTAAAAGCAAGCTAATCGCAGTTATTACCTCAACTCATGCCAAGGATGCTAAGGAAGCGGGCGCAGATGTTGTGGGTGGAGAAGAGTTGATTGAAAAGATAAAATCCGGCAAAGCTTTTTCCGGCAAAGACAAATTTGATATCCTAATTGCTACTCCAGAAATGATGCCAAAATTAGCGCCTGTGGCCAAGATTCTTGGACCAAAGGGGCTTATGCCAAACCCAAAAACTGAAACTGTGACCACAAAGATCAAAGAAACAGTGGCCGCACTCAAAAAAGGTAAGGCAGCTTTCAAAAATGATGATGGTGGAAATGTCCATCAAATTGTGGGAAAAATTTCTTTTGAAGATGCAAAACTAAACGAAAATATCAAGACCCTTGTTAGTAGTCTTGAGAAATCTAAACCATCAGGCCTAAAAGGAAAGCTTATTTCAGGAATAAATATTTGCTCAACAATGGGTGTGGGAATAAAAATTAGTTTGTAGTTTTTTTATTTTTAAATAAATCAAGGACAAAACCAATAACGCAAACACATAAAAGGAGGGAGCGAGGATGAAAGAGATTAAAAACAGAAAATTTATTGATTTGACGGGAGATGAAATTCTGGATGAATTAATAAATATTTCTAAGAGAGTCGGTGCAGTTGAGGTTGCAAGTTTATCTTCTATGACTCCTGAGGATGATCGAGCTGAGGCAAAAAGACTCAAAATTCGCGTCAGAAGGATTAGGAAACATATCTTAACCGTTAGAATGGGCAGTTGGTAATTTTTTGCCCATCAATAATCAGAAAAGTCTCGGGTGTTTATTAAACGCTCGAGCCTTTTTTCATTGACGAAAGAAGAATTTTTTGCTAGAATTAGTAGGTGTTTTAAAAGGTTAAAATATTTTTATGACTAAGATAGTTTTGGGTCTGATTGGGGAGAAAGGATCAGGCAAAGGTACTGTTTCGGATTATTTGATTGAAAAATATGGCGCCATTCATTATGGGACTTCCAAGATTCTTAGACGCACCTTGGAAGATTTGCATGTTCCCGTAACGCGAGACAATTTAGTGAAATTAGCCTTGGTGCTCAAGGAGGGCTATGGACCATCAGTGATTATAGATTCTTTGATTCAAGATATGGACAAAAATGGCTCAGACGTGATCATTGCTGACGGGATTAGAATGCATGGCGACGTCGAACCTTTTCGCAAAAAATATGGGGAGAATTTTTTTCTAGTTTATGTGACAGCTGATTTGCGTTCGCGTTATGAGCGAACAAAACTGCGGAAACAAAATGATGGAGAGGGTGAGGCGACTTTTGAAGAATTCTTGGAAGAAGAAGGCAAGCTCACTGAAGTTTCCATCCACGAAATTGGACGCAAAGCTGAATTTAAGTTTAACAACAACGGCACAGCCGAAGATCTCAAGGCGCAGGTGGATGAAATGATGGAGAAAGTGCATAAAATATAGACAATTTATTGAGAATCCCGCTAAGGCGGGATTTTTTTGACCAAAGAATGGAAAGATAGTAAAATAGAGAAACCAACACTTTTATTCTTATAGGCTTAATTAAAAATATGGGAGGCTAAAATTATCAATTTGTGGCATACTAAAGCTACAAATCGACTAATAATTATGAAGCTCCGTAATATGTTTAAAAAAAATGCCCCCAATGCAATTTCAGGAAAGTAAAAAAGAATG
>JAURXY010000009.1 GCA_030654225.1 bacterium
GGTGAGAGTGAAGGAGTGGTCGGTGACAGCTTCTAGCTCTCCGCTGGTGGTACCTTTAGTTTCTCCATCTTTTTTGAATTCTACTCGGGAGTCTGTTTTGACATTAGTTTGCCAATTGATGGTGGCGGATTCGATTTGGATATCTTTGATTGTAACATTAGAGATAATTGGGAGAGAAACGGTGGTGAAAGAATAGTCGTCGGAGACGAGAGTTTGACCGTCAGAGTCGGTGGCGGAGACTCGTAGATGGTAGGTGGTGTTTTCTTTGAGGCTAGTGAGACTCACAGTGTGGATGCTAGAGGAAGTTTTTCCTTTGTCAGATTTTCCATATTTAATTGATTCTCCGTATTCTAATTGAGAAGAGTCAATGGAGCCCTACATCATCTTCTGCAATTGGCGTATGTCCACAACTCCAATTAGAATCCAGTGCCCAAGCTGTTGATCCTCCACTCCAAGTACAAGTCGCCGCGCTAGCTTTTTGCGACGACAAAACCAATAACAAAGTTATTATTGGGAAAAGAAGTATTAGTAAATTTTTATTTATTTTTAATCTCATTTAGGCTATCAATTTTTTCTATTTTATTTTTTGATTAATTTTCAATTTCCTATTTATATTCTACCTCATTTCCCCCTAAAAAACCACCAAGGAAATCTTTCCTAAAGCTTCGCTTTAGGAAAGACTTTTTAGCTTCTTCACACTCGGATTTTCCAAAAGTGATTTCATTTGCGAAATGGCAGTACTATTCAATTTCAACAATCTTTCTTTTTGCGTCATTTCCATTTTGATAAATTCCGCATTCAAACTTTCTAAATTTGCCAGACAAACCAATTGGGTCACATTGGCATAATCTCGCATATTGCCACTCTTATTTTTATTTTGTTCTTTCCATTCTTTAGCAGTTTTGCCAAATAGCGCCATATTCAGCACATCCGCTTCATTAGCATAAGTAATATTTGCATCTTTGTTGGATAATTTTTGCGGTAAAATAATATTTTCCTTAATGGCGTCTGTGTGTATTTTGTAATTTATTCTAGTGAGCATTCTTTTGGCATCCCAGCCCAAGGTCAATCTTTCGTTTTCTTCAATTTTAAGTCTTTGGAATTCTTTTATCAGATATAGTTTAAATTCCGGTGAAATCCAAGTAGCAAATTCAAAAGCAATATCTTTGTGAGCGAAAGTTCCTCCGCCATAGCGACCAGATTTGGAACTGATGCCAATTGCCCTTGTTTTTTCTATCCATTTTTGCGGAGTAAGCACAAAAGCATTTGTTCCGGCTTCATTTCTAAAGGTGTCGAATTCGACACGGTTAAAATTTAGGTTGTTTATTCTTTCCCAAATTCCCAGAAAATCCACCGTGTATCTTGTTTTCATCCAGTTTTGAATTGCAAATCTAGGATCATTAATATTTTTGAATCTGGCAATATCGGTCAGTGAAATATAATCATTTCCGTTTTCTGAAAAATTTACCGCGATAATTTGCTTGCCAATTTCTATTTTTTTATTTTTCATAATAATTTTTAATTTCCTAGACTACATTTTATACCCTATATTGCCAATTATATTATACACTCGCACTTTGCGACGACAAAACCAATAACACAGTTATTGAGAAGAAAAATGGTATTAATTTTAGTTTTGATTTTAGAAACATTCTGGTTTTAATTTTTCAACTTTTTATTCTTTTTCAGTGACAAAAAATTCTTTTTAGAAATAATTTTCTTTCCAGTTCTTTTTTCGATGTCTTTTCTTGTGTTGCCTGCCACCGCGCCACCCTCCTTGGCGTCATCTTTCAATTTTTCAAAACCCTTAGAATTTCTGTCTTTGTGAATTCTAGTAGTTGTCGCTTCGCCCAGCATCGTCAAAATCAATTCCAAATCATCCATATGATCTCGCAGATTTTGTCTTTTCAATCCTTTGAACTTTTTATAACCCTCAGCAGACATATCAAAAGTTCCGCTTAGAATTTCATTAGTCAAAATTGCATATTCGATACCTTCCTTAGCTCCTCGATTTTTCCATTCGCTAGTCAATGTTTCTCGCACCTCAATCCCTCTCATTCTTTTTTCAATCCAACCTTGCGGATATCCTTTAGCGCGATAAATCTCTCGAGCCCGATTAGCTGCCAGCTCAGGATTTTCAATTTCTTGAATTCGGTCATACCCAATTTTTGCTAACCATTGCTTCAGCGGTTCGACTTTTGGTGAAGGAATTGATTGGATGATACGAAGCATTGTTTCAGTGTTGGCACAATCAGTTTCGCGCATTTTCCCGTCTGGCGCTTCTAATTTCAACTGTCCGATTTTTTCGGACACTTCAAAATATCCTTCATTCAAAAGCTTTTTTTTCAAATCGCTCCAATATTTTCTGGGTCGGTCATTGCCTATCAAAATTTCCACAGCGTCAATAACAGAAAACCACCATTCATTATTATGCAAAACTTTTCGTACTTTCTTGCCTTCAAAAAGCACTATTTTTGTATTTTTCATAATTAGTTTTCAGTTTTTCAAATTTATTTAGTAGGATGAATTCGCAAAATTAAGACAAAATATTATCTTTGTTTTAAGATCTTGTTTCCAGTATTTTTGACTCTCGTTTCCACCTATTTATTATATCATAAAATCAAGAAAAAATCTTGGTAAAGTCTTCTCCAATACAAGATAAGCCTGAACGAGTCACCCATTCCAATACAAAATGAGCCCGAAAGCCCATTTTGCAGATAGGTCAAGTGTCATTCATAATGGATTTATGAAGATCAATATGAATCACTTGCCTACTGGCA
>JAURXY010000031.1 GCA_030654225.1 bacterium
GATAACAGTTTTGGTAAAAAGATGATGGATGCCAAGGATAAATTATTTAAAAAAATTAGTCATAAATTAACAAATTAACTCAGTGAGTCCATTTTTGAAAATGACCCTCGTTCAGTCTTATCTTAGGATTGGAATATACTGAGTGCTCGGGACAACATTCCTGTCATTCCCGCGAATGCGGGAATCTAGTCTCAAAGTTTTATTTATTGCAAAGACTTAACTATTTTACAAGGCTTCTGCACTGGATCCCCGCAGGAGTTTATACTCGCAAAGCGGGTGCGAGGATGACACAGAACTAGAACCTTGCATCCTTGCTAATCACTATTTTCTTTTTGAGCGAGCGAGCTCCGCGTTCGCGGATTTCTCTGAGTTTGCTTTTGTCTTTGGTAATTTGCTTTTGCAATTCTTCCACCACCATATCAGTTGAGCCTTCTACACTTTCAGAAATTTCTGTGGCTCGGTATAGTTTATGTGGAGTTTTTATCATAACCTCTACATAGAATTTTGCTTTTTTATCCATTGAAACTTCTACTTCGTATTCCAAACTTTTATTCAAAAATTTTTCCATCTTCTGAATTCTCTTCATAATATAGTCCTTAGTCCTGTCATCTAACTTGACATTCTTGCAAAACAAACGGAGATTAAGCATTTTTTCTTCTGGCATATTTTTTTTGTTAATTAATTATTAAAATCCTACATATTGAATTTCTTCGCTCAGTTGCACGCCTAGCTCATCGCGCACTTTCATTTTGATAACACTAGAAAGCATCACAATATCCTGCGCTTTGGCATTACCTACATTTACTACAAAATTAGCATGTTTTTCGCTCACCTGCGCTCCGCCAATTTTTTTCCCGCGCAGTCCCACTTCATCAATTAGCCAACCCGCTGGAATTTTTCCGTCTATTGCCTTTTGACCAGTATCTTTTTCGAAATTAGTGATAAGTTCTGGATTGTCCACTTTTGGATTCTTGAAAAAACTACCCGAGCTTGGTTCTTTTGGATTAGGATGCACGACTTTCAAGCGGTTCTCGATAAGTTCTTTTATTTTTTTGCTAATTTCTTCTTGATCACCCTTTTCTAGTTTCAAAACAGCTGAAACTATAATTAGATCATTATTTTCTTTGAAAATACTGTTTCTATAAGAAAATCCACATTCACTATTTTTCAAGGTTTTATATTTTTTATTTTCTATCTCCAATACCTTCACGCTTTCAATGTTGTCAGCCATGCAACCCAATGGTATTCCAGCATTTCCCCGAATTGCTCCACCAACCGTCCCAGGGATTCCTGAAGCCCATTCCATTCCTGACAAAGAATTTTTCACACAAAAATTTACCACATTAGACAAACTGCTTCCTGCCCAACATTCCAAAAAAAACCCAAAGCTAAGCTTCGGGCTAGCCAGAAGCTTAGCTTCGGGTTTTTGTTTTTGCGATAATCTAATTACTAGTCCAGAAAATTCCTCATCACTTACAAGAATATTGCTTCCTCCACCCAACACAAAAATTTCCAAATTATTTTCTTTGGCAAAATCCAACGCTTCTAAAATTTCATCTTCAGAGCCCGCTTCTACGAAGTATTTCGCCGGCCCGCCAATTTTGAAAGTAGTCAGTGGCGCCAGCGAAATGTTTTTTTGAATGTTAATCATAATATTATTATTTATTCTCCGCTTTTCTTATTTCCTCCCAATAAAATACTGCTAGTGTTGAAAGAGCAACTATCACCCAGTCAATCCAGTCAATCGGCGACATATGCAGATATTTTTGAAAAAATGGAATATACATAAATGCCAGAAGCATAAACACAGAAAACCCTATCGCGCCCAAAACATATTTATTTTTGAAAAATCCCAATTGAAACGGCGAGAGTTTAGCACTGCGAGATTGCAAGAGATTGGCCATTTGCGTCATTGAAATAATTGCGTAGGCTGCTGTGGTGGATTTGATATATAAAAGTGAAGTTGCATCAATCTTGCCTCCAAAATGCCAGCCACCGCGAAGCATCGACCAGATAAATGCTACTGTTGCTCCAGCTGCCATAATTATACCAAGATATATGATTCTTCGAAAGCCCGCAAAATCCATTACCTGTCTTTTTTTGGAATTTTCTCCTTCCTTACTATCTGGCTCTGGCGGTTCCAAACTCAAAGAAAAAGACGGCAAAATATCTGTGCCTAAATCAACCGCTAAAATTTGAATGGCTGAAATCGGAGAAGGAATTTGCAAAATTACTCCAAAAAGAACAGTGAAAAGTTCACTGGTATTAGAAGTGAAAACATAATGCACAAATTTTTTGAGATTGGAAAAAATTGTCCGTCCTTCTCGCACGCCCTTCACAATCGAAGCAAAATTGTCATCCATCAGAATCATGTCCGATGCTTCTTTGGAAACGTCAGTGCCAATTATCCCCATCGCCACTCCAATATCCGCTTTTTTCAGTGCTGGCGCATCATTGACGCCGTCCCCTGTCATTGCGATAACTTCACCATATTTTTTGAGCACTGTGGCGATGCGCAATTTTTGTTCTGGCGCAATTCTGGCAAACACACAAGTTCCATTATTGATTCTTCTGTATATTTCTTTGTCGCTCAAACTATCCAAAACTTTTCCGTTAATTACTAATTTATTTTCTTGATCAC
Source organism: bacterium (assembly GCA_030654225.1). Taxonomy (GTDB): domain Bacteria; phylum Patescibacteriota; class Minisyncoccia; order Moranbacterales; family UBA2206; genus UBA2206. Next base: position 2,642 of record JAURXY010000031.1, read on the forward strand.
TGGTCATCGATTCTTGTTCACTGATTAATCCAGCTTTTTTAGCAATCGCCCGACCAGTTATCTCGTAATCCCCCGTTATCATAATAACTTTTATCCCCAACTTTTTGCAGTCCGATATTGCTTGCGCTACGTCAGCTCTCGGCGGATCAATCATAGCCATCATACCCACCCAAACTAAATCTTTTTCAGCTTCATCCTTTGCACTTTCTAATTTTTTATAAGCAAAAGCCAAAACACGCAGAGCTTCTTCGGACATCGAGTTATAAACTTTTTTTATTTTTTCTTTTTCTTCTTGATTAAATGGCAAAATATTTTCTCCGATTTTTATCTGCGTGCAAAGATCTAAGAGAACATCCGGCGAGCCTTTGACATAAGAAATTATTTTGTCATTCTTAAAAATCACACTCATCCTCATTCGCTCGGAAGAAAAAGGATTTTCGGTGATTTTCTTTTCACTTTTTTCAAAAAAACCTTTCTGCGAATTGAATTTTTGCCCCGCCACAATTATCGCGCCTTCGGTCGGATCACCAATTATTGAGTAGATTTTTTTATTTTTCTTGAGCACGGCATCATTGCAAAGTGTTCCAATTCTGAAAAGCATTTCAGCGTTAGGAATTTTAGCAATTTCAACTGTCTTTCCATTTTGCAAAAATTCACCTTTTGGCTCATAGCCCGTGCCCAAAACATCAATTATTTCATCATTGAGAAAAATTTTTGTCACTGTGAGTTCATTTTTGGTTATCGTGCCAGTTTTGTCGGTACAAATTATCGAAACTGACCCCAGAGTTTCCACTGCATTCAATTTTTTCGCTAAAACATTATCCTTCAAAAGCCGTTTCATTCCCAGTGACAACGCCACTGAAATTGCGGCTGGCAACCCTTCCGGCACAACCGAAACAGAAAGCGCCAGAGCAAAAAGAAAATTTTGATAGAGCGACATTTTGAAATATTGCCCACCGATCACCACTAAAACTCCAACCATCACCGAAAGGATTGTCACATCTCTCCCAAGTACTCGCATTTGTGATTGTAGCGGGGTTGGAGTATCCTCAACAGTTTGCACCGTGTCAGCAATGCGTCCGAGCTCCGTATTCATACCAGTTCCAATCACTAAAAACTTCGCTTCTCCAACGGAAACTGTTTCACCCATAAAAACCATATTAGTTATATCCGCTAGCGCAACTTTTTTTTCTTCCAAAATTCCCACTTCTTTTCTTTTGGGTTTTGTTTCACCAGTAAAAATAAAATTATTCACTTTCAAATCATAACTTTCCAAAATATATCCATCGGCTGGGATGTTATCACCAGAAGAAACAGAGATAACATCCCCTGGTACCACGAGCTTAGCATCGATTTCTTTTTTTTCACCTTCACGGATAACTACCGCTCTTTCTTTGGTAAGTTTTTTGATGCTATCCAAAATTCGTTCAGCTTTGAATTCTTGAAAAAATCCAATACTAGCATTGATAAAAACAATAATCAAAATTATCGTCACATCGCGGTATTCGGAAAATAAAAACGCCAAAAAAGCCGCAACTAGCAAAATCCAAACCAACGCATCATTAAATTGCGCAAAAATAATCTTCGCCCATTTCCAATTCTGTTTCTTCTTAATTTCATTAAATCCATATTTTTTGATTCTTTCTTTCACTTCAAGCTCCGTTAGCCCCTGCTCACTAGCACTATATTTTTTCAAAACTTCTTGGAGTGTTAGGTTGTAATTTTGTTTTTTGTTTTTCATTTTATATAATTTATTCTAAAATATATTCTTCCAATTCTTTCTTCTCCCTAAAATAATCCGCGTTATTTTTTATATACTTTTCATATTCGCCAAAATTATTATCAAACTGTCCCAAAATTATTTCCTTATTGCACAACTTTCCATCTCTCTTCCCAGTATAATCCAAAAAGCTCGAATATGGCCAATCCTTTTCCAAGAACCCATGAATTTCGTGATTCGCATTCACATAAGCCGAAAGCAGAAGAAGATATTCATTGGAGTTGATGTGAATGGATTTGAAAGGGCCCTGAAATAAAGATCCTGATCTTTCATGCTTAATATTAAAATATTTTGTATAGCTAGTGCCCATCCTATGCATAAATTTTTCCACTCCCTTATTTTTTGATTGTTTCAGCATAAAATGATAATGATTAGGATTTAAACAATATGCCACTATTTCTACAAGAGGAGAAACAGAAGCTAAGCTTCGGGCTAGCCCGAAGCTTAGCTTCTGTTTCTCTTGCTTTTGTTTATCCCTTAAACTTCCAACTAATTTTTCATCATTAAATTCATTCATCCCCAAAATAAACCTCTCATAATCTTTTCCACCCAAAAAAACCTCCCGCTTATCTACTCCGCGATTATATATGTGGTAATATTCGCCATTGGCAAATTCGGTTTTTCGCATTTAAATTTTATTTTTTATTTTTCCTTTAATTTCTCGGCGACTTCCCAGCCGTTGCCGGCGCCGATGGTGATGACGACATCATCTGCTCCAATTCTATCTTGCAAAAATTCCACTGCGTCATCGATTGTTTTCAAATACTCGGCCTTATCTCGATCAAATTTGTTGATTAATTTCACTAAATCACCAGAATTTACTTTTCCGTTATTTTCTCGGGCCGAACCATAAATATCCAAAACAATCACATGGTCAGCGTCGCCAAAAGATTGTGAGAATTCTTGCAAGAGCGCTTCCGTTCTTGAATATGAATGCGGATGAAAAACCGCCCAAATATTTTTCTCGGGATAAATTTCACGGGCACCTTTCAATGTCACCTTGAGTTCTTCAGGATGATGACCATAATCATCAATTAGAATTGCTCCATTTCGTTCTCCAATATATTCAAACCTTCTTTTGGTGCCTTGAAAATTTTTGAGCGCTTCTTTGGCTCTTTCTAAATCTAAATTTAATTTATGGCAAACGGCAATCACCGCCACCGCATTTAACACATTGTGTTTGCCGATTAATTTAGTTGCAAATTCTCCCAAAATTTTTCCATTATGTTCAACTTCAAATTTTTGTATTTCTTTACTTATAATTCGATATTCACATTCTTCGCCAAATCCATACGTCAAAACTGGGCAAGTAGCTTCTTTTGAAACTTCTAAGGTATCCACACTATCCCCCCAGACAACCAAAAATCCAGCCCTAGGAATTCTCGCTACAAAATCTTTGAATGTTTTTTTGTAATCAACAAAGGTTGGGAAAAAATCAGGATGATCAAAATCAACGCTCGTGAGAACCACAGCCTTTGGGTTATAAAATCTCAATTTATTTTGAAATTCATCCGCTTCAATCACAAAAAACTCACCTTTGCCAATTAGGGCATTGCCTCCCCAATCAATAACTTTGCTACCAATTATCGCACTCGGATCAGTCCCCACCTCTTTCAAGATATGTGCGAGCATTGCAGATGTTGTTGTTTTGCCATGCGTTCCCGTGACGGCAATACCATATTTCTCATTAAAAAGTTCGCCTAAAATTTCTGGGTAACTAATCATCTCCAAGTTTCTTTTTTTCGCTTCCTGAAATTCACAATTATTATTTTCATTATAAGCCGTGGAATAAACCACCAGATCAACATCGGACGGAATATTTTTTACTTCAAATTTTTCAAAATATGGGATATTAAGTTTTTGCAAAATTTCATCAGTGAAAAATTTCTCGTTTGTATCAGAGCCCAAAACTTCCACTCCCATAGAATGCAAAAATTCCACCGCCGCAATCACGCCTGAACCTTTGATACCAATCACATAAGCTTTCTTTATTTTTTCTAAATTCATAATAATATTTTTAGATTATTTTTTACCCAAAAAATCATCCCATCCTTTCCAACCCTTATCTTGATAAGCATTATATGGCGAACTAGGAAGATCTGCGAATTCTTTATATCTTGATTTATAATCATCCTGACTAGTAAATCCAATTTCTCGTACTTTTTTTTGAGCTTCTTCGAAGGATAGAATCTTTTTTGTTGTTCGCATCTCTCTGCCAGTACCTAAAAAGTCTCCCCAATCTATCCATCCTTTATCTTTGTAAAATTTACTAGCATCGCCTGGAAGTCCAAAAACATTTTTATATCTCAATCCATAATCTTTTACACTCTTGAATCCATATTCTCTAGCTTTTATTCTCGCTTCTCCAAAAGATAAAAGATGCTCTGCTTGTTGCTTCATTCTCTCTGTTCCTAAAAAATCCAGCCAGTCTATCCATCCTTCCTTTTTATAAGATTCGTTCGGATTGTATAAGAGTCCTGAAAAATCCTTGTATCTTGATTTATAATCCTCTACATTTTTAAATTTACATGCTCTCGCTTTTTCTCGAGATTTCTCAAAAGATAATCTCTCCTGTTCCATTCCTAAAAAATTAGTCCAATTTTTCCAACCCTTATCTCGATAAGCATTGTTTGGTGCACTAGGAAGACCTGCGAATTCTTTATATCTTAATTTATAATCATCATAACTCTTAAGCCCAATCTCTCTTACTTTTTTTTGAGCTTCTTCGAATGATAGAATCTTTTTTATTGTTCGCATCTCTCTGCCAGTACCTAAAAAATCCCCCCAATCTATCCATCCCTTATCTTTATAAACTGTATTTGGATTTCTTGGAAGGCCTAGAGCTTTTTTATATCCATCCTGATAGTCTTGACTGCTGGTAAATTTAAGTTCTCTGGCTTTATTTCTAGCTTCATCAAAAGAAAAAAGCTGTTCTGATTTTTGCTTTTCTCTTTCCTTATTTAAAAAATCTGTCCAATCTGTCCAACCTGCATCCTTATAAGCATAATCTGGATGACTTGGAAGTCCTGAAAAAAATTTATATTTTTCTCTATAATCCTTCCTGCTGTTTATTCCCAAACTTTTAATTTTTTCTCGAGCATCATTAAATGACAAAATATTTTCGGATTTTCTATATTCTTTTTTTTCTCTTAATGACTCGTTTTCAACTCTTGGTCCATTCTCTAAAAAATCTTTCATCGCCATTTTCCATTTTTCCTTATCTCCTGGATAAATAAGTTCAGAAAAAATTTCTTGCGGTAGATCTTTCAATTCTTCTTTGGACATTTCCAGATAATTTTTTGCCTCTTCAAATCCTCCTTCGAATTGATGGATAATAAATGTAGCATTTCCCTCTTCATTGTTAATCAAAGCTAATTTATTTATCTTTTGAATTATAAAAGCGTAGTAACTCAGTTGTCGCATCATATTAGGAGAATTCTCTCCCTCGATAACATTGTAATCTAAATTCATTTCACTCAAAAGTTCTACCAGAAATTGACTTCGTGGAATGATTTTTTTTGGATCGATCCCTTCTCCGCTACCAATTATAATTTCTCCGGAATCAGGTGGCAAAATAACTTCATTTGTTTTCAAAAATTCTCCTGGTAATTTCAAAAATGTTTTTTGGGCAATTTGATCATCCACAAAAGATTTAACATTAAAATGATAGGTAGGAGAAGTTCCTCTTGTCTGAATAACTTCCAAATATTTTTCTGCACCCAAAAGAACTGCTACTCTTCTCAGATCTGTGTTTGTTTTTAATAATTCTTGTATTCCTTTATTTGTTTCTGCACGAAAAATCGTAGCTTCAGCTGATTCTTTTTCTGGAACTTTTATTTGGTTAACATTTGGAAAATTTGAAAAATGTTCAGGCATAAAATTTTAATTATTTAATCATACCAATTATCCCATCCGCAATTCTCAAAGCAGCGTCAGGATGATAGAAAGCTTTTATGTTAGTTGATAATTTATTTCTAAGCTCCTCATTGTTCATGATTTCATCAATTTTAAAAAGCAACATATGCTCACCTAAATTACCTTCTTCCAAAACTATACAACCACCAATTTTCGCGATGGAATAAGCGTTCATTCTTTGATGATCATTTCCTGAATTTTCAAGAGGAATTATAATGGCTGGTTTTCCATTAGCGGCGATTTCGGAAATTGAAGAACTACCAGCGCGAGAAATTACTAAATCCGTTACAGCTAAGATGTCTTTCATTTCTTCCCCGATAAAAGACAGAGCATGATAGCCTTCTCTCCCATTTTTTATCCCAAGCTCTCCAGCTCTTTTCACTACTTCTTCAAAATTATTCTCGCCAGTTTGATGAATGACTTGATATTTTCGCAAAAGCTCCGGCAGAACTTCCAATATTTTGTCATTAATGGCTTTTGCCCCTTGAGAACCACCCCAAACAAAAATAGTTTTCTTCGATTCCAAAAGAGAAAAAATTTTTATGGCATTTTCTTTGTCGCCCTTATTGATGTCATCTCGCAAAGGACTTCCCGTGATCACAACTTGCTCAGCCGGAAAATAGCTTTCTGCGCTTGGGTACGATACGGCTACTCTTGTTGAAAATTTTGCCAAAAATGAATTGGCCATCCCTGGCTTAGCATCTGACTCATGGATAAGAACTGGGATTCGATATACCCATCCAGCTATAACAACCGGGAGCGATGCACAACCACCCTTAGAAAAAATTGCATCTGGCATAAACCAAAGGAGATGCCAAAGAGCTTGAATAACTCCCATTGGAATCCTAAAAAAATCAACAAAATTTTTCAGTGAAAAATATCGTCTCAACTTTCCCGTCATAACTGACTTAATTGATATCCCTTCAGCCTCCATAAGTCTTTTTTCTAATTTGCCATTGGGCCCAATAAACATAAACTCCGTATCAAGAGCTTTTTCCTTTATTTTTCGCGCCACAGCAATTAGGGGAATTATGTGCCCACCTGAATCACCACTCGTTAGAACTATTTTCATATATTTTATTTTAATAAATTATTTTCGAAATATGTTTTTTTAAATTCAGTTGTACGATTTTTTCGTACACCTCACTAACTCCTTATTATTTTTTAATCATTATTAGAATGCTTTGAAATATTCAAAAGAATTCCGGCGGCTGACATGAGGAAAATAATTGAAGTTCCGCCGTAGCTGATAAAGGGCAAGGGAATTCCCGTGAGCGGAATAAGTCCGGAAATGGCTGCAATGTTTATGAAAGCTTGAAAAATTATCCAAGCAATTATTCCCACTGCCATAAATTTTCCAAAATTATCCGGGGCATTATTGGCAATTTTCAGAGCTCTTATCGCCAGATACACAAACAAACAAATCAAAAAACCGGCACCTAAAATTCCTAGCTCTTCAGCTATTATAGCAAAAATAGAATCCCCCACTGGCTCAGGCAGATAATTGAATTTTTGCAAGCTATGTCCTAATCCTACACCAAAAATCCCGCCTGTTCCAATCGCCAAGAGCGCCTGATTAATTTGATAACCTACTCCGCGTGGATCTAATTCCGGATGAAGAAAAACTAAAAATCTGTCCATGCGATATGATTCCATTTTGACAATTATCCCAAGAGCCATAAGTCCAGATATTCCCATAAAAAACATATGCGAAATTTTGGCGCCGGAAACAAAAAAGATCGAAATTGAAATTAGTATTATTACTCCTAGCGTTCCAACGTCCGGCTGTTTGATCAAGAGAAAGCTCACGGCACCAAGCACAATGAGAAATGGCACCAGCCCCTCATAGAAATCTTTCACCTTATCCGATCGACTTTCGAGCCATGCTGAAAGATAAATAATGATCGACAATTTCAACATTTCCGAAGGCTGAAAAGAAAAAGACCCCAGCCGAAGCCAGCGACTAGCGCCATATATTTTTGAACCAAAATTTGGGACAAAAACTAAAATCAAGCAAATTATACTCACAATAAAAAATAACAATGATATTTTTTTCCAAAATTTATAATTTATTTTTTGCATAACATACAAGGCCACAAGCCCTGGCATGACCCCGTAAATTAGTTGATGCTTGAAAAAATAATATGAGTCGCCAAAACGAGAGCGTGAATATGAAATTCCAGCCGAAGCAATCATAACCAAGCCAAAAACAATCAAAATTAGAATGGTTGACAATAATTTTGAATCTATTTGGTTTCCTGCCTGCTGATGAGGCAGGTCGACTTTTCTTTTCTCCATTCTGTTATTTTTTTATGATTACCTGACAATAAAATTGTTGGCACTTTCCATTCTTTTTTGGAAACCGAAAAAACTTCTGGTTTAGTATATTGCGGATATTCCAGATAACCTTCACTGCTATGTGATTCGTCCTTTGCGCTTTCACTGTTTCCCAAAACTCCCGGGAGTAATCTAGAGATACTGTCGACTACTATCATCGCTGGAATTTCTCCGCCAGTCAGAACATAATCACCAATAGAAATTTCTTCCTCCACTAAATTCTGAGCTACTCGCTCATCCACACCCTCATACCGCCCACAAACAAAAATCAGATTGTCATATTTTGATAAACGCTTAGCATCGCTTTGGGTATATTTCTTCCCTTTAGCTGAAAATAATATTATCCGAGTTTTTTTTGGTTTTTTTATCGATTTTAAACATTTGTAAATTGGCTCTACTTTCATCACCATTCCGGCGCCACCGCCGTACGGCGTGTCGTCCACAGTCTGATGTTTGTCAGTAGTATAATCACGAAGATTATGAATTTTAATCTTAATTAATTTATTTTTCTGCGCCCGCGCTAAAATTGACTCGCCAAAATAAGAGTCAAATATTTGTGGAAAGATTGTAATAATATCAAACTTCATACAATTTAATTTCGTAGATTCGCATTTAATTCGCCCGCCTCGCGTCGACAAGCGGCCTCCGCGAGTCGAGGCGGGTAGTTTCGCATCGGTTATATAATACCATATTAAAACTAAACAAAAAAGACCCCGCAAGTGCAGAGTCTTTCTATAAATATAAACACAAATTATTCGCATGTCCGGCGTTCGTAGTGCCGGTCCATCAAAGATGGATAACTATATTTTGATATCACCAACTACTTCATCAATAGTTTTTCGTCCAGTTGATCCTGCATCCATTCTTCTTTCACTTCCTTCTGGTTCATTGATTTTCAAATTAACGCGAGCATTGTTTCGCGCTCCGATAACTCGAAGGAGTGTTCGAAGAGCTTTAGCTGTAGCGCCTTCTCGTCCAATGATCATTCCCATATCTTCGGCATTTACATCCAAAGTTATGAGTACTCCCATTTCATCAATTTTTCGGTCAACTTTCACATCTTCCGGGTGGTTTACAATTTGTTTAACGACGTATTCTACGAAATCTTTGTCGGTTGCTTGTTCTGCCATATGTGTGTACTGAAAATTAAGTATTATTTATCCGATATTTAATCGGAATTATTTCCAAGAATCTAAGGATGAAAGAAAGATCGACCGAGCTATCTAATCCTCTTCTTCTTTTGCCTATATTATAATTTATATCTTAGTCTTTGTCAACCGAAATTTTGACTGCATATTTCCCCGAAAAATAGTTCGTTCTGATACGAATTAGATCAACTAGCATATTGAACGAATCGCGATATATTCGAATACTACTTTCTGTTGGATTTTGCAAAACTATCGGTAATTCTTTTATCCGGTATCCATTTTTGACAGCGATAAAAATAACTTCCGCGTCAAAAGCAAATCGATCTATAGTCATCAAAGGAAAAATTTTCATGGCCGTTTCTCGAGAAAAAACCTTAAAACCGCATTGCGTATCTTGAATTGAATAGTTGTTGGTAATTGCCATGCGTAAAAGTCGAAAAATCTTTTCCATAAATTGACGATACCAAAGCACTGGCTTGGTCACTTTCAATCCTGGCACAAATCTCGAAGCAATGGCGATGTCAAATCCATCATTTAATGCTTCGATAAAATTTTCCAAGCTTTCAATAGGAATGGCCAAATCGGCGTCCAAAAACATGACTGTCTCGTAACGACTTTTCAAGATTCCACTCTTAACTGCATGCCCCTTGCCGGAATTGATTTTATTGTCAACTAAAATCAGCTTTGGCAAATTCTTTTTGGCTTGCAAAATTTCTTCTCGCGTGTTGTCAAAACTACCATCATTAACAATGATAATTTCATAATCTAAAAAATTATTTTCCAAATGGTCATTTATCTTTTCAACATTTTGACGAATGAATTTTCCGCCATTGTAACAAGGGATAATGACTGATATTTTTTTATTTCTCATCGATTATAAAAGTTTGATCGCATCAGCCACAGTGATTATACCAATTAACACTCCATCCGCATCTGTGACAGGATAGGAATTGAAACTTCTTTCTTTGATTAGTTTCACAAAATCTTCCACTTCCATTTCCGGCGAGACATTTTCACATTTACTACTCATAATGTCTTTGGCAGTAGCATGAAGCACAGCGTGCATAGCTTCTTTTTCTCCTTCGCCATATTTCATTTTTCCACTATTGATAAAATCAATCATTGATGGCATATAAACCATGTTAGAAGAATCCTTGGTGAAAAAATCCGTTTCGGTGATAATTCCCAGAACTTTGTCCTCCGCGTCTAGCACTGGCACTGCATGAATTTTTTCTTTTGACATAATCTGCGCAATTTCCGAAATAGGAGTATCCTCTTTCACGGAAATTACATCTTTAGACATAATTTCTTTTATTTTCATAAATTTAAAATTAAAAATTAAAACATAGAGATCATTTTCCCTATACTAATACTAGCATAAAAGAATAATTATTCCAAATAAAAATCAAAAAACTGTCCTTCAGGGACAGTTTTAAAAAAATTGTATATTTTTTTAGTATTATTTTCCCATCGTTTCCATTTTATAGATAATTCCAAATGCAAGGATGATAGAAATCACAGCGATAATAAATCCAGACATATTCATAATTTTATACTTAATGATTAGTTTCTTATTTTATATAACCTATAACTCTAGCATATTTTCACACTTTTGTCAAGATTAATTAGCCCCCTAGTATTTTAGGCTTTATACAAAGCAAATATATGTCTAGCCCTTTGATTATATTATTAATTAGGGTATAATATATTTAGTATCTTGAGTTATTCAACTCAGGGCTCGGTCGATTACCCGCGTTTGAAACTCTTAATAATTTAATTAATAATTTAATCATCATGAATCAAAAATCAAAAATAATCATCTCGGCTTTGGGAATTTTTGTATTGTTAGTTGTTGGAGTTGTTGTTTTCAACTCTAGCAAAAACATCCCAGGTAAAATTGTAACCACTCCAAAAGCAAAAACCATTGCCAAGGACGTAGCCATCACCACTACAACTGCAGTAATTGGAGACAAACAAACTGATGCCTCAATTAACACGACAATAAATGATGTACTGTCTGACAATGATCTTGACTCAGAATTTGCTGATATCGACCTAGCGCTTTCTGACGAAGGAGAAATTGATCAAATTAATAATTTATACAACGACAATGAATTATAAAAAACTATCTAAAATTTCTTTGATTGCTTTTCTCGCACTCACATTTATTTTTCCTTCAGTTTCTTTGGCCGTGGGAAACGCTCCTTCGCAAGAAGCCCGAGACGCCAAAAAAGCTGAGATACAAGAAGCCAAAGATGCCAAAAAAGAAGAAATTCAAACCAACAAAACGGAAAAAACTTGCGCCATGATTTCAAATCAAGCTGAGCAAATTCAAAATCGATTGACTGAAAGAATTGCTAAACTAACGCAAAAAAGAACCGAAACTCAGGCCAGCATCGATGAGCGCGTCGCGCAAAGAACTGCCAAAAGAACTGAACGCAGAGCTAAGTGGGAAGCGACAAAAACAGCTAATTGGGAAAAGCTTCGCACCAAAGCTGGAACTGATGAACAAAAAACAGCTGTGGAAAAATTCATTGCAACTGTGCAAACTGCGGTGAAAACCAAAAATGATGCGATTGACGCAACTCTCACTCAACTTCGCGCCGAAATTCAAACTCGAAACAATGAAAGAAAATCAGAAATTGATGCACAAATAGCTAGTTATAAAAATGCGGTTGCTTCAATCACTAGTCAAGTTCAATCTGATTGCTCTGCCGGCAAAGACGCCAAAACAATTCGCGAATCATATCGCACGCAAATGCAACAAGCGCGCGAAACATTTCAAAACAGAGAAAGAAACCGCGAAGAGTTCAACGCTGAGATAAAGACATTGAAAGACGCCAAGAAAAGTGAAGTAACCGCTATCCTCGAAACTTTCAAAAAAACTGTCGAGGATGCCAAGGCTGAATTGCGCTCTGCCTTTCCTGCAACAACTAAATAATTCCGACTCTCAAATTTAGACAAAAAACCATCCCGAGTACTCGGGATGGTTTTTATTTGCGCATTTATTAATAAAATTTTTCTAATCAAAATAATTTTTCTCCACAAATTCAATCGCCAACAATGTATTTTTGTCTTTTATTAATTCCCTCGCCTCTTCCAAGGTTTTCCAGCCGGCTTCGTGGAATTCTTCCAATAAATTTTCTTCTACTGGATGAAAAATATTTTTGTCCACAGCGATAAAATTCCACAAATCATAATGGATTCTGCAAGGTTGTTTGGTCGGATTGTCAATTTCCGTAATCGTCAAAAGAGCGGGTGGTTTAATTGCAAAATCATTGGCGTCCAGTCCCCATTCCTCTTTCATTTCTCGAATTAAAGTTTCTCTCATTGTTTCTCCTTCATCAATATGTCCACCATTGAAAAGCCAAAATCCAGATTTTTTATGATGCCCGATAAAAACTTGTTTGGCAATTGGATCATACGTCGCAAAATAAGCGCAAACATGCGACTTGGGATTTTCATCTCTAGTTATTTTCCCTTCTTCAATTCTTTCCAAAAATTTCATCGCCAGCGCATCACCCTCAAAATTATTTTTGAGAATTTTTTCCAATTCTTCAATTTGTTTGTTTATCATAAAATTATTGAGCTTTTCTTAGTTCAATTTTAGATTTCCAGAAGAAATATCCGACTACGCCAAAAGTTGTCATGGGCGAAACCCAACTCGGAATATGCACGCCGAAACTGTCCGCTAGCATAATTGCGCCGAGAAACAAAATAGAGTACATCGCACCGTTCTTGAGATAGGCATATTTTTTGATTCGATCAATGTTGCCAACAGTGAGTTGACGAAGCACCAAGGCGCCCAAACCATTACCAATTATGATAAGTGGCACAGATAGTGTAAAGGCAAACGCCCCAAGCACTCCATCGATGGAAAAAGTTGTGTCAATGACTTCCAAATACAAAATTTTGCTTATATCTGACAAACCGCGACTGTTGCCTATTAATTGTTTTTCTCTTTGCTCAGCATTTTGCTTGAAGCCGTGCGTGATGAAAAAGGCCGTTGAGCCAACTACTGCGCCAAAAGCCATCATTGGATTTATTTTCATCGCAAACCACACAATAGTTGTGAGCAAAATTGAAACAACCGCATAAAACCACATTCCTTGCGAATGAAAAAATCTTTCTCCTTTGAGCCCATAGTTTTTCGGTTCGATAAACAACCAATGAAAGAAAAGAAAAATCAAAAAAACTCCACCACCAGACAAAAGAATCGGCGCAGAAAGTTCAATCGCTTCAATTACTTTTGGATCATTGCTGAAAGTGGCGGTAAGCGATCCCAAAAATCCCAAGCTTGGAGTGGCTGCCCAAACAATCATCCAAGGCAAAAGTCCTCGCACCACAAAAACCGCAAACAAAAGTCCCCAAAGCAAAAACCATTTGCGAGCCCTTTGCCCCATCGTCGACAAAACCTCCGCATTGACAATTGCGTTGTCGATGCTACTAATTATCTCAAACAAACACAAACCTCCAACCATCAAAATAATCGATATCCAATCCATAAATTATTTTTTAAATTATTATTAAATTCACAACTCCCTCCGCCACCTCCTCTGGCGTCAAATTCGATGTGTCTATTATAGCACTATTTCTTAAGCTTATTCAAAAACTCATCCACATCCCTATCCGATTTCAAAACAAAAACGTTCTTTTCTTTTCTAATAGTTTCAAGTCTTTTGATTATATCTTTTCTGTTATCCCTTGGGAATTTCCATAAAACCCATTTCAATAAATTGAAAGATATTCTTTCTTTACAACCGGAAATTTCATCCACTCGATTTTTTTTGAGTCTTCGCTTTAGCAGTCGTCTAAGACAAGTCATACGAGGAAAATCCAGCCAAATTACAGTGTCAGATTGAGGTAAACGAATATCCAAAGTACTTCGATAATTTCCATCGATAATCCATCGTTCGCCTTTAATAAGTTCTTCGACTTTCTTTTCCCATTCTTCACTTTCAGTTTTTGTCCAATTAGGCTTCCAGTAATGTTGATCGAGATGAATAATTTCTATATCCAAAATACTTTGCATTTTTCTAGCAAGCGTCGACTTCCCCGCCCCGCAAGATCCTAATATTAGAATTTTTTTCATACTTTAATTTTTACCACCCTAATTATTTTTCCCCTCAAAAACAGCACTTATTTTCCAGACGCCCTTTTCTCTAAAGGCTGGGATGCTTTGACGACGAGCGGAGTTGAGCAGTGCGTTCACAGACTTAATATTCTTTTTTGCATAATCAGATAATTTTACAATCTCCTCTCCTTTTAGATATGTTATTCTTTTGTGCAAGGATTCTATAAGCGCAAGAGCAATAACTTTTTCCATTGTCTTTGTTTTCCCGCTTATTCTATATTCTCCGAATGACTTATAATATTGCGCCTTTTCTTTGTCTCGAATAATAACAACCGGTAAACCGAACCTCATTAGTTGATAATTCATAAGCACTCGACCAATTCTTCCATTGCCATCGCAAAAAGGATGAACAGTTTCAAAGTCCAAATGAAATTTAGCAATTTTGTCTACAAAATATTTATCTAAATTATTCGCGTAGTAATCAAGTATCATTGTGATCATTAACTCAACTTTTTCTGGAGACGGCGCAATATGAGTTCCAACCCTCACATATTCACCTGGCTTCCTAAATTGTCCAGCAATTTTATCATTAATTCCACCAATAAGCATTTGGTGAAGAAGTAAAATTGTTTCTCTGTCAATTTCCTTTTCCTTGGATTTATCTCGGATATAGTTAATAACCCTGGATAAATTTTTTGCTTCATACACCTCTCGCACGCTCACATCTCGCGAAACTTCCATTTCCAAAAGAATCTTTTCCGTTTCTTTGAGAGTTAGCGTTGAATTTTCAATCGCATTGGAATTATAAACAGACTCTGGAATTTCAGCTTCATCAATCAGCGCCAAGAGCGACTCTTTGCCTTTTTTCAATTTATCATATTCTTGTTTGAGATCTTGGATACGTTTTTTGACTAGGTTTGCAATTGGCATATTTTTCACGTTAATATTATGCACTAATTATACATTATTAACGATTTTATGTCAATATATCGTTAATTTATATCAAATATTGATAATATTAACGCATTATTTCTGCATTAATACTGATAGCGTCGACTTCCCCGCCCCACAAGATATTAATATCAAAATTCTTTTCATGATTTTATTGCTTAATTTGAAAACATTCCGTATTTCTGCAGAATATCAGAATGTCATTATTTTAGCAATCTCATATTCTTTGACATTTTTCTAACTTCGTCTATAATACCATAATAATAAATTTGATGGTTTTTCGATAAGTTCTTTGTGTGATATAATAAAATCAACCAAAACAAATATTAAAAATAGGAAGGAAGGTGAATTATGAAAAAATACATTTTTATAGGAGTAGCTTCTTTTGTGGTGTTGCTTTTGGCTGGTTGCGGAACTCAAACCTCCACAAAAACCCAGACTGGCAATCCAACTCAAGAGAAGAAAGTAGCTTTGAATGCAGAAGGAGGAACCTGCACTGCTGACGCAAATTGTCAGACTGGACTAAAATGCGTTAGTAATAAATGTTCGTCAGGAAAGGTTAGCTCGGTTTGTGCGACATACAAAGATTGTAATACTGGGCTTTATTGCGTAAAATCAGTTTGTTCCAACCCTCCATCATATTCAAAATATTTCACTAAAATCACTATTGCCAAAATGAAAGCTGGAATGCCTCCAAGTCTGAAAAATATCCCTGTTCCAGCCACTGAATTCAACGCCACCACCGATGCCATAGAAATTGATGTTGACCCCAAGGCTGGCGTGACTGGAGAAATATATTATGAATTGATAAATTCCACTACTGGAGAAATCACAATGTCTTCAGCTGGCAATAAAATGAAAGTCGGCAACGGTTCAACTGGAACTGGTTTTGGAGTTCCGATGGGAACAGTTGGAGATTTTGAATTGAATATCTATTTCAATAACGAAATAGTTCACACTGTGGCAGTTAAAATCAGCCAATAAAAACACTTTCAAAAAAACAGTCTCAACAAGAGGCTGTTTTTGTTTTCTGAAAATAGAAAGCGGAGCGGTGGACTAAAACTGCTGAAAAACTCTCCCTGGAATTGACTCATTTCCTGTCAAAGCCAACACAAAAAACACCATTTAAGGTGTTCCTGCGTATGTTCAAGCAAAGTAATAAGTTTCACAATCTTATGCGATTAGTCCAAGAGTCTATCATGTCCTGTACTAAAAGACACTGCAGATTCATATAGCTCTGCTGGGCATTGACGTTCCCCGATAAATCGGGGTCGACCGTCGGATGAAATCCATACTGCACAACAACGGTTTTGAGGCCTATTGTCTTTAATGTGCAATACTCTGGAATTTCATCGGTTCTCCCTAGAAAGGAGGTGATTCGTGGGAAGAATCGCAAAAAACAAGGATTATTTTCAAAATACTATCAATTTCATCACTGGAATATCATATCTCTTGGCATCTTTTTTGTCAAGAATTTAGTTTATTTAGTTTATTTTTGTTAATTAAATATTTCATCACGATAAGCGATAACTCCATCTACCACTTCTTCAAATTTTGGCAAATCCCCCACCAAGGTTACCAGATGAGCCTCCCAATATTTCTTAAATTGCTCTAGATGTTTTTTGTCCATCTGATAAATCAAATCTTTATCAATTTTTCTAAAATCACATTTTTCAAAAAAAGAATCTTTAATCAATTTCAAGTCTAGCTTCTTGTTTTCGGAAATATACCAAATATCAAATAAATCTCGACTTCTAGGATAAGTTCGAATAGAGGCTGATGCCATCAGTTTATCTATAATTATCTCCTCCATTTTGGTTGTTACTATTCTTGGTTTTCCAAAGATGTCAATATCAGAATATGGATGGAAAATTTCTTGCTCTGCTGGAGTAGTAAAAAGTTTGTCCACAAAAGAAAGGTCTATTTTTATTTTCGATTTTCCCTTAACACTTTGAAAATGCATCGTTCCCTTGAAAGCTTCCTCACCATAATCCTCTCGCTCTTGTTTTACACTAAAAAATTCCAGTGTTGTGCCAAATTGCTGGTTAGCAATATTGCAAATCTGTTCTAAGACTGTCTTAACTTCTTCTTCAGTTTTTAAATTTCGATTGAATAGAGTGAAGTCCAAATCTTCAGAAAAGCGATATTCGGTGAAGTAGCATTTTTTGAGAGCAGTGCCACCACGAAAAACCCAGTCTTTAGTTGCTGGATTTTCTGCGATAATTTTCAGAGCCACACCCAAGTGATAATCTTTTTCGATTATGCTGGGGTCGACTTTTGCTTGGGCTGCTTTTTGATAGACTTCATCTCGTGTAATCATATTATTTTTATGTAGTTTTCCAATTTAATAAATCTTCTTTGACAATATTTACATTCAACTTCCACTTAGAATTCCATTGTGAATTTTCAGCTGGCAATAACGGTTCCAAAACCACTGGATTTGGGTTAGTTATAAAACTCTTTATTTTATCCAGTTCTTCCTTATTGGAAACTTCTAAAATTTCTAGTAAATATCCTAGCCTCTTAAGAACTGGTTGTCCCATCTTATTGGCATAGTCAATTAGATTTTTTGATTGGTTAGTTTGATAAAAATTATACAGCCCCTTTATGACCTCGCTGATTCCACCACAATAAGCAGGAAAAGCCAAACAGTCTACTAGCGTCTTTTCTTGGTCAGTAATATTAACTTGGTGATTGGCTACCCAGATTTGCGTAATGCCAAAAAATCTCTTCGAATTAAGTCTAATAAACTGATATTCGCTTCCTAATATATTCTTGGAATAGTTTACAATACCCTTATTAGTTTGAATATATGTTCGCTTAGGTAATTGCTCCGTTAATCCCCAATGATTCAAGGCTGACCAAAAAGATACCGCATAGGGTTGAACCAAGTTAGCTCCAATCCAAAAATTACTGGCTGTCCAGTTTTCCTGATATCCCTCGGGCACATACAAATACACTTCTCTTTTTAATCGAATAAGCCGATTTTCCTTTGATAATTCCGATAAGACCTTCCGAACAGTTCCCTGACTAAGGTCATTAACAATACTCCGAATCTCTGTAAAAGTGTATATCTCCTTACCACCTCTATTTAGTTGGGCTAAAATATTATCCTTTGAACTCATATGATTAACATTTAGACTTGATTAGTGGCTATTTATATGCATTATCTTAGCATATATGTTAAAAATTTGCAAATTTCATATAACAACGTCTTGTCCATTTCATTCGGTATATGTAATAGAATATTGATATTTTATAACATATACCTGTTCCTATATAATAAAATTAGACTTTTTTATATAACCAACCATAGGATGAGATTATTGTAAAATTATACCCAATTATCCATATTCATCCCCTTTTCGTGAGCCTGCTTAGCTTCGTCATCACTCAAAATTCCCAGATAGTGCTTGCTGGTGGTTTGGATGTCTGAATGTCCGAGCAAAACTTGAATATGTCCGAGACTGACACCTTTTTTCATAAGAAGCGTAGCGAAGCTGTGACGAATTGTGTGAGCAGTGAAGCTTGCGGATAATCCTAGTTTCCTGCGGTAATTTCTGAAATTCCGCTGGGCATCATTTCTATCCCAGCGATTTGCCTTACTTTCAGCCACAAAAATAAATTTTCCTTCATAGCCTCTTTTTTCAATATATTCCCTGATACATTTCAATGACCAGTCTGTAAAATATAATTTTCTTTGTTTGTTGCCTTTACCAACAATAGTCACTTCTTTTTTCTCCCAATCCATATCTTGAATTTTCAAATTCAATGCTTCACTGATGCGACAACCTGTTGAAATAAGGACTGAAACAAACGCTCTGAATCTAAAATCTCTGATACTGCGTTTTCCGATTGAATCAAAAAACTTTTTCAGTTCTTCTTCTGTGAGATAGTCAACTCTTCTTTTTGGAATCTTTGGTCTTTTTATTTTTTCAAAATCCATTACCTTAATATGCAATTCATCCTGACAAAATCTCAACGCTTCTCTGATAACAGATAAGTTATGGGCTCTTGTAGTTGGTTTCAATTCTCGTCTGTTATATTCTTTCTTGAGTTTTGCAATGTGTTCTTCACTCATTTTTCCAACTTCAAAATCCCCAAGTATTTCAACTGTCCATCTTATAACTTTACTGTATTCATAAATTGAAGCAGGACTCATCTCCTTTTCCAATTCACAATAATCCAGATATTTTTTACCAGCTTCGCTAAATTTTATTGAATTTTGTTTTTTAAAAAATAACATTGGATTTTATGGTTTGTCCAATGTTAGCTTGCGTGTGGATTAAGTCAAATCGAGTTATGCACCGTCTATTATGCCATTTCCATATACGCCTTTATTTTAGTAATTGCATCTACTACTTCGCTATTTAATCCATCAATCGATTTAAGCTCATCAATTATTTTTATCAATCGTTGAAATTTAGTATCCCCGCTTAAACCAGAAACTCCAAGAAGTTTTTCAAGGCTCGTTGAGAACATAACATATTTTTCATCTTGGGAGCCTAGTTTTAATGCGTTATTTTCTTTCTCATTATTATTAGAATCAGTATGACTAGCTCCAGCGTCTCCATCGAATATGGTGAAGTAATTTAAATCAAATGCCTTGCAAATCATTTGATATACCTTTAATTTACTCTTTCCCCAAACTGGGATAATTGATACTGAGTATTTATCAACATTACAGCCGATTAGATTTAAAAGTTTTGGCAATGCATATTTATCCCCTGGACCCTCAACTATTATTATTTTTTCTGTAAAAAATATCTCTAGATTTCCTCTTAAAATCAAACTAACATCTAAGCATCTTTTGGCATAACTATCTAGGTATTCTTCCATCCTATACTCATTGCCGTTGGTTGCGACTTCTTTTTGTAATAGCTTGTCTTTTTCTGGATATATCTTTCTTTTCTGAACTAGCTTTATTTGCTTCCAGTTTCTCAGTGATATAAAATTTTCTGATTGGGTTGAATAAATTATATGCAAATTTTTCTGCTCCGAAAATATATTATACATTTTCAATTGCCAGTCAACGTGAAGATGTAATTCTGGTTCGTCAATTAGTAGAATTATCGGCACTTTTTCTAAACTCGCTACATAATTAAACAGTGCATAAGATACAATGATATTAAATCCAGAACCAAGGTTTTCTGGCAATAATAATTTGTTCTGTTCTTTTTTTGCAATAAAAGCTGACTTATAGGGTTGCTCCAAATCAATGAAATCAATTTGCGCTTCAATATCAACAGAACATACGTCCTTAATGATTCGATTGACTGTTTTAATTAAAGTACTTTTTTCATCAACTATTCCCCTCAAGTTCTGCGCTAATGTTTCATATTTTTCAGCTATATCACTAAAATTCGTCTTCTTTTCTGATTGTCTTTTCCATTTCCAATGCAAATCACCTAAAATTTTACTTACAAATGAATAGTCTCCAGAGACATCCTTGTCTCTATTCTTTGTTAAATAATAAACTTTTGGGAAATTTTTTAATCTACTGAGATTGAATGACAGAGAAAACGCAGGAAAATCTGCTGAACGTTCTCCTCCATTTTTTAATTTAAAATTTACACTATAAAATCCGCCTCCAGTATTATCAAAGTCAACTTTTGTAGCATTGCCCAAACAACATTCTTTTACTAATTTTTTTAACTCTTCGATATCATCAACACCATCTATTTTTTCAATTGAAGAAACTTCATATGCCTTCGATTTTAGACTAGCATATATTTCTTGTCCAATTATTCCAGTTAGCGGAATAACTTCTTTATTTATTGTATAAGCATCATCGAGTATTTTTTCTTGCTTTTCTCTTCTTTTGATGGTTAATCTCACTTTATTGCACGGGACAAGGATTGTATGAGAAATTTGTTTTTCTGATATCACATCAATACTCGTAAAAAATGGATTGACCGTCTCCCCTTCAATAACAATTTTATCTTTAATTCCAGACGCATCACAATGAAAATCTCTTTCACATATTTTTGTGGGAAGATAATCCTGTCCAAATAAAAAGTTTATCGCATCTAAAATAGAAGTCTTGCCACTTCCATTTCTGCCAATTATAGATGCTACGGATTCGCTATCGCAGAAATCAACAACAATTCCCTCATTATCATAACATCTGAAGTTTTTAATTGTTATGCTTTTTAATAACATACACAAAATATCTAATCTCTTAGTTATATTTCCCAATCTGAGCCGATATACAGCCTACTCTTTCTTTGTTTTTTCCTTTTTCTGATTTTTATCTTTACGCAACGATACTTTGTAAGCACCTTCGTTTACCTCATTTACATTCGGGCTTATTTTCAGAAATGCTGGTTGTTTTTCTGTTCCCCAAAATTCTTTGTTCGGTTTTGTTACTTTTGTCATATATTTTTTTGTTAATAATTTTCCTATTATTACTGTTGGTAACTTTAATAGGAAAAATTGAAAGAATAATTTTTTTTATAGAGTTTATTAAGCTGTAACTTATAAGTTTCATCTTTGAGTTCTAATAATTAGCAGATTCAATGATTCCAATATTATCTAGAAACTTCTGTAACACATTTTCAGCTAAGACTTTTTCAAGAAACATTTTTTCTCCTTGCGGGATAATAATATATACCCAAGAATTAACGCCATTTTTATTCAAGCTTGAAAATAATTTATATTGAGTTATTGAATGTTCAGACTCAATATCCCCATTGCCTATCTTTGCTTCTCCCCTAATTACTCTTTTATTAAGTTCGTCATAAGCCTCAATATCAGGAATTTTGTTTTGGCAATCTCCTATATTATTGTTATTTTCTACAGCACTAGGACATTTCACTGTTACTCCATCAACTGCATAAACATTGAATCCATTTTTCCCAAAAATACTTGCCAATTCTCTTACGAGAGAATTATGTTTTTCGCTTTCCATTTTTTGTGATATAATTAGGTTAGTTAGAGAGGGTGACCGAGACCACCTTCCAAAGCAATCTCGGTCGCTCTTTTTATTTACATCGACTTGTGCGAATGCGTTCAGTCTCGGTTGTGCGAGGACTTTTTTTTACTTGTCCTTTTTTGACAAACCTACCACTGACAGAACTACGGTGAACCGTTTTTATCTTTGCCATTTGGTTTTTCTTTAATGATTATGTATATCAAAGCCAGCCCAGCTGGAAGATATTTAAAAAACAGGGATATATTGAATTTCATCACTGTTCGGAACTGGAATTGAGCAAACTACTTTCCCGGCTATGTGGACATTCTCATTAGTTACAATAGGTTTATGAGATTCGTCATTTGTCACGGGCATTAGCATTAGAGCGGATTTACCCTTATAAAATCTTTTAATACAAGCAGTTCCATCAAGCACCGCAACAACATCATCGCCATTTTCGTAATAATCTTTTTGAAAAACTAAAACAAAGGATGAATCGCTTATCCCAGCCTGAAGCATTGACGTTCCCGAAGCACGGAGAAAATAATATCTATCTCGCTCATCCTTAATAAGACTCCTACTAACACTTATATAATCATCAATATTGTCCTGAGCATAAAATTCTGGGGTTCCGCACGAGGCTATCCCACGTAATGGTATTAGAACTTCATTCTCTTTCTCGTAATGAATCTCTTGTTCTTTTTCTGCGATTGGTTCCTGCATACTTTTTACAATATCCTGTGTCCTGAAGCGTCTATCGCCTCTTTTTCCAAATCTAATTGCCTGAACTTTGCCATCATCAGCCCACTTACGAAGTGTGTTAGGATGGCAATTGAGCAATTTGCAAGCTTTTTTAAGCGTTAAAAGTTCATTATTATTCATTTTTATTGTTAGGTTATAGTATTAACTTACCTAATTCTAACATAACTACACTGATTGTCAACAAAAAAACAGGGTATTCCCCGTTTTAAGCCTCCTTAAATGACTACTCTAAATTATTTACGTTTTTCCACACTATTCACTGCCTTAACATAATTGCAATAATCGCAATCATCTGATGCTTTTGGTATTTCAGAACTCATTAGACACTTTTTTGCATCTGCCAATGTGTTTTCTACCCAACTATCATCCAACTTATATGGAATAACTTTTATATCAAACTCCAGCTTGCCATCAAAGGCTTCCTTGTCAGCATCTCCATTGCAATAGACGAAATATCCAGTCTTGGAAACTTTGAACCCATTTTTTCTGAAAAGCCACTAATAAATCTCCATCTGTCTTTTATATCCAATCTGCCAATCAGCATCTAAGCTAACTTCTCCATTTTTTGAAGTCGCTTTATAATCCACAATCATTAGTTCTCCACTAGAACTAACCCAAACATCATCCACTCTTTCACCAAGACTCAATATCACTAAGTTTGTTTGGTTTATATTTATCCCACTCCTCCTGTTTAACATACAACATCTTATATTCAATCTTTTTCTGCCTATCATTTGCATCTTCACACCACTGCTTCAAGCGTGCGATTTTCAATGGGTCATCTAAATCTTCCCTGCCCTTGGTTTCAATAATATAGACGGTTTTGTCATCTTTTTTTACAAAGAAGTCGGGATAGTAATATGAGATTGAACCATCAGCGTTCTTATAATCAATTTTGAAGTGAATTTCAAAGTAATTTTTCGCAAATGAAATCACATCGTCACTTTTCTCAAGAAAATCAGAAAACTCCAATTCGAAGTTGCTGTCGCCCACGATTTTATTGAAAACACTTTTCTTGGGAATAAGATACGACCTATCCGTAACCACAAATGGACGACTACTACTTATCTTTATGTAATTTTTTATTTCAGCATCTCCCTTGTCTTCAATAGTGAGAGCATTTATTTCTTTTTTGAAAGTTTCCCTGATAGTTTTGATGGCTTCAAGTTCAGATAAGTTTCTCAACACATTCAGGTCTTCAAGATTAACTTGTTTCTCAAAAAGATAATCTCGCACAAATTCCTTAACTTTTTCAAATAAAATATCATAGCAACCAAACATTCTCATATCCCTCATTATTGTTTGAGCAAAAAATCCGACAGCACTTTGATAGTTCGGCTCAATTTCAGAATCTAAAACTGTTTTGTGATGAATTTTACCATCCACAACTTCTTGAAAAACAATCTCCTTCTTTTCCTGTTCAGAAAATTCCTTGATTTTCAATTTAGTATGGGGAAAGTTGGCAACATTCAATGTATGCAAATTTTTGTATTCTCTCTGAATTCTTGGGGTAAGAATTGGAAGCTCGATGTCTAATTTCGCAATATCCTTTTTAACATTTTCATTATCAATCTCAATAACAATAGGAGTGATTGGCTTAGTTCCAACATCCATCGCTTTCTTATCCAAAATAACACCTTCGCTATTTATAGACTTAACAAAATCCATAAATGCAGGGGTTCCGATAATACTCACATATTCTTCAATATCATTTCTTCCAAAATACATTCTACGCAAACCTCTTCCTAATGTTTGCTCTGGCAAAATGTTAGCAGTAGATGAATATGCCCTCAATCCAACAATTGTAGTCACATTCTTCACATCCCAACCCTCTTTAAGCATAAGGACAGAGATTATAGCTTTAAATGGACTATCGTTGCTATCAATATCGTTTGCTTGTTCACGTAATTTTATAAGTTCCTTTTCATCTTTTCCTGAAACTTTTTCCGATATATCTCCGCTTTTATTTGTATGAATTGTTAAAACTGCGCCTTTTAAATCTTGAAATGTTTTTTCCAAATATTCTGCCACTTCATCACAATTCTTCGTATCGTCAGTCATTATAAAAAGGATGGATTTTTTTCCTGTTGGTTTCAACGCTTCATAAGTCTTCCTCCATTCAGCGACTCCCAAATTCAGATAGTCTTTATATCTTTCTGAAAACAAGGAGCTTTGATTTTCTTGTAGTTTCGCTCTGCTTGCTTCATCTGGAATGACAGGATTTTTTACAACTCGTTGATGGATAGCTTCAACCAATGGATAGTCAGAAACAGTCTGCACGAAAATTCCTCCATTATTATGCTTTGGTGTGGCAGTAACATCAATTTGAAGCGAAAGCTTTCCGCCTTTTAATTTGAGCTTATTATGAATATCCTGAATTGATTTAAACCAAGCCAATTTTTCATCGTGAATGTGATGAGCTTCATCGTTTATAACAACCAATTCATCAACATCACGAATAATTTCTCCCAAGTCAACTTTTGAATCGTTCGTTTTTCCCGCTGGCTTTGTGCCAAGAAAATATTCTGAAGTGTCTTCATCTTCAAAACTAGCATCTACAACATCACTTTCAAAAACTCTATGTATATTAGTAAGAAAAATATTTCCCGCATCTGAAATGTGTCCTACGGCATCCTGAAGATGAAGTGTCAATTGAAAATCATCTTCCCAGTTTTGTCCATCATAACCATTGTCGGGAAGCACTGGGTCGTCGTGAAATATCTTTAGACCTTCAAAATCACTTTTTATTCTTTCTAAAACTATGATGTTTGGAGTAATAAGTAAAAAGTTTTTTGCCAATTGAGAATCAGTTTCATATAACTTGTGAAAATATGACCACGCTAAAATTAGACTCATTACTTTTGTCTTTCCACTACCAGTAGCCATTTTAATTACAAAACGAAGCCAGTCTTCATAAAACATATTAGGACTGACTCTGCCTAATGCATCAAACTTGAGCATATCATACTTACTTTCAACTTTTTCAACATCATAAAGCCAGACAACAGTTTCTACCGCTTCTCTTTGAGCAAAATAATATCTGAATGAAACTGGAATTCCATCTTTACCAAAAATCTGGTGTTCTTCTTTGAACCACCAATTTAAAAGACTTTTTGATGTCTGACTAGCACCTTCGTAATTCTTGCCCCTCCAATCCTTCACTTCTTTGCGAAGTTCCGACACGAAAGGAGGCAATAGTTTTTCATATCCATTGTCCTTGCGTAAATCCTCATCAGCAGGAAACCACCGAACACTTGGGTCTAATATTTCATATGGATTTTGTGGGAAGTCTTTATGTAGTGCCATAATCTTTTATATGCAAAAAAATAATTTATTTTATAAGACAAAACCCAATATGACTAGGGCATTGAAATATAGCTAAGTTTCTATACATTTATCTCAATTACTTTTGTTGTATCGTTTCCAAAAATATCAACCACTTTTACAGCGATTTTATGTTTTCCCTTTGGCATATCTTTTGATGCAGAAACGAATTCCAACTTCCTGTCTTTTTTGGTTCGAAATGATTGCCATTCATTTTCAAAGACATAATGCCCTGTCCATTCTTCTTTTTCTTCTCCAGTTTCAGAATTAGTAAATCTGACGACTTCCTTTTTGCTCTCAAAGTCAAAATCGACCGCCCAATAATCAATCCAATCAGTCCAATTTTTTGTAAGAACTTCACGCTCCACAATATCCGTTTTCTTATCTTTGGAAATTTTGATAACTTGCCCATTCTCAATCACGACCCTGCTACCACCAGATTTCAATTTTTCTTCAACTTCTCCAGTGTCATCTTGATTATAAAATACGCTAAAATCACTGAGTTCAATTGCTACACTACCCTTTTTCACAATTGGTTTTATTTCAATATAGGCAACATCATAAAACTTAACTTGTCCTTTTTCTACCGCCCTTTTATCAAAAACCTCTCTTGGAATTACTTTAAATTGTAAGTCTATGCCTTTACTTTGCATCTCTGAAAAATCCAGCCCCATTTCCCAATCAAATCCCAAAACATCAGCCTTAGTGATTCCTTTTTCTTTGCATTCTTTTATTATTTCTTCAATAAACACATCCGAGACTGGGGCATTTACAGGTCCGACTGCTATAAGTCTATCTCGTTTTTTCCCAACAAACGTTACGAATGAATCAACTGGCTCAGCTTTATATGCTGAAAGAATAAGTTTTATAAATTCCCTTTCTTTATTTTCCAAAACTCTTTGTCTTTCTTCTTCTCGTAAATCCGAATGCACCTCAATATAATGCTCCCTTTCGTATCTGCCAACATTCAAAATTTCAAAAGCACGAAAATCTTTACTAGCCTTCTTGAGTTCCCGCTGAACACTAATCATTCTTTTTCTAGCAGTGTGGATTGAAAATCTTCCTAGGTCTGAACCAATCCATTTTCTGCCAAGTTTTTCCGCTACCGCTAAAGTCGTGCCAGAGCCACAAAAAAAGTCAGCCACCAAATCACCTTCGTTTGAAGATGCTTTTATTATTCTTTCAAGCAAGGATTCTGGTTTTTGGGTTGGATAGTCGTATCTTTCAGATGCATTTGCAGACAATGGAGCAACCCCTTCATCTGACCATAAATCACCAACGTAGTTTCCTTCTTTTTCGTCCAAATATCTCTTTACCCTTGGCACTCCATTCTTAGTAAAAATAATTCTATTTTCTCTTATTCCTTGGTTAATTTTTTCCTGAGACCATATCCAATGCTTTCCAGCGGGTGGAGTTAAAACTTTATCGCCAAATATTTTTGCAGACCCTGAGCCTTTTTGAGTAAAATCAAACGAACCATATCTTCTTCCCGTAATTTCTTCAACATTAGAGTAATTTTTATCATCTTTACTGCTTTCAATAAACTGAGCATTGAAAAGTGAATTTTCAGATTTTGTATAATGAAAAATTGAATCCTTCACATTGCTAAAATATTTACTTTGAGCTTTTGCTGAAGTCAATTTATTCCATATTATTTCACTTCTGTAATTTCCTTTTCCAAAAATTTCATCCAAAACTAATCTTATACTACTATTTACTCTCCAATCACAATGAATATAGATACTTCCATTATCGGCAAGCAATTCGTGCATTATTCTCAATCGCTCATAAATCATAGCAACAAAGCTATCCATTCCTCTTCCCCAAGTATCACGAAAAGCAATTTCTTCAATTACTGAAGGCTTTTTTGTAAACTCCTCTTCGCCTATTTGAACATTCATTGAAAAATCAGCTCCAACATCAAATGGAGGGTCAATATATATCAATTTTAGACCACCTTGTTTTTCTATTTCTTTTCTAAGCGGTCCATTTTTTAATGAAGAAAGAATAAGTTTGTTGTCTCCCCAAATAAGCTTGTTTGTCCACCCCTGAATTTGTCGCCCTGAAGTATCAAACAAAGATTGTTGCAATTCAATTTTCCCCTCGCTTCTTGGTTCGTCAATTTGCTCAATTGTCTGAAACGGAAGAACTAGATTGCAAACTTCATTGGTTTTCCCATTCCATAAAAGCTCAACTTCCCTAGCATCATCAAAAAGCAAAAAGCGATACTTCTCAGGAAGTGACTTATTTTTTTCAAGATATTTAATAATATCCCGTTTTTCGTTATCGCTTAGATTCATATTATATTTAATATTTATATACCTTCATATTACCGCCATCCAGCCATAAAGTAAAGAATTATACTTTTTTGGGCAAATTTTCCTTACTAATATTTTTCTCCACAAATTCTTTCTGTTTCTTTCTTTTTTCAAAAAATCCCATAGCATCGATTTCACCGGAATTTATATCCGAAAGCCTTTCTAATTCCTTGTCCAGTTCGCACATTTCTGGATTAACTTCCAAGGCAGTTTCATTGATACCCAGCAGTTTTATACCGTCCAATCTTCTAACTCTCGACAAGGCTACATAGCCCATTCCATATTCAAATGATTTGCTCAAATCCATTTCCACCGCGTCCAGTGTCATACCCTGACTTTTGTGAACTGTGATTGCCCACGCTAATCTAAGTGGCACTTGCGTCACTGAAGCTAATATCACTTCATCTTCTTCAATAGACCATTTTTCAGGAGTGGCAACAATTATTTTACCAGAAAGTGTTTGCACGATTGGCAATCCGCTTTCTTCAAAATCAGTGACAACTCCAAGTGTGCCATTGACAAAACCTCTTTCGAAATTATTTTTCACAAACATTACCACCGCACCTTTTTTGAGAATAAGTTTTTCAGGAGCCAGACATCCCCGCTTAATCGTAGTCACTAAATTTTCTATGCCGGTAGCAGTCATCAAAAATTCTTTCGGCTCTTCTTTGATTTTTTGCAATTCAAAATCGTTGATAGCATCCACATTGGCATTGTGAGTATATAGTCGTGTAGGAGCAATATTGTTTTTTATAGTTTTATTTTCTCTGGAAAGAATCATTCCCATCGTTTCGCTGTCGCAAGTCCTGTTTCTAATATCACCCAGGATTTTTAACATCTGCCTATCTTCTTGCCGGTGCTGTTCTTCCAAATAGCAAATCCTCAAATTCATTTCATCCCACGCTCTGGATTCAATTACAAATTTTGCCCTGCTTCCATATCTTGCTACGGGAGGCAATTGAAAAAAATCCCCGCAAAGAATAACTTGCAATCCTCCAAATGGAAAAAATGGCTCTTTGAATCTTTTGCAAATGCTATTTACAATGTCCAACTGATGAGCGTGAAGCATAGACACTTCATCTATTATCAGCACTTTGGTTTTTTTAATTCGACTTTTATAGAAAGGTCTTTTTTTAAGTTTAGAAAAATCCGCTTCAGTAAATATATCTTTAATGCCCATACCAGACCAACTATGAATAGTTTGTCCATTCATATGTGTCGAAGCAATCCCAGTTGAAGCTGTTATCGCTACTCCTATTTTTTTACTTTTAAGATATTGAATATATTGATTTAGCAAATATGTTTTTCCGCTTCCTGCAGGACCCGTCAAAAACACATTGTGTCCCAATTTCAAAATATCCAGAGCCGTTGCTTGTTTCATTGATTTTTGCCTTATTTATACTTCAATTCTAGCAAGAAACAGCCTCGGAGTAAAGCTAAATTATGCCTATCTTTCGCTAAATTTTAGCTTGTGTGCGATTCATTGGCTCAATTAGTATAAATATAGCCACTCAGTCTTTTTTATACACAAATAGCCAGTTTTTTAGCTGGCTATTTTATGGTTTCAAAGTTCAACTTTTTAAACTAGTCAACAGCCACTTCGTCTTTAGTCCCATCCTCATAAATTATCGTACTTGGCAACCATTCATATTTCATATTGCTTAAATCAGCACTTTTCAATTGCTTATCTTCCTCTAAGAATTGATTGAATCTTTTATTAGCTAAATACTCCTTTGTTTCTCCACTTTTAATCCCTTCTTCATATTTTAAAGGACTGGAAATTATCTCTTTATCAAACATATCTAAAAATCTGAGCTTACCCTGAAAGCCTTTGATATTTTTATCAGAATGATTTGTAAAGTTAAATTTTATCTGAATGTAATCATCATAAGCTCCTTTCATATAATCTGAAGGAATGAATGTTTTTTCTTTCACTTCAACTAGAATCACACCTCTCAACTTTTCATATTTTTGATTTTCTTCCTCAGCCTTCTTTTTCTTTTCATCTTCTGCTATCTTTTTGGCATCTGTCGCTTCAGGATTGGCTTTTTTAAAATCATCAAAATTTACTCCGACAACCTTCCAATATCCTTCGGGTGTTTTTATCATATTCAAGCGAATCTCTTCATTTTTTGAGTTAAGTAATATTATATTAGCAGATTTGCCTTCTTTTTTTATTTCTTTTATTTTCGCTTCTGCAAAAATGTTTTGCTTACCATCCGAAATTTCTTCGATACTTTTATTTATGCTGTTCTTAAGACCTTCTTTTATAGTTGGCAAAAAAGCATTTACTAATCCTTTGCCCAACTCTCCCAGAGAATCCGTCGAGGAATTCATCTCACTCTCAATACTCTTTGAGCCTTCATCTGTCAGATTATTCACAATTCTATCTACATCCACATATTTGTTAAAAGAAATACTGTCGTGGTCTTGAATCGCCTTTTTTGTCTGCCATAGCGAGTATCTCAGCGTGCCTTTAAAATAATAAAAAGATGAACCAATAACTACTAATACAACAACTGCAATTACGATTAGTTTTTTCATTTGATTTATTTTTAATAATTATAAATTTGTGATTTGTTTATTAAATTCATAAGCGTTCTTGAATTCTTCCGCATTATTTTTATTTATTTTCAATCCCCACTCTGGTCGGCTCTTCTTATTTTCGTAATCATTCTCACTGAAAAACTTCTCTTGTTTTCTCTCCCATTCCAAAGATGGTACAAGACATAGCGTTGACTGTTCGCCTTCTTCAAAAAGCACTAAAGCTAACAAAAAGTTTTTTCTGAGAGCAAAGACTTCTTTTCGCATAAAGACATAATTGTAATTCCGCACCGATTTCACTTGAATGTCATAATGTTCGCTTTCATTTTTTCTAATCACAAAATCTATGCCCTTGTCGTCCACTTCTGAAGTGTAAACATCAAAGCCAGCTTTCGTAAATTCCATCTTGGCAAAATACTCGCCGTATTTTCCAAGTTGCAGATGACTTAATTTTGACCAGTTGTTGTTTTCCATATTATTTTTTTATAACAAAAAGGGACAACCCTTAATTGGATTGCCCTAGCCGACAAAGACTGGTAACGCACCTTTCAGAGTTGCCCCTTATTATGCGTTACCTAAAAACTTTGCAATGATTAGTTGCTTTATTTTTTGTCGGCTAGGTATTTAATTAACTTTATCTTACCTTTTTAAAGAACTTTGGTCAATCTTCAAATTTGTGCCAGCCTCACCTCCTTTCTGAGCCGTGATTTGGCTATGTGCAAATATCTTTCAGTAGTCGAGATATTTTTGTGCCCTGCCAATATCTGAATTGTTTTCAGGTTCACGCCTTTTTCCAAAAGTCTGGAACAGAAGCTGTGGCGGAGGGAATGCACTGAGATGTTCG
Organism: bacterium; assembly: GCA_030654225.1. Taxonomy (GTDB): domain Bacteria; phylum Patescibacteriota; class Minisyncoccia; order Moranbacterales; family UBA2206; genus UBA2206. Next base: position 34,552 of record JAURXY010000031.1, read on the forward strand.
ACTTGGTTATTCCAGCCAATTTCAAATATTTCTGAACCAGCATTCCCACTCTTCTTTGCGTGATTCTTTTTTTGAAACTACTCATAAACAATGGTTCTGATATTTTTTTGCCTTTAGACAACTGCTTGATATTTTTTGCCAGCTCTGTGTTTATCGGAATACTTTGTTTTTGTCCGCCCTTCCTTTTGACAATTATCGTTTTTGCTTCTGTATCAATATCTTCAATGCTTAAATTTGTCAGCTCTGAAATTCTAATGCCCGTTTCAATAAAAATTTTTATCATTAGCTCGTTTCTTTTTTTATGTTTGCTTTTATCATCCCTAACAACTTTGATTAGTTTTTTCAATTCTGACTCAGTCAAATAGCTCGGCTCTTTTTCTTTGACTTTCGGCATCGCGATATTTTTAGCTGGACTATTCTTCATCAAACTCTCATTTTCTAAAAATCCAAAGAAATTTTTAAGCGAAGTAAGTTTTCTTCTTCTGGTTATCGGCTGATTATTTTTCTCCGATAAAAAAACAAGAAAGCTCCGAATGGAGCCTCTTGCTAATTTATTAACCGAGAAATTCTTGATGAAATGACCGAATTCAAAAATATCTCGCTGATAAACCTCAATGGTCTTTTCGCTCAGTCCTTTTTCTATACGCAGATATTCTAAATATTTCTTTGTATATTTTTGCATTGATGTGTGCCTCGTTACTTGTGACACACATTAGCTCGCAAAGCTAAATGAAGTCAAGGGCTTTAATTTCAGCCATAACTCGCTTGAAAACTCCAAGGTTAGTTACCTCCAATAGATTATTTCTGTCTGAGGAAACCTTGCGGATTCCTTCGCCATTTCTATCTTTGAACTCAACATAGAAATTCATTCCTTCATCAAAGAAGAATTTGGTATCAATGAATCTGACCACAGCTTTTTCATTGATGGCTTCCAGCAAATCAAACACCAACAGCGATTCCAATTTTCCGAAATCGCAAGGCTGACATTCAATGTCCACCAGATTATCATCGGGATAAAAATCCATTTCAAAAGAAACGATTACTTTATTTTCTTCATTACTGATGTGAAACGAAACTTTATCTTTTGCCTCCTCAATAAGCTTGTGATACAAATGCTTATACTCAGAATTTTTCTTTTTGGCGTTCACCAGATTATGCAGAAATTTATTCTGCGTCACTGGCTTTAGAAACTTAATTTTTACTGTCATATTATTGAATTATTACAAATTAAAAACTTCCGATAACATACATTATAGGAACATTTAGAATATTAGATGCAAAATCAGAATTGACACGCATATACTATAAATTACAAAAAATATTTCACTCATAGTTGTTGAGACTTCCTCCACTCTTCAAGTTCTTTGAGTGTGGGGAAATTCTGTTTATGATTTATACTTTCTTTTGCTCTTTCCTCTTTAGTTTCAATTTTGGTCGGCTGTTCTAACAATAACTTCTCCGCTTTTATTTGTTCTTGGAATTTTTCCAAAGTCGGTGCTCCTGTTATTACAAAGCCTGCATCACCTCTATCCTCTTGCACTGCATACATTGAACACATTCCCAGACTCACGCTGTGGTCTGAAAAGCCTCCAGATTTATGGTCAATTCGCCAGCCATAACTTTTCTCTTCAGCGTTCAGACTTAACAATTCTTCTTCCAATAGTTTGTGCGGAAAAATTCTGATTAAGCCATTGTGGAACAAATAGTAAAGATTCTGAGAGAGTTTTTGGATAGATGTTGATGTAAAAGTAAATTCTTCAACCTTAATCAATCGCTTTAATCTTTCTGCTGTCGACTTCATCTGCCACGGGTCGAAAATATTTCGGATAATATTGAAACTTTTATTGCAAGCCATTATCGCCTCTTCCACATCGCTTATCAGCACTGGATTATTTTTCGTTCCGCTGAAGGTGCGAATATAATCCAAATAGACCAAGTTGTCAGCATCGCTTTTATGGCAAACCGTGAGCACAGTCTTGTCCCTTGTCAGTCCCAAGTCAACCGCCAAATAATACCCTGTATTATCCCTCCCGCTTAACTGTGGTTTTAATAATGAGTCAATACATTTATCTAGTTCCGATTTTGAGATGAAAGCATTTTCTCCTTGCACCCATCTATTCTCGTGAAGCCGTTGATACACGCCCGCTGGTAACCGCATTCGTTGCTGTTCCAGATATTCCTTGGTCACCCAGCTAGACAAATTTTCCTCTGACCAAAAGAAAAACATTTTAGCATCTCGCTCTTTCACTCCAGTCTGATATAACTCAAAGAGCAAACTGGTCTGGTCAGTGCCTGCATATGTAACAATAAATGTAAGTGGTTCTTTTCTGACTGGCGACTGCGTGAGAGCGTCATATAAATCTCGTGATGGTTGATTCCACAATTCATCAAATACGACACAGGTTGGATTCAAGCCGTGAGCTGTGGGGGCGTCAGCCGAGAGAACTTTATAGATTGAATTTGTGCTAGGAACAACAATTTCGTCTTTGTAGATTTTAACTGAGTCTAGTAATATCGGATTTCGTTCAATGGCACGCTTAGTCATTTGAAATATAATCTTAGCTTGGTCTTTATCGCCTGCCACAGAATATACTTCAGCATTCACAACATCGGCAAAAAGCATATATAAGGCGATGCCAGAGGCTAGTGTTGATTTTCCATTTTTCTTTGGAATACCCACTAGTGCCAAATTATATTTCCTGAAACCATTTGCATCTTTGACTTGAAAAATATTCATTAAAATTTTCTTTTGAAATTCTTCCAGTACAATAGGCTTGCCAGTTTCCAGAATATATTGTTCCTGCAAAAACACTACGATATCTTTTTTGTATTCAATGAGTTTTTCCCGTGTGATTGGTTTAATCTTTGTCATATTCCAATTCGCTTAATTCTTTAGCTAGGCTGTATGTTTGAGCCACATTCAACCCTATTCTGCTTCTAGCATCAGGCGTAAGCCCCAAAGCACTACAAAAATGAATCACTAATCGCTCATATACCGCTCTGGTTTTCAGAATAGGCTGAAAGTCAAATTGGTTATTATCCAATAAAAATGGCGAGGTTTTGGACAACCATTTGTCGGTGATATATAAGAAAGCGTAATTACGACAGAGCCTTTTGACCAAGATGCGGTCTATTTCTTGAATCTGAGGCAAAACCATAATTTGCTCTTCCAATTCGTTCTCAAATTTCAACACTGAACGGCAAATTTTGGCTTCAGGCGAGTAATATTCGCACTCTTGGCTGAATATACAGCTCTGACATCCAGGGGCTAAACCTGACTTTAAAAAGGCAAATCCGCCCGATTTCAAAACCGATTCCCTATTTAGATTTTGGGTAACTTTCTTTATGCCTTCTTCTGTTTTGGGTCCCATTGACACTGGTTTTTGTATTTCAGCCATTTGATTTTATTGATTTTCAGTTTTTAGTTTGATATAAGCTTTGCATACTTTCACTAGCCCTTCGCCTCTGGTCTTTTGACCTACTAATTCCAATGCTTCTTCCACTACTTCCAATTCCTCTTTTATGATTGAAAAAGTAAGCAATACGGGAAGATTTTTATTTTGTTCCGTAGCATCATTTTCCAATTTTTTAATCAAATCATCATCAATTTTTATTGCCTCCAATTTTTCCTTTATTTCTGAGTTATTGAATCCCAATTTTTCCGCCAATTCTTCCAGATTGTATTTTCCTGAATCGTGAATGCTTTTGATGAGGTTATGCAGTTTCTGCTCGTTGAATGTTCCGTGTTTTTGATTCCAAGCGATGCTCAAAAGTTTATGCTCTGTTTCATCTGCTGGTTCATAGAAAATTACTGGCACTTCCGTATAGCCTAATTCTTCCATCGCTTTTTTTCTGTGATGCCCATCCACTAGCGTATTATCTTTTGGATTGACGATTAAACTTTGCCCCACAAGTCCGTGCTCTTCTATGTCTTTTTTAAGAGAGGCGAATAATTCCTCTGAAAACTCATTTGCATTTTCAAACGGACTTGGCTTTATTTCTCCAATCGGAACCAACTTAACCTCTGCGTATATCTTTTTGTCTGTCATATTTTTGTTAGTTAAATAATTATTTTTCTGCGATTACAATAAATTCTTCACACTCCTTGGGACTCTTCCCGCTCAGAGAATTTATACTCCAAGAGAAATTTTCCAATTTTAGCAGTCTCGCTTTTGGTCTGTGCTTTTTTACCATTTCCAGAAATTTAGCTGAATGCAATGCATCAGGCTCCCCGACCTTTGCCCCGTAAGTTAGCAACCATAAATCAATATGCTGACACTCTTGAAAAAATTTATCAAACCATTCTTCTACCTCTTTGCTATTAAACGCACTATTACTCTTTGGGATTTTTTTACCCAATAATATTTCTGAAAAAGCATCGTACATTGAATAACTCGTGCTCTCCGCGTAGGGGGCATCTGCCATCATCACCGCTTCATATCCAAATTCTTTTGTTTTTGGCAAAAACTCAAATACATCATTACAATAAGCGATATTCGTTTTATTGTTATTCGTTACTCCAGCGTTTATTTTCTCCGCCAATTTTTTCAAAATAACCAATGGAGGCTGGACACTTTTAAGCAATTTGCTACATCGTGAATCCGAAGAGAGAGTTGCCTTATCCATTGCTTCCACTAGTCCTTTTTCTCTAACTTCTCGTATGTCTGCAACGCATCCAAATTTTCCATAAGGCAAAATGTGGAGAATATAGTAGACGATGAGATGCGATAAAAGAAATTTTTTATATCCTTCTGGCATTTGCCTTATATTTTCAGTGGCTGTGTCTAAAAATTCGCAGACTTCATCCAACATATATCTAGAATAATTTTCTTTTACAAAACCATTATGTTTCACTGGTCTGAAGAGAGAATAAATATCATTCAATTCAATTTTCACCTGATTGTTTTCCAGTAAAGCTTTCTGAGCCACATAGGAAATTAACGACCAATCATTTGAGACTATCTTCAATCCCAGTTTATGTTTGGCGAATAATTCAAATGAACATCCGCCAGCAAAAGGGCTTATTAGCACCTTGTGCCTTTCTGGGTCTACATAACTCGCCAGCGTGGAGCTTTGTCTGATTTTACTTCCCAAATATGGGAATGATGCTGATTGGAAATTATATTTTTTCGCCATTTTTTTCTGTTATTCCAATTTCACTTTCAATTTCCGAAAGAACATATCCACATAGAATTGTAATTACTCTCCCACGCCCAGAAATATCATATTTTTCTCTGAATACTTTTTCTACTTCCAAGAGTAATTGTTTTTGTTCTTCAAAAAATGAAATGAATTCTTGCGAGAGTTTACGATTTATAACATCAATATCAACTTCTCTTATTTTTTCTTCAAATGTTTTCTTTTTATTGTTCGTCATACTTTTTTAAATTAGTTAATTACCTGCTCGTTACTTATCCTCTTACCTTTATACAAAACTGATTTTTAGTCTTTTGTATTTTCCTTCAGTTCTCAGTGCCCGACTCAAAACTCCTCTCGGCAATTTGAATTTCAACTCTGCTTTTCTGGCTGAAAGAAAAATCAATTCCTTTTTGTCACTATTGATTACTTTTACCGCTTTCCCGTTTTTTCTGTTTTTATCGCTTTGGCACACCCACATTATATTATCCAAACCGTATCCCTTGCTTTTGTTTTTTAGTTCAATGACTGGAGAATATTTTTTATCTCCAAATTCTGCATACTTTTCATAAGCCCCTGCAAATCCAGCGTCCTCTAGCGACCACTGCCTGAACTCCCTCTTGTCTACGGCAAACTGAAATTCGCCTTTAGTTTCATATCGTATTTTGGAAAAGCGAAGAGTTATAATATTTCTATCACTTTTTATCTTTTTTTCTTCGGGAACTGTTTTTGCCCCGAACGCTTTCCAGAAATTAGAATTGTCGCTCATTGAATTAAGTTACGCCTGCACTAGATTAGTTCAAAAGGCGTCATTATTGTTTGTTTACATCAAACTTCCAATCTGGCCGATTAGTGCCTTGGTCTTTAAATTGATTGGCAAAAGCCACTAGTTTATATTCCTTGCCATCAATCGTCACTACTCCTGCCAAATACTCATTTCCTTTTTTTGACGCTTTTTTCCAAATCGCACACTTTTGAACTTGTGGCATCTCACCAAAGTTTTTCTTTTCTTCTTGTTGCATATGTTTAAATTAAAAATTATAAATTATAATTCGGCTGATAACCCTCGCTTTGTGTCCCATATTGCCAATCTCCCAGTGGCTTATAATCATTTACTGCTGGGTCAAATTTTACTTCAATAGTCGCCTCGCCATTTGGGTTTCTAGCTTTTGGAATAGAGAAGTAGGTGTTATATTGGTCAGCACCATCACTTCTATCCCTCCAGATATTGATTACATAATTAGCATTTTGCACGATTGAAATACTATCTTTGAAACTATCCAGAGTCGGCCGTGAGCCTCCTAATTTTTTATAATGAACCACCATAATTATTCTTGCCCCAGTTCTCCGTTGGATAGTTTTTATGCGAACCATAACCTTTTCAATGTAGTCAGCTTTTGTATCTTTGCCTCGTGACAAGTCAAAGTAATGCAGATGGTCAATTAAAAATAATTCCACGCCCTGCTTCACTTGCTCTTCAATGGCTTTTTCCAATTCTTCAACTGTTATTACGCTATCCACTTTGGCAAAAAGGATGTTATCGTTTTTCAAATTCAAATAGGCTTCATTGAAGTATGTCAGAAATCTATCATCATTTTGCAATTCATTTTTACGAAATTCATTCCAGTAATAATTCTGTGCCTTGCTACCTTCGTGCTTTTTTATGACCTTGCCCAGTTCAAAATATAAAGCCTTATGCGAATAATCATTCAGCCTATCTTCTAGGGCAAATACCGCACACTTTCTATTCTTACTGGCTTTATAAATTATATTCGTCGTAAATGTGGTCTTGCCTGTGCCACTTTCACCGCCTACAACAATCAATTCCCCCGGGAACAACCCCGTGAGCTTATTATCCAACCAGTCGTATCCAAGACTAACTACATCTTCAGGTTTAGTTGTTGTTAATTCACACATTCCATCAAAAAGAACTTTAGAAAAAGGAATAAATTCAATTACCTCATTTTTTATTGTTTCACGCTGAGCAAATTCCTTATTAACGATGCTTTCGTATGTTGCTCTTAATTCTTTTTCTTGCAGAGGCTCAGAATTTTTATTATTCCAGTCTTTTAAAATTTCCCAGACTATAGATTCCCATTCTTCAGGTTTAAACCGCTTAAGTAACAGTCCGCAAAATTGTGTTGCTGATTGATTTCTCATTCCACTACTTACGCCTTTTACAATTTTATTCCAATCAGTTTTTTGATTTTCTTGAGGAAATAAATTCACAGGAAAAGGTGCGACTTCTTCGCTCAGTGACCATTCGTAACATTTGCCAGATTTATGCTTGCTTGGAGGTGCGATAACATATCCACCTTCACCCCTAATATCTACTAGCTTATCCCCTATCCTTGTCTTATTTCTAACACCATCTATAAAGTTGTAATAATAATGCCAACCATCTCCACCAGTCTTTGCGACTAATGTTACTGGCAATTTTGAGAAAAAATCTTTGTCATCCATTCCAGCCTCTATATCAACTACTGCCAAATTAGAAATTTTACCCGTTACAATACCAATCTGAGCATCAGGAAATTGTTGCCACCATTTTTCAACTTCTTCTTTAGTTGGCAATCTTTTTTGATACTCCGCCCATTCAATCAAAGGCTTTTTATCCAAACCAACTGGAATAACTGATTTATTTTTTGCTAAATAATTCAATGCGTGTTTTAACATATTTTTATTTGTTTATAAATTTAACGAAGCCATTGTCTTGTTTAATGAATTCATAAAAGGAAAAGCGTCTGATAGCATAATCACTTGCAGGATTTCTAAGTAATATCTCTTTGACATAATTATCTATAGCAAGCTTAAAATCGCTTTCGCCATATCCCTTTCCGACCAATTTGGAATAAGCGTCTTTTAATTCAGGGGTCGTTCTTTTACATTCAGGCAAAAGTTTATTGAGAGCAGACTTATTGAATATTTTGCCACTAGGTATCCCTGTGTCTCTACTGGTTCTAAATTTATTCCAATAATCCATAACTGTTGCCATATTGGTTTCCTTAACCATATGTGTTTCCTTATTAGGCAAATCCTGCCGTTGGCTATTGTCATCATCTGCCGTCGGCACAGATTGCTGATGGCTTGTATCGCTTACGGTTTTTATCCATTCACTCTTGTCCAGAAGAATATATGTCAAATTTTTAAACTTTCCATCTTTCTTTCTGCCTGCTTTTGTCACTTTAATGACGCAATGCATTTCCAATTTTTTAATAGCATCATAAACAGTCCTCTCTCCTATATTCAACTTTTCAGCTATCAGCCTTTTGGATGGAAAGCATTCCTGCTCATTACTTGCGTGTCGACACAACGCCATATACACTCCAGTGGCGTTTATGCCACAAATTTTTGCATATCCATTTAAATATGCATCATCTACTTGAAATTTTTCTTTGTTCCTTTGGTCTATAATTCGCTTTATCATTTTTTTAACAAAAATAGTTACACCGCCTTATGAGTGATGTAACTATTTTTTTTCATAAGGCTTATATTTAATTTTCTCTTTGCTCCTAAATAACAAAAATCTGCAATACGCTAAAACAAACAGAATCACTTTGATTTCTGTGTGTTTGCATTGTATTGCAGACATTTTATAGTGGCCGATTGTATTCGGACCGTATTCTATTGTATCTATAGTGTAACGCATAAATTTATGTGTGTCAATGATGAAGCCCTGTATTTATGGGCTAAAAATAGCTTTTTAGTTTGTCGTCAAGTCATAATTAACTTGTGTCCGAGCAGTAAAATTACCGCTCAAAACAAGCCAACTATTTTAACCTTCTAATACCTTCTTTGAAATCAAATCCTGTATTCCATTGACTAACCACCAGTAGTTCCCATCAAATTCAACCAACTTATTAACTTTCAGCCATGCCATTCTGCGACTAAAACAATTTCCACAATAACCAGACACTATCATTAATTCTTCACATCTACTGCCTGGAAAATTCTCCAAAATACTCAGCATTTCTTCTGACTCGTTTTGTCTAATATTTATTACCTCATCAGTAAGTTCTTCGGCAATATCTTTTATGATTTCTTCGTTTACATTTTTTTGATTCTTTTTTTTCATTGTTTTAAAATTGGTTTATTAATTGCTTTTCAAATTATCGCAGATAATTTATGTCGAACTTTTTGTTGCCTTGAATGTCATTGAAATACAATAACTTTTCAATCGCAAACTCACACTCCTCCCTGCTTATTCCCAGTCTTCTAGCAATAACCACCTTAGATTTCAGAGGATTATTAGAAATAAAATCAAACACCTTGTAAATACTAGCCTTTTGTTTCTTGTTCATCTTGAGTTCACCTCCTCTCCAGATTTCATCTCTTTCCCAAAATTCATTATTTCACTATGGTGCTTTTTAACTTCTTCAAAATCCAAATTTCCTATGTAAAATTTAGTCGTTACCTGACTAGAGCTGTGATTCAAAAATTTCTGAATTACGCCCAGCGGAACACCCTCCTTAAACATCAAAGTTGCAACGGAGCGTCTGGCAATTAAGTGTGGCGTAACATTTATTTTAAATCCTAATTTTTTGCCTAAATTACGAAGTCCTCGTTGCAAATCGTTAACTTGAAGTCTATTTATATTATTCATATTGATTGTTGCAAACAGTGCATCACACGCATCGTTGCCTCTCATTTCTAAATATTCTTGAATTGCCATTTGCGAAGCAGAGTTAAAAATTATTTGATGCGGACGATTTCCCTTTGTCCTAATGCTCAACACAGAACTTGTTTCAAAATCTATTTGGCTTTTGTTGAGTCCTAGAAGTTCCGAAACACGACAGCCCGTGCTGATTGCAGTCTGGATTATGGCTCTCATCCTAAGTCCAGTTATAGTCTTATTACTTGGAGCTGAAGCCAGTGTTATTAACTGTTCCTTAGTAAGATAACTGACTTCTTTCTGAGGAACTGTAAATTTTGTAACTTTGGATTGGTCAAAAACTTTTATCCCATCTCTTTCGCATTGAGCTAAAATATGTCTCAAAATTATTAAAAAATGGTTTTTTCGGCTGGCACTAAGATTTCGTTGATTAAGTTTTTGCTTTAGTTCAATTACAGCCATTTCATTGATTCTTTTGATATTTATGTCACCCAAAATCCTTATGAGCATTCCAGCCACTTCTTTGTATTTCTGAATAGTCCTCGGAGCTAAAATTGCATCCGCTTCGGCTTTAGCAAAAAATCTCTTGAGGCATTCAGACAGGTTGAGTTTTTTAGAAAATAGAAAATTCATATTTTTGTCATTTATCTATCTCTATTTTCTCAAGCATTTTACTCCCTGAAAATACAGCTTGCTCAGAAATAAAATAGCAAAAAACCGCTCATTAAAGCGGTTTCTTTCTAGTAAAAATATTTCTTACTCAGAAATCAACTTGAAAGATATTTTAATTGCTCTTTTGTAAGATTCACCTTAGCTATTGTTCTTATAGCAATATCGTTGTTTATTCTAAAATAACCACCATCCTTTTTTACTATTGTTTTTTGTTTATATCTTCCCTTAATAACGCTTCTTTCAAATATTTTTGAATTTATTGAAGAGGCTATTTGGGAATCATATCTCACCTGATTATATTTTTCAGCCACCTCGCACAATGTTTTTATATAACTATGCATACCATGCTTACCTTCAGTTGAAAATTCAACATCGTGATTAAAATCATTGTTGAAAACAAGCCACACTTTTTCTTTGTGATTGCCTGGATATTTCGTAATAATAAGGATAGACTCAATCTGGAATGGGTCATTCTCTTTATTTTTAACTAAATCTACACTAGTATTGTTCTCAATATCCGCTTTTTTGACGACAACATTAGGGATGCTTAATTTTTCAAAAAGATATGCTTGTATTTTTTCCACATACTGCTTGCAACCATTGATATTATATTTCTCTGATTTTATACCATCCCACGCATCCCATAGTTTTTGTTTCTTTGTTATTTTCTTTTCCAACGCTGACAACTTCGAATAAGATTCGGAAAAATATTTGTTCACAAGATAATAAAAATTATTTTCAAATTCTTCTGAATTTTTCCTTTCGCTATTTACTCCTACTATTTTTTTAACTTCTGAGTCTATATTTTTTGCATCTTCCAACTCACTTAAAACCTTATCCTTTAATTTCAGCTTTTCTTCTAAAAGTTCGTCTTTTTGCTTTTGCATATCAGCAATAATAGCACTACATTTTTCATTTTCACTGATAAAATCAATATAATCATCAAGTAAAGATGAAAAAGCATTTATATCCTCTTGATTTATAAGGCGTTCGTAGCGATTTTGTAGTATATCTCTTTCCATAATGAAATTCTACCACAAAATCTCCTTGGAATCACGCTAGTAATGTAAATACTGAGCATGAGCTTCTTTAGCACGTGCTTTATCGGTCAATCCTACATAATAACGAATTGTGGTATCTAATCTTTCGTGTCCGCATAAAGTCTTAATTTCTGTAAATGGACAATTATTGAAAGCTAGATGCGAGGCAAAGCAATGTCGCAAACAATGAGGAGTGATTTTTTTATTGATTCCTGCAATTATTCTTTGTCTTTTAAAATATCTCGTATTGTCTTGATTTGTTAGTCTCTTAGGAATTTTGCCTGTAGTCACAAACAAAGCTGGGTTTTTATCAATACGTCTTTCTAGATATTGCTTTATCCAACTTATAGATTCTTGAGTAAAAAATACAGTTCTTTGTTTTGAGCCTTTTCCGATGACCAAACATTCTCGAGTCTGAAAATCAATGGAGGTTCTGTCTAATGAAAGTGCCTCACTAATTCGCATTCCAGTGCCGAGCAAAACTTCAACTAATGTGCGAAATCGCAAACCAACAAGTAATCTCGTATTGATTGATTCTCTAAAACGTTTAATTTCAGAATTAGTTAAAAAAACAACCTCTCTTCGAGGACGTTTAGGAATTGTGATTAAGTCTGGATTTATCTGAAGCTGAGCGGAGTAGTGGTCACGATAATATTTCAGAAGTCCTTTGATACAAGCCAGGCAGACTCCGATAAAAACTTCTGAATTTTCTCGTTGATATAAAATCTGTTTAAGTCTGAAAATATGCTCCATTGTGAATTTTTCTAATTCTATATCTCCTACATCACGAATAAAACATTTTAATCTTGACCGATAACTAACAATGGAACTTTGGGCAAATCTTTTTTCAACCTGAAGCCAAGTTAGAAATTCCTCACTGGTATTTTTTATAGTTTTATTTTCCATAATAATTTAGCTTCCAAATATTTTCTGCGGTATTTATCATAATTGAGCATAATGTCAAAGCAGTCTTTTTTTGTGAGCGTCTGTTCGTATTTTTTTGCTAGTTTAATAACTACATTTATATCAAACATATTTGCCAGTCCATTTCTTCTCACTTTTTCAAAGGCTATGAATTTGGCTTTGGTCATAATTTTGAAGCTAATAATTAGGTCAGTGACACATTAGCTCTTGGGACAAGGAAGTCAAGGAGAGTTATCCACTCCAGCGGAAAACGGAGGTAATAGTAAAAAACCACCAGCTTGTGGCGATAAAACGGAGCGAACCTCTAGTTTCCCTGAAATTTAAGTTTTCGTATTTTGATTAACGGATACAGCCCAATTAAAAGAAAAATTGCTACCGAAGTAGCCATTAAAATCATCATTGAAAACTTATCCAGTATTATTCCACCAGTAAACATGAATGCAGTTGCTCCTGCACGTATAAGCAGGCTATTTAAAGAGAGAACGCTGGAACGCACCGACTTTGTAATGACTGCGTTCATATCAACCATAAGTTTTGTTTCAAAATACCCACGCATCAAATGAGCAACGAACATTCCAGCAAGAGCAACTATGGGCAAGCTGGTTATTCCAACGGACAAAACAGCAACTAATAAAATAAGCGTTGCGATAACAACATTCAATTTTGAAAATTTCTCGTAAAACTTTATGCCAACAGCTATGAGCAGTGTAGCTGTGCCTGCCAATACACCCCAAGAAGCAACATTGAGTCCCAGACTTAAAAACAGCGGATTATACAACCACTTAAAATTGAAGAAAAAAGCACCTATCAGAGCAGAAACAATCATTATATTTAGGAGCTGTTTATTGGTTACTGCATATTTCAAACCTTCAATGCCAACACTAATCAGATTATTGTTTTCAGTTTTTCCACTCACTCTGATTTTGGTCGTGATAACCACAACTGATGCACTAATAAGGAAAACAGCTGTAAGGTATAACGGAATTCTCAAATCAACCGCAGAAACAAAACCCCCAATCGAAACGGCTAAAAATGTCACGGTTATCCCATACGCCTTAACTTGCGAATAATCTTTTTTGAAATCATTGGATACTGTATGCAAAAGAGCATTGTCGCTTCCTGACACAAGAGACCCACCCAACGCTAACAAAAACAATGTTAGTCCATAAAACCAAATAGTGCCTGAAAGTGAAAGTAATATATACGACAAGGCAAGAATTATGTAGCCCCAGAACACGGATATTCTGTGAGAATAATAATCCCCAATAACGCCAGTCGGATATTCCAAAAGCACACTCATTGCATAATAAAAACCTATCAGCTGAAAAACGAGAGCTGTAGAAATATCCCTGCTGGTTAAATATAAAACCATCGTTGCCACCCAGAAGCGTGCAGAGAAAAGTATTTTTGCTATTTTTACTTTTGTCAGGTCAGTCATAAATATATAATACCACAAAAGCACAGCGGAGCGGAGTAATCTAAATAAAAAAAGAGAGGGACTCAATCGCAGATTTCTCTGCAACCAAATCCCTCTTTAATACATAGCTACCAGAAGCAGGAATCCTGCGAGAGATAGCCACTCTGATGCACCAATGACATTGAGTCTGAAATAGATATTTCTTACCCAATCATCGTCCCCAAATTTATCTGCCTCAACATCCACCTCGTCTTGATTCCAAGCTGTCAGAACCCGCCCTCTGTAAAACATCTTGTAGGTCTTTTTACTGAGCGGATAAAACAGTTTAACGCCCCAGCCGATTCCAATTAAGTCGAGAAACGGATGAGTCAGCATAGCCACGCCCACTGCGATTACCATCTTGTAATCAAGCAGAACCGCAATGACCAAAACTATACCAGGGAAGAATATTGAGTGAGAAAAATTGTCCCTGTGAGTATGTGACCATTTGTTGAATTTGACTGCCCACGACAGAATGTAGCTGATTGGGTCAGGAACAATACCCCAAAAAGCTCCAAGCAACAAATACATTCTGCCGACCTCGAAATCAAAAAATTTGCCAAACAACAGAAACACTAGACTGCCAGCCAACAGATGTATAAACATCGCTTTTTACCTCCCTTTTGAATTGTCAGTGAACAACAAGATATACTAGCATAAAATATACCAAAAGTCAACATTTGGCTTCTACCTAAAAATGCTAAAAAACTCACCCAGGAAACGAACTCGTTCTAGGGAGATACACAAAAACAGGGTTTTATCCCTGCCTTGTGTTATGTCTAAACTATATCAAAGTTTCACAATCTTTTGCGATTAGTCCAAAGTCTAAACGTGCACTGTACTAAAATACACTTCAGATTCATATAGCTCTGATTGGCATTGGCGTTCTCTTAAATAAATTCAAGAGTCGACCGCCGGACAATAACCAATGCATCCCATTATATCTTTTGACGGATATAACTTTAAATTAGGACACATCTCTGGATTATTGTCAAATTCTCCCTAGAAAGGAGGTGATCCATCGACAGCTTCCGCTACCGATGCCTTGTTACGACTTCACCCTTATCATCGATCCCACCCTGGCCCCCGATTTAATTCGGGGTCTTCCGGTGTTACCGACTCTCTTGGTGTGACGGGCGGTGAGTACAAGATCCGAGAACGTATTCACCGTGACATGGCTGATTCACGATTACTAGTGATTCCGGCTTCATGAGGTCGAGTTGCAGACCTCAATCCGAACTGAGACCATCTTTATGGGATTAGCTCCATCTTGCGATTTGGCTACCCTTTGTAATGGCCATTGTAGCACGTGTGTAGCCCAGGGCGTCAAAGGGCCACGCTGATCTGACGTCATCCCCGCCTTCCTCCCAGAACTTTACTCATAAAAACTTTATGAACAAAGTTCTGGGCAGTCTCGTGTGACATAATAACACACGATAGGGGTTGCGCTCGTTTCCTGACTTAACAGAACATCTTACGACACGAGCTGACGACGACCGTGCAACGCCTGCCTAGCACCCTCGAAGGCTTGTACATTTCTGTACAATGCAGCTAGGTTTCAAGCCCTGGTGAGGTTCCTCGCTTGTCGTCGAATTAAACCACATGCTCCACCACTTGTGCGGATCCCCGTCTATTCCTTTGAGTTTTAAGCTTGCGCTCGTACTTCCCAGGCGGCATACTTAACGCGTTAGCTACGACACTACGAGGGTCGATTCTCGTAATACCAAGTATGCATCGTTTACGGCGTGGACTACTGGGGTATCTAATCCCATTCGCTACCCACGCTTTCGCATCTCAGCGTCAGAAAAGTGCCAATCAAATGCCTTCGCCTTTGGTGTTCCGTATGATATCAACGCATTTCACTGCTACACCATACGTTCCATTGATCTCTCACTTCCTCAAGATATACCGTTTCAAATGCAGTTTTCGAGTTGAGCTCGAAGATTTGACATCTGACTAATATATCCGCCTACATGCTCTTTACGCCCAATAAATCCGGATAACGCTTGAGGTCTCTGTATTACCGCTGCTGCTGGCACAGAGTTAGCAACCTCTTATTCGCAAGGTACCGTCATTGGTCGCTTCTCGCTTCGCTCAAAAGCGCCCCGCAGACTATCACAGACTTGACGCAGAATTTCGCAGACAAAAACTTTTCAGTTTCGTCCGCGTCTTTCCGCGTTTCGTCCGCGTGTTTCCGCGGGTCGTTTCGAACAGAGTGAGAAACGACCATTCTTCCCTTACAAAAGCGGTTTACAACCCAAGGGTCTTCTTCCCGCACGCGGCGTCGCTCCATCAGGCTTTCGCCCATTGTGGAATATTCTCGACTGCAGCCACCCGTAGGTGTTTGGACAGTGTCTCAGTTCCAATGTTGGGGATCACGCTCTCACGCCCCCTACCCGTCATAGCCTTGGTAAGCCATTACCTTACCAACTAGCTGATAGGACACAGGCCGCTCCTCAAGCGATAAATCTTTACTCCGTAGAGATTATCGTGTATTATTCCAGATTTCTCTGGATTATTCACGACTTGAGGGTACGTTCCTATGTATTACTAACCCGTTTGCCGTGGTCGCTTCTCGCTTCGCTCGACCGCCCCGCAGACTATCGCAGACTTGACGCAGAATTTCGCAGACAAAAACTTTTTAGTTTCGTCCGCGTGTTTCCGCGTTTCGTCCGCGTGTTTCCGCGGGTCGTTTCGAACAGAGTGAGAAACGACCACTCGACTTGCATGCCTTATCCACGCCGCCAGCGTTCATCCTGAGCCAGGATCAAACTCTCAAAAAATGTTTAGAATTTTACTTCTAAATATATAAAGAAAAAATTTCTTTTATTTGAATAGACTCAATTGTTGTCCCGATAAAATCGGGACGAGGACTAATCGCAAAAAATTGTGATTAATTAAATTGTTAAGGTCAAATCAATAACTGCAAAGTAATGATGGGAAACATTGTTTCCCGTAACTTCTTTGAAGTTATTTTTCTTGGTAATCAGGATTCGCTCCCTCAGGTAAGGGCACTTGCCCGCACGGTCAAAGGAAAGGAGCTTATACTTACCTGATTACCAAGAAAAATTTTAGCAGTTGAAAAACATTTGAGAGCAATGTTGCCCGACTACAAAAAAGTAGCCCTTCGACTAGAAACGGCAGTGCACGCTCCCCAGTCTTATTTCTCAACTGCTAAACTATATAAACGAGGCGACAGATGCCACTCTTCCTTCATGGCTAGAGCAAGCCGGTAAATCTCGCCCTGTATTAATTTAGAAGGCACGAGTACAAACTGACATCTGTCGCGAAAAAAATAAATGAACTAAAAAGACACATCTCCGCGCACCAATATAATAATGCACAAAGATGTATCTTTGTTTCACCCTTGTCGCGTGATCCGAAGGATTTTACGCGACGAATTTTAAAGTAATTTTTTGAGTTAAATTATTGTGCCTTTTTGGACTTAAATAATTATATGCAACTCGTACTATCTATATTAAACAACTTTATAAATCCTGTCAATAGCTAAATATTATGCCTTCACCAATGACATTTTTTCTAGCTTAATTAGGCGTTTTTCGTGGTTATCTGTAACCTCATCAATCTCCTTAAATCTCTCGCTTTTATCAACTAAATTAGACTTTACATAATCCATATCTTCTTTTAGCATCGTCACATCTTCTGAGACAGTTGCCAATTGTTCTCCAAAAACTTTAAATTGACTCTTGAGTTCTTCAGAAACAACATCAAAGTGCCTTTTAGTTTCTTCTGTTTTAAGGTCGAAATGCTTTTTAACTTCTTCTGTTTTTACATCAAAATGCTTCTTGACCTCTTCTATTAAATTTTTATTTTCTTCATTCATAAAGATATTTTACCACAATCAAAAATACCGTCAAATTTCCCCGCCTCGCGTCGACGAGCGGTCATCTCCGCGAGTCGAGGCGAGCACTTCATTACCCTTACAAATCTTCGCATATTCATAAAAACTCTTTCTAGGTTTTCGCTCAAGCGTTTCAAAATCAATTTCAATTAGTCCAAAGCGAGGTTCATAGCCATATAACCATTCAAAATTATCCAGAAGCGACCAATGATTATACCCGCGCACATCCACGCCTTCCGAAATAGCTTTATGCACAAATTTCAAATGTTCCTTAATAAAAACAATGCGCTCTTCGTCGTCCAGTCCAGTATCAGTTGGTACTCCGTTTTCGGTAATATAAATTGGCAAGTTATGCTTTTTTTTCACTTCCATCAAGACCTTATAAATCCCCTTAGGATAAGTTATCCATTTCATCAAATTTTTCTCATTTTTTTCAATCGTGAAACCAAAATAAACTTGATTTTTTGAATCCATTTTGATATTTTTCCAATCAAACTTAATTCTACCTAAACGATAATATTGAATTGCCACAAAGTCCAAATTTTCTCTGATCTTATTATCAATCGAATCAACTCGATACCATTTAGATAAACGATTTATAATCGCCACCAAAAAACCCAAATTTTCTGATTCATACCAATTATATAGATAACTAACGCCAACTGGCACGCTCGGATATTTTTCTTTGATAATTTGATAGGCTTTTTTATGCGAACTAGCAACATTGTTCAGCGCTTTCCAAAATTTTATCGGATTCTTGTATCCCGGTGGAAAAACTCCAGCCAGATATCCTTGCCCGAGAGGAACCATTGGCTCATTGAAAACTTGATAGAGGTCAATTAAATCTCCGAGCTCTTTCACCACTTTTTGCACATAGCGCGTAAAAAGTTCCACAGATTTTTTGTTGTGAAATCCATATTTTTTCGAAAACCACAGCGGACTCACCCACCACCACAGCGTCACTTGCGTTTTTATATTTCTATTTTTCAAATCCGTCAAAACTTCACGATAATGCGCGAATTCTTTTTGGGAAAAATTTCCCTCCTCGCTTTCAACTCTACTCCACTCAATTGAAAGACGATAAGCCTTGCACCCGAGCTCGGTCAAAAAATCATGATCGGTTTTGAATCGATTATAATAATCGCAAGATATTCCAGACCCCTCTATTACTTTTCCCCGCTCTTCCCATTCCCACCAATCAGTATTGGAATTATTCCCTTCAACCTGATAGGAAGAAGTCGCCGCGCCCCACAAAAAACCATCTGGAAATTTTAATTTTTTTGACATAAAAAATTTTTCTTATAAACCTAAGGAAGCTTTGGGATGTTTACTCCGGCTGGAATGTTGGCTCCAGCTGGCATACTGTTTAGTATTCCTTTGAGCATTTCGCATTGGTCAGTGAAGGTAATGTTGGTTGGAACTGAAAAATCAGCGCCGGAATATGGAACGCAACTCACATCCGTGGCATCGTCAAAAAATTCTTCGTCCGTTTTTGAATCTGAAAGTGGTTCACTGCCACCTTGTTCTTTTGGAATATTTTTTTCCATTTCTTCCATGCAGACCTTTGTCATTTTCATCCCGATTTTTTCTCCCTCCGCCCAAGAATACATGGCTGTTTCATCAAAAATCACCAATTGTTTTTTTCCCATTACAGTTGACTCGGCTTTATATTTTTTTCCATTAACGTAAGCTGTCGAAATTATGTCTCCTGCCTCGCCTTTGAATTTATAGGCGCATTTCATGGCTTTTCCAAGTCCCATTGCATCTTTGATTGAACTGATCACTCCGCCTTTTTCAGTCTTTGTTTCTGTCGCGACATCATTCTTATTTTCTTTTCCCACTTCACCAGCCTTATCCGCCGGCTTATTTCCACATCCTGCTAAAAGCAAGATTCCTACTGCCAACAAAACAACTTTTGTTTTTTTCATATTTTTTAAAAATAAATTAATTATATTTTTTTAACTTCAAAATATCCACGCCCATTTTTTTCAATTCTGGATAAATTTTGTTGAGTGGCAAACCAATCACGGAATAGAAATCTCCTTCGATGCTTTCAATTAGAACCGCTCCTAACTCCATCATACCATAAGATCCGCCTCTTGATAACGGTTCCTTCGTTGCCACATAGTCTGCAATTTCTTCTTCACTCAGATCTCTAAATTTCACTTGCGCTTTGTCGAAATCATTGACTACGATTTTGTTTTTAGTATCAATAATCGCAAAGCCACTGACCATTTCATGCGTTTTTCCAGAAAAATTCCTGAGCGTTTGAAAGGCATCTTCTTCATCTTTAGGTTTTCCGATAAACTTTCCCTCGAAAATAGTAAAGGTATCGCCACTGATGATGATTGCGTCTTCATAATGCTTGGCCACATCCTCCCCCTTTTTCCGCGCCAAAAATTTCACCAACTCATAGGGATCACTCATCGCCGTCATATCTTCCTCATACTCACTTTCACGCACCTCAAATTCCAGCCCCATTTGCTCCAAAAGAGCTTTTCTCCTCGCCGATCGCGAAGCTAAAATTATTTTTCGCTGTTGCATAATATTCAAAAAATATTCTATACTTGCTACTTTCTACTTCCTACCTATTTTCTCCATCCCCTCCGGCATATATTTTTTCAAAACTTCCGGAATCAAAACTGAGCCATCAGCTTGTTGATAATTTTCGAGGATTGAGATGAAGGTTCGAGGAGAAGCCAAGGCAGTGTTGTTTAGCATATAGACATATTTTTTCTCTCCATTTTTGTCGACATATTTCACATTCAATCTTCTTGATTGCCAATCCAAAAAGTTAGAAGCACTTCCGGTTTCGCCATAAGAATTTCGACTTGGAATCCAAGCCTCAATATCAAACATTTTATATTTCCCCGCACTCATATCCCCAGTGCAAATTTTTAGTTGTCGATATGGCAATCCCAATTCTTCATGCATTTCTTTGGAAATTCCCACCATTTCTTGTTGCAACGCATCAGATTCTTCAATGTTAGCTTTTGACAAAATAACTTGTTCAACTTTCATAAATTCATGAACACGGTAAAGTCCTTTTGTGTCTTTGCCATAACTGCCAATCTCACTGCGATAGCATTGGGAATACCCACAAAGTTTCATTGGCAAATCTTCCTCTTTTAAAATATCCCCTGAATAATAAGCTAGAAGAGATGGCTCAGCTGTGCCTACGAGAAATTTTTTGTCTTTACTTGTTTTTCCATCAGCTTCCCTATCGGAAGATGCTACTTGATATATTTCATCTATCTCTGGATTATATTCCTTACCCTTGAAATATCCACTTCCAAAAAGCGCGAAATCTTTGACTAAAGTTGGCACAATCATCGGAGAATATCCTTTTGATATCATTTTTTGCAAAGCATACATCATAAATCCCATCATCAAACTTACTCCTTCATTTTTCACATAATATCCGCGATATCCCGAGACTTTTGCACCTCTTTCTAAGTCCAAAATATCCAAGTCCTTTCCCAATTGAATGTGATCTTTTATTTCAAAATCAAATTTTGGAATTTCTCCCCAAGTATAAATTTCTACATTTTCTTTTTCACTTTTTCCAATTGGAACATCCTCAGCTGGAATTACTGGCACCTTCACCATCAAATCATCAAAGTGTTTTTTTATATCAGAATATTCCGGTTCTGCAATTGCCATTTTTTCCTTGACCGCTTTCCCTTGCTCAATCAAAGTTTTTCTCTCGTCCCCTTGCGATTTTTGAATCAAATCATTAAGCACGTTCTTTTCCGCGTTTAATTCTTCGATATATTGCAAGGCTCTCACCCTTTCTCCATCCGTCTCCAAAAGTCCATCCAAATCCAAATCGATATTCTTATTCTTAATCGCTTCCTTTATTTTGTCCGCATTTTCCCTAATGAATTTTATATCTAACATATATTTAAGTTTAATAATTTATACTAAAATCTAACTTTTATCACTATATCACAGCTTTTTATTTTAGCAAAAGTCTCACGCCATTACATCGTTAGCTTATCAATAGTTTCCCAATTAATACCAAGTTTCATCCCAGCTTTTTTGATTTCATCATCTAACCGACCTTTTATTATTTCTACGGTCTCACTTCTTTTATCACCAGAAAATAAAAGCTTTACAAATAGTGAATTCTCATCTTTCTCATACTCGGTTTCTGGGTCACTATTTAATCCTTTCAGACTAACAATAATTTCCTTTTGAACATTTTCAAATATATCATTTTCTTTTAAATAATCAAAAATCTTTTTTACATCATCGATTCTTTTTGTCGCCATCCTTTTCGCCAATGGAGTTAAAACTACGCCATCCAATATGACCACGTCTTCCATTACATTTTTAAAAGACTCTTCAATGACGCTACTGCCAGTTCTAGCTTCCATCAAATCCTCCTGTATATTATCTTCAACAGACAACCGAAAAGCTACGTTCTTAAAGCCAATATTTGCCAACATATCTGCGTCATATACTACCTTATCGACAATATTTTCCGGCTCAGGAAATTTTTTTCCACCATTCTTCCTAATCAACCACGGATAGTTCATATGCCTCTCGATTGCCCAGATTATTTTTTGTCTAATTTCATCATTCAGTTTAACTCCTTCAAATTCAAAATCATTTTCTTCCATTTCCAAAAACATTTCATCCACATATTCAATTCCTTTTTCATGATGACTCAAGACATCGGAGGATAATTTTCCACTATCATGCATAGCTGTAGCAATGATAGCCGCCACCCCATCCTCCAAGCTAAGATTATTACCTCTAATCAAATCGATTCCATCACTCAAAACAATTTTGTTATGTTTTTGTAGAGCTTTCAAGATGCTTTCTGATATTTTATTGTCTGAATTTTTATTTTCAACATCTTGCGCATATTTTTCTTCTCGAAAATCAAAAACACTTTTATATTTTTCATAAATCTCCGCCTCTCTTTTTTCTTTTCTTTTTTGTTTTTCCTTATCTAAATAAATAACTTCACCAACTTGATTATCATCGGGAATATTTCTTGCACCTTCTCTACTACTTCTAAAATCAGTTATTTTACTTTCTGATGTTTTTTCCATAATTTTTGTTAAAAATATTTACCCTGCCCAATAATTATTCACAAAAAGAATAATGTCCAGTGCCAAAAAAAGAGTTGAGGCGAAAATCCAGACAAACTGAATCGTTTTGTTTTTTATGCTTGCAAGCAGAATAAAAAGCGGAAACATTACCAAGCTATAGCGCCCCACACTCATTAACGTTCCGGAAGTAAAGGCGGCGATAAGCGTAGTGGACATAAAAATTGCGTAGAGTGGCGACAATTTTCGATAGACTGCCACAACAGCCGAAATGATGAAAATTGCCAGAAAAATATCAATGCCCATATTGGCAATTGAAGGATGCGAAAAAAAAGAAAAATGTTCCCAATTTATAGAAAACGCTCTTCCCCAATTGCTTTGAATATTGAAAAACAAAAATGGGTTGCCAAATTTCCAAAAATCATATCCCAAAAACAAAAAACTTCCGATCGGCGCAAAAACTACTGGGACAAGTTTTGACCAATTTTTTGGTCGGATCATTTCTTTCCACCCATTCATTTCAACTATTTTCCAAAAAATTGGCAGTGCCAAAAAAACTCCATTGCTATGTGCTAGCGCCCCCAAGAAAGCAATAAGCCCAGCTAAATAAAAATTTTTCTTGAAAGCATAATAGAAAGTTGCGATGGTGAGAAACAGAAAGATTGATTCAGTGTAAATTACATTGAAAAAAAATGCCGTCGGGAAAATTAGCATCAAAAATATCGGGAGTTCCGGATCAATTTCCGGATGGAATTCTTTCAAAAATTTGAAAAAATATATGCAAGACAAAAGCAAAAAAACCATACTCAAAATCCAACCCGCCAGCACAAAATTTCCTAGCAGAATTGTTCCGAGAATTTTGATGAGCGCCGGATAAAGCGGAAAGAAAACTACATTCGCCAAAGTGTTGTCAGTTCGCAGATAGTATCCATTGTTCACAATGTCGAGATACCAATACGAATCCCAACGATTATGCATGTCGACAAAATCGCTATTTTTAGCAACCGGAAAGCTTTCTGGCGTGATCCAAGTATAGGCCGTGTCCGGTTCAAGATTAAAACGGTTCATTACCACAAACCCAAAAACATTCACGATAATAAGCCACGATACAACTATTAGTATTATTTTTTTCATTATTTTTTTAATTTTGATGATTTATAAATTTCCGGCTCATACGATTTCAATCGAACTATTTTTGCATTCAAATTAAATTCTTTTAATTTATCTTTAAGTTCAACCAAATCAACTTTCTGATCATACCCCAGCGCAATCACATCCGGTCGATATTTTTCAATTATTTTATATTTATCTTTCAAATCTCCCAACGCAACCTCATCCGCTAAACCACTCTCTTCCAAAATTTTCTTTCTTTTTTGTTCCTTGTTTCTTGTCTCTTGTTTCTTGATGCGAAGCACGTTCTTATCTCTCGCCACTACCACAATCAAATATTCCCCCAGCTTTTTTGCCTGTTCAAGATAGTTCTCGTGTCCCTTATGATACACATCAAACGTCCCAAACGCCATCACCTTCTTTTTTTTCTCCCTCTCCTTTATAAGGAGAGGGCTGGGGTGAGGTAGTTTCATTTTCGTAAATATCTAGCCGCTTTTAAAATTAAAACGCAACTCGCTCCGTGAGTGATAGAACTATTCATCACCATTTTTATCGCCTCTTCTAATTTTATTTTAACTAATTTAATATTCTCTGTTACTTCTTGATTATCTTCTCCAAATGATAATTTTCTCGCCAAAAACATTTTCTGTGATGATTTCACCACTGTCGTGAAAGGATTTACCAATCCTAAATCAATCCACTCCTCAGCTTCCATTCCCAATTCTTCTTTCAATTCTCTCTTAGCTGAATCTATTGGCTTTTCATTTTCATCAATCGCGCCACTAACAGTTTCAACGTCTTTCATTTCAATAGCATAGTGAAATTCTTTAGTCAGATATACAAATCCATCATCGTCCAACGGCAAAACAGCCACACCATCTACCATCCTAACTATCCCAAAAATTCCTGGTTTTCCATCCGGTCGAATAACCTGATCTTCAGTGACCTCAATCCAAGGATTTTTATATTTTTGAACCGAATTTTTAATTATAAATTGTCCATTTCGTTTTTCTGGCATATTTTTTAATAAATTTTTTACATTCCCTTGTCCACCCCATAAAATAAAGAAATATAAATTGAGATTTTGGAGCGTTAAAAATTTACTCATTCTGTGCCTAAGGGGAGTTAGTAAATTTAGCGATAAAATCGAAAATTTATTTCTTTATTTTATTTGGGTGGCCTTTTTCTTTTTTGCCACTTTTCTTTTGGGAAAAGAAAAATGGCGAGGATTCTATTTACTCTTCATCCCCGGAAAAATTACCGTCTCGCGAACTGAACGATTCATAATAAAAGCAAAGAATCTTTCTCCCATTCCAAATCCAAAAGCTGGTGGCATGCCATACTCCAAGGCTTCTACAAAATCTTCATCCATCATTTGTGCTTCGGCATCTCCAGCTTCGCGCATTTTCATTTGTTCGAGAAATCTGTTTCTTTGATCAATCGGATCATTGAGTTCAGAAAAACCATTTCCCAATTCTGATCTTCCCGCAATTGGCTGGACACGCAAAGTTTTTTTCGGATTTTTCGGATCAATTTTGGCCAGTGGAGAAACTTCCAATGGATGTCCCACCAGAAAACAAGGTTGAATTAATTTTTGTCGAATAGTTTTTTTGTAAATCGTATCAATCATCTTTCCCTTACCATATTCTTTTTCATATTTTATTCCCAATTCATCAGCCTTCTTTTTGAGATCTTCAATCGAAACCTCTCCCGACAAATCAAGACTCGTTGCTTTTTTGAATTCTTCAAAATAATCCACTCGAGGAAAATCAACTTCCCAGTTTATTTTTTCTCCCTCATATTCTGTCTCATATCCACCCGTCACATCGAACACTATTTTTTTATACATCGCTTCAATAAATTTCATTCCTTTTTCCAAGTCCCAATAACTAACATAAAACTCAGTGTTATCAAATTCTTGCAAATGCTCTCGATCGATTCCTTCATTGCGAAAGCATCTTCCAATCTCAAAAATTTTTTCATATCCACCTACTAGAAGTCTCTTTAGCGGAAGTTCCAAAGAAATTCGTAAATAGAAATCTTGGTCGAGTGCATTATGATGAGTGATAAATGGTTCTGCGTCAGCTCCACCAGGAATATGCTCCAGAACTGGCATCTGCACCTCCAAAAATCCTTCTGCAGTCAAAAAATTTCGAATAGTTTGCCAAAAAACATTTTTCTTTTTGAAAAGTTCGCGCGTTTCCAGATTCATCATCAAATCTAAATAACGCCTCCGCAAAAGTTCTTCATCATCTTTCAAGCCAAAATATTCCGTCGGAATCGGGCGAATGTTTTTGGAAAGCATCTTCCACTCTCGCACTTCCAGAGATTTTTCATCTTGTTTGGTTTTGAAAAGAATTCCTTTCGCCTGCACGAAATCTCCCGTCTCAACATTTTTGGCAAAAAGCTTATATGCATCATCCCCCACAATTTTCTTGTTCAAAAACAATTGAATTTTGCCACTGCCGTCTTCAATATGCGCAAAAACCACATTTCCCATCGGACGATTAGATCTCACCCGTCCGACTAAAGTTATCTCGTCTGTTATTTCGTCGAATTTTTCTAATGCTTCCGCATTTTTCATTGTTCTTTCGCATTTTTCCGGATAAGCCGTCATCCCAGAATTTTTTATATTCTCCAATTTCTCCAATTTAGTTTTTTGAATGTCTTCTCGCATAAATATTATTATAAATTTTATATCTTGATTCTATCCTATTTCAACCAAATTTGCAACAAAAAAGCAGGCTTTTAATTTCCCGCTTTTTTAAAAATTTTATTATTACTTTACATCTAGTATTTCATACTTCATTTTCCCCACTGGAGTATCAACTTCCACTTTATCGCCTTTAGCGTGTCCCATAAAAGCCTTGCCCATTGGTGATTCGTTGGAAATTTTCATTTCACTCGGGTTAGCTTCGTTGGATCCCACGATTTGGAATTCCATTTCTGATCCATCGAATTTGACTTTGACTTTTGAACCCATTTGCACCCCGCCGGAAGTTTTGTCATATTTCACAACTGTTGATTCTTTGAGCATAAATTCCAATTCAGCAATTCTAGCCTCATTTTCCGCTTGTTGCCGTTTAGCTTCACTATATTCAGCGTTCTCGCTCAAATCGCCTTGCTCCTTAGCTTCTTTGATTGCATTAGCAATAGATTGACGAATAGTCACTTTTCTATTCTCCAATTCATCCTTGATTTTTTTGAGACCTTCTTCGGTAATAAATTTTCCCATAAAATATTTTATTTAAATTAAAATGACAAAACCAATTGTAGCAGAATGAGATAATATGTCAATAACAACTATCAGCGAACAATAATCAATGATCAATGAAAAATTTGATTTTCTGATTTGTATTGTTTTTATTGTTCATTGTTCTTTGTTTATTGATTTTTGTTCTGACTAAAATACCAACTCAGTACTTCTTTGGCCACAGGCACCGCCCCACTACTACTTTCTCCTCCTCCTGGCACAATTACTGCTATGGCAATCTCCGGATTATCATACGGCGCAAAAGCAACAAACCAGGAATGTGTCTTACCTTCAGTTCCAAACTGCGCTGTTCCGGTTTTTCCCGCCACTTCTACTGGCAAAGTTTTCAGATTTTGTGCCGTTCCGGAAACAACTGTCATTCGCATACCTTCTCTGATAATTTTCATCACGTCTTGCGAAATAAAATTACTATTGAGAATTTTCGGACTAACAATTTCTTCCGTGCCATCATTTTTTTTGATGCGATTCACAATGCGTGGAGAATAGAGTGTTCCGCCATTAGCAATTGAAGCGGTATAATTAGCCAGCTGAATTGGCGTGGCCGTCACAAAACCTTGGCCAATTGATGAATTATAGCTATCGCCGATATACCATTTTTCACCAATTTTTTCTTGCTTCCAATCTTCACTCGGGACAAAACCAGCTGACTCTCCAGAAATATCAACACCCGTAGGACTTCCAAAGCCAAACATGTTTTCATATTTTTTCATTCTTGACATTCCTAAGCCAGAAACATTGCCATATCCTCCACCAATCGTATAAAAAAATACGTCATTACTTTCCGCAATGGCTTGGCGAACTGCGCTCGGACCATGCGTTTTCCAGTCGCCAAAACGAAAACTGCCAATGTGAAGTGCTCCACCCAAACCATCAATTATTGTTTCAGGATTAATGGTTTTTTCTGAAAGAGCGGCCGAGGCCACTGCCATTTTCAAAGTTGAACCAGGTGGATAAGTTCCCGAAATACATCGATTGAAAAGTGGCAAATCTTGATCGCTAATCAAATTTTTATACTCCTGGTTAGAAATTCCTTTCGCAAAAAGATTATTATCATAACTTGGCAAGTTTACCATTGCCAACACTCCGCCATTTCTTGGATCAATAGCGATGACCGCTCCGGTTTTCACGCCAGTTTTTTGCAAAATTTCATTCAAGCTATCAAAAATCTTTTTTTGCAATTCCCCATTAATGTTAAGCACCAGATCACTGCCTGACTGTGGATTGATTATCCCTAAAGTTCTTTTAGTATTTCCCAAAGAATCCACTTCCAACTGCGTCGCACCATAAACTCCCCGCAAATTTTTTTCATAACTTTTTTCCAAACCATTTTTCCCAATATAATCCGTCATCAAATAATCCGGGTTGTCCTTGAGCTCTTCTCGGGTTATTTTTCCATCATAACCAACAAACCCCGAAAAAATTTGCCCGCTGTCATATGAACGAATGGCTGTTTTTTCCAATTTTATCCCCGGAAAATCATTTTCTCTTTCTGCCAAAATTAAAGCTTGATCACGCGCGATATTTTCTTTGAGAAGCACCGGATCTAGTGACTTAGAATCTTGACTGGCAAGCATAATTTCGATGTTGCCCGAATTCATATCCAAAATTTCGGAAAGTTTTTGCGCAATTTCTTTTTTTCGCGATTCCTCTTTCGGAAGATCAGCTGGAATCACAATCGCATCGATACTTGGCACATTGCCTGCGAGTACATTGCCATGCTTGTCATAAATTGTTCCCCTAGGTGCTTTGATAACCACTGAACGAATACGATTACCTTTGGATATTTCGTTATAATATTTTCCTTGGTACAAATTCAAATAAACTACCCGAGAGGCTAGCACAAAAATAACAAGCACTGCGAATATCCACATCAAAGAAAGTCCTCGTCTTTCAAAAGGCGATTCAATTATCGCTTCTTCTTTTTGTGTCACGGTCATAATCGAATCTTCAATTTCCGCGCCCTTTCCCATTCTTCTTTGATTGAAAAATTTTTGAAACATAATTTATTTCATCATTAGTTTGCTTTCATTGATCCCAAAAACTCCTTTGTATCTGGCAATTAAAAAATACATAAAAATTGCCACAACCAAATTGCTAGTTATTTTCATAAGAAGTAATTTCCAGGAAAAATTCACCAAAAAGTTTGTCAGAAAATTTGTCGAAATCCAATTCAAAATTGTTCCGCCTGTCACAAGCGTCAGAGCGATGACAAAAGCGCCAGTTCGTTGCGCGATAAAAAATCTTTCCCTAAGAAAACTCGCCATAAAAGAAATCACCACAAAAGAAACAGCGTTTATTCCAATTTTTCCAAATATTGCCAGATCCAAAAAAAATCCACCCCAAATAGCCCACAGCCAAATATCTTCAAATTTTTTGCGAGAAGACCACAGAATAATGAGCACCAAAACCACATCCGGCACAATGGTTCCAGCAAAAAGTGCTGGGAAAAAAGAAGTTTCCAAAATAACCGCCAGAAAAATAATTATCAATATCCTAATTTTTGATGCCATAAATTTATCTTTCCCCTTTTATCACAAAAACAACATTCAAATCGGAATATTTAATTTTAGGTCGAACCACGGCTTGCTGAAAAAGTTTGTCAGAAGTATTGGAAATTTGTTCTATCTTGCCTACCAAAAGCCCTCTCGGCATCAAACCGCCTAGTCCCGAAGTTATAATATCATCTCCCACCTTTATTATATCCGTCTGCTCTACCATACCAATCATCAGCCCCAATCCATATTCACCTGTCAAAATTCCCTTAGCGGAAGTCTGAACATCGGAAGCATTGATTGAGCTAGAAGAATCTGACAAAAGAAGCACCTTGGAACTTTTGTCATAAACTTCACTTATTTTCCCCACTAAAATTCCATCATAAACAATCACGGGCATACCTTCTGCTACTCCATCTGATTTTCCTCTATCTATCATTATCCAACTGCCCGAACCGCGCTGATCTTGGCCAATTATCAAACTACTTTCCAATTCATATTTGTCCCGAGGAGAAAGTTCAAGTTGACGCCGGAGTTCATCATTTTCTTTTTTTTGGTCTTCAAGGCTGGCAAGTCTTGCCAGAAACTCATTATTTTCTCGAATCAATTTTTCGTTTTCTTTTTTATAATCTCCAATAGAAAACAAGACACTAGAAAAATTATGTGTGGCTTGACCGGCAAAATAGAAAGTTTTTTGAAATGGATAGGCTAAAGCGAAAAAAAATCCCCGCACTGGAGCGAAAAAGTTTTTTGGATTGATCAAAATTAGCGCCAAGCAAATTGCAATAGCTAAAATTAATTTTATCAATTTTGAAGTTAGAAGTTTTTTAGGCATAACAATCAATGAACAATAGACAACGAACAATGAACAAAAAAAATTCTATTGATTCTTGCTCATTGGTCATTGATCATTGTTAACGAAGTGATTTTTCGTGTTGATTTTCCACAAGAACTTCTCGCAAAGCTTCGATGTCTTCCAGAACTATCCCTGTGCCTCGCACAACGGCCGTGAGTGGGTCTTCCATCATGCGCACTGGCATTTCTGTTTGATCAGCCACCAACTTGTCCAAGCCCCGGATAAGACTGCCTCCGCCAGCCAAAATAATTCCTCTTTGCATAATATCCGAAACAAGTTCCGGTGGAGTTTCTTCAATGGCAGTTTTTATATTATTAATAATAATTCTGATTGAGCGAGAAAGTGCTTCGCGCGCTTGTTCCGCCGTTATGATTATTTCTTTTGGCAAACCCGTCACCAAATCACGCCCACGCACTGCCATTTGCATTTTTTTTTCTTGTGGACAAGCACTGCCAATAGCAATTTTCACATCCTCAGCAGTTTTTTCTCCAATCAAAAGATTAAATTCATCACGACAATAGCGCGTGATGTCTTCATTCATTTCATCTCCCGCAATGCGAAGATTTCGGGACACCACAATTCCTCCGAGAGATATAATGGCAATGTCAGTTGTGCCACCACCAATATCCACAATCATATTTCCCGCTGCTTCCTGCACTGGAAGGCGTGCCCCAATTGCCGCCGCCATTGGTTCATCAATCAAATAAGCTTCTTTGGCTCCAGCGTTTATGGTTGCGTCAATCACCGCTCGTTTTTCCACTTCCGTCACGTCGGACGGAATTCCAATCACCACCCTTGGTCCGGAAAAAAAAGAAAATCCACCTTTGTTAACTTTGTCGATAAAACATTTGAGCATTTGTTCAGTAATTTCAAAATCACTCACCACTCCGTCCACCAAAGGACGCGTTGCCACAATATGACTGGGGGTTTTTCCTACCATTCTTTTAGCCTCTTTTCCAATCGCCAAAACTTGACCGGTCTTTTTGTTGACCGCCACAACAGAAGGCTCATTGATCACAATACCTCGGCCTTTGACATAAACAAGCGTGTTAGCTGTTCCAAGATCAATCCCAATATCCTTGGAAAATCCGCCGAAAAAATTACCAGTTATTTTTTGCAAAAAGCTTCTAAATTTAGCCATAATTCAAAACTCCAACGTCTTTTGGTTGGGAAATTTTTATAATTTAAAAAGATTTTTTATATTTATTTTACCCTTCTATTTTACTTTAGTTGAGAGTTATTGTCAAAAATAGGATATTGCAGGCTCAGGCGTCCTCGCCTGAACCTTTTATTTCTAGTAAAGTTTAACTCCCGAACAGAAAATTATCAGAACTATGCGATTCAAGCGAGACGCTTGAACCTGCGAGATGATGGGCGAGATGAACCGCATGTGCCGTGTTATGTGCTGTTTTGAAAAGCCCCAGTCCTTAATGTATTTAATTTTGGCGATTTATTTTTTATTTTTTTCAAATTCTTCATCAAGTCTTTTTGTTTCTTCAACTAGTTCATCAATCCTTGCATCTTTTTGGTCTTTTGTTAACACGTCGCTAAAATAAAAATTATCACTTGCGGTGTGCGCACGAAATTCCAGATAAAGCCCATTGGGAAGTGGCATAAAACTTACATCTGTGTTGCCGTTATTGTAATAATCGCTACCATCTTCATCTTCGCTACGATTTTCATCATCGTGTTTATATTTATCAACTAAATTCCTAAGTTCATCATATAGATCTTCTGAATTTTCCGGCATTTTTTTTTGATTGTAGAGTACTGCTAATTCTTGAAGGCGATCTAAATAATTTCCTGTTTCTACTTTTTTATCCATGGAGGGTGGCATGTTAATATTTTTTCCTTCATTCATAATTTTAAATTATTAAATTTATTAATACTTATCTATAAATTTCAGTCATACCTCGACCCCAAAAATGAATTGCCAAAAAATTATTAAAAAATAAAAGGGGCTTTTCAAAATGGCGTATAACATGTTTAGTTTTACTTACTTATAAAATAAATATAGCATATTTTTGATAATCTTTCAATTTTTCCTATGTATATTTTTTCCCTAATTATTTCTCAGTGACTCCTCGGCGGACTGTCCGCTTTTTTAGCGGACAGTCCGCTATTCGATATTTTTTCCTATTTTTTCCAATCCTTAATCAAAAATCCTCCCCGAACTTTATAATCATATTTTTTATTTCTTGATAAGTATCATAATAATTTTCTTGGTTTAAGCAAGACACCAAAAAAAGATACCGAAGCTAAACTTCCCATCATAAAAAATAATGGAAAAAATCCAAAATAGTTGATAATAATCCCACCAAGAATAATGGCGCCTGCGCCTGTAATGTTAGAAATTAATTTCCAATCTGTGTATTCTCGAATATGACAACCATCATCAAGATGCTCTGCGAAAATAGAATCAAATGCTGGTGAGCCAAGAGTTTCACCAATGCCAAGTAATATTTGCAACATAACCAACATGAATATTGTGGATATAAACGGAAAAGAAAACCAAACAATAGCTCTGATTAGAAATCCCCCCATGAGAAGATATTCTTTTTCTTTCAATCTATCGCCATATTTTCTGAGAAATAACATTCCTAATGTGGTTGATACCAAAAAAGCAGCCCAAGATATGCTTACGAATAATATATTTTTATCAATGGTCTCAACAAAAATTGCATAAAGAGGTCCCAGTAATCCTGCAGCAAAAACAAAAATACCGTTATACACAAAAAGAACTTTTAGAGCTTTATTTTTCATTTTATTTATATATCATAATATGTATTTAATTCGTACATTAGTATATTTGTAAAAGATTAGTAATTCGTAAAATTTTATTTCACAAACTTCATCACATCCTTAAATGTCACTAGAATTAAAAGTAGGATAAGAAGCAAGAAACCGACTGAATGAAAAGTTTGTTCGAGTTTTTGGCTCACGGGTGAGCCTTTCATTTTCTCAATTAGCACAAAAAGAATTCTTCCGCCGTCGAGCGCTGGAATTGGCAAGATGTTTATTATTCCAAGATTGATGCTAAGCATCGCCGCAAATTGCAAAATATAAACCAAGCCAAGACCTGTCACTTGTTTGGTGAGCACGGCAATACCAACTGGTCCAGCCACATCTGCGCCAACGCCATTGCCCATAAAAAGACTCTTTATTATCCCGCCCAAGGCCACCAGAATCGCCACGATTAGATTGCCAGTTGTTTTTAGCCCTTCCCAAAGCGCTTTAGGCACCGAATATTTGATAATGGCTGTTTGCGCCAAATTTACACCAAGTAGTCCTTGACCTTCTGGAGCGCTAACTCGAGGCGTAATCATAATGTCTAAAGTTTCATTGCCCCTTATTATGCCTAAATTAAGCTCTTTCCCAGCATTGTTTTTTATATAATTTTGCACATCTTCCACACTGGAAAGTTTCACCGATTCTCCCGCTGGATTTTTTTGATTTTTTGAAATTTCATCGCCAATTTGAAGTCCTGCCGTTTGCGCTGGAGTTTCAGGCAAAATATCAGAAATTTGAATTTTTGTTGCAGACACATTTTCTGCTTCTTCAACGGCTTGCGGAGCACCGATCATAAAAACAAGCGAAATCAAAAGCCAAGCAAAAACAAAATTCATCACCACTCCCGCCGCCAAAACTTTTGTTCTCACCCAACCAGATTTTCCCGCAAAACTATCGGTGTCATCAATGTTTCCTCCATCTTCGCCTTTGATTTTGACAAATCCACCCAGTGGAATCCAATTTATCGAATAGATCGTTCCGCCAGTGAATTTTTTCTCATGTGCTTCAGTCAAATCATTTTTTTCATTTTCGTCATCACCATCGCGACTGCCCCAAATTATCCGCCATTTTCTAACTGGCTTCAATCTCTGCGTTTCTTCTAATCTTTCAGTGATAATTTCTTCACGAATTTCTTGACCCTGGCTTTTTATGTCGATAGACTTTATCTCAATGCTTTTCACTTCCATTTCTTTTTTGTTTTCTTCGCCGGAAATTAGTTGCACACCAAACATTCTTGGCGGAAAACCAAAACCAAATTCGCTAGCCTTGATGCCATTTCGCCGAGCCGTCACAAAATGTCCAAGTTCATGGACAAAAATCAAAACCCCCAAAATTGCTATAAAGACTAATACTGCTAGCATTTTTCATGAAACATGAAACATGAAACATAAAACAAAAAACTTTTTTATTATGCGTTACATGTTATATGTTGTATGTTATATGAATTAAATCGTCATTATCTCCTCTTCTTTTTTCTTTCTAATTTCTTCGATCTTAGCATTATATTCATCCACAACTTTTTGCAACTTATCTTTGCCGGAAAATTTGTCGTCTTCGCCAATCGTTCCCGCTTTTTCCAAATTTTGAATTTCTTCCCAAATTTCTTCTCGCACTCTCCGCACTGACACACGAGCTTCTTCCGCTTTTTGATTGAGCATTTTCACCAAATCTTTTCTGCGCTCTTCATTGAGCGCCGGAATGTTTATCCGCACCATTTGACCATCATTAATCGGATTTAGATTTAATTGTGATTCACGAATAGCTTTTTCAATATCCACCAAAACATCTCGGCTCCAAGGAGTAATAGCGATAGTTCTGGCTTCCGGCACAGTGATGCTAGCCACTTGTTTCAAAGGTGATTTCGCACCATAATAGTCCACCATCAAATCTTCCACCAAGGATACCGAAGCTCGGCCAGTACGAAGTTTTCCCAGTTCTTCTTTGAAATGTCCAGCAGTTTTTTCAAAATCATCTCTATATTTATTTATTACTTCATTAATCATATTTTTTATATCCGATTCGAATCTTCGAATGTATTCGAATTTACGAATGTATTTTTTGTGCTTATTCGTAGATTCGCATGTTATTCGTTGATTCGCATCGCTTATTTACTTAGTAAAACCAATATATAACTGGGTGCCTTCCGTTGGATTATATTCCAAAATATTTGCTTTCATTTTGTTGTCAAATTCAAAAGTTTTCCAAGTTTTTCCCGCGTCAATTGATTTGTATACGGCTCGATCCATCGCATAAACTATTTCGCTAGAATTTTTTGGATTGATGGCCAGAGCTCTGATTGGAAAATTTTCCGGATCGTTAAGTGCCCAAACCTCTTCCCACTTTTCTCCGCCGTCCAAACTTTTCATTATCCCATCCGCACCAGCCAAATAAACAACATTAGATCGCGTTGGATCAGTTTTCAGAACTTTATATTGTCCATTGCCAAAAGAAAAAGATTCTTTTTTGATATTTTCGGAGATATCTTCAATTTTTTCTCCCGCGTCCTTACTTCGCAAAATTTTTCCACCATTAGTCAAAAAATAGACCAGGTTGCTATTTGCTGAATCAATCGCAATTCTCACAATTGGATCATCTGATAGATAAATATTTCTCCAAGTTGTTCCGCCATCCGTACTTTTTATCACTTCTTTTTCGCTAGTCGCAACGTAGATATTTTTGGAATTTTTTTGATCAATAACTAGAGAAATTAAGATTGGCCCAGCGGAAGGACTAGTATAAATTTCTTTCCAATTTTTTCCGTCATCTTCAGTTTTGAAAATTTTTCCAGTACCTTGCCACACACCGCTAGCATAAAGCGTTCTGCCATCTATTGGATCAATTGCCAAGCCATAAACTTTTTCCGAAACAAAATTCATAAATTCCCAAGTCTCTCCGCCATTTCTTGTCTCAAGGATTCCGCCTTTTCGTAGCCCCACATAAAGATTATTGGCGTCATAGGGATTAATTGCGAAACTCAAAACATCTATCTCGGCGATATTAGCTTTGCCCTCACCCTTATTTTTCACTTTCCAATCCGCTCCGCCATCAATCGATTTCCAAATACTTTGACTCACTGTGAAAGTTGGCACGGTAGCATTCTTACTGTTAGCGCAACCCGCAAAAATCAAAACCAAAAACGATGCAATTGTAATAGATAATGTTTTTTTCATAATGTTTTTTTATTTACCCTATGGAGTACGGACTTTATTAATATGCTAGAATAAAAATTTACTTGATTTTTATAATTACTTTTAAAGTTCTTAGTAAAATTACTCCACAGGGTAAAGTATATCATAAATCTGAAAAAACAAAAAACCTCGCAAAATTTGCGAAGTTTCAACTGTGCGCCCACCGGGACTCGAACCTGGGACCGTTTGCTTAAAAGGCAACTGCTCTACCAACTGAGCTATGGGCGCATTCTATATTTAATTTATTTTACATAACCTCCAAAATAATACCACTGATCGGACCCCTGCCTACCGGCAGGCAGGCTGTCCGCCTTTGGCGGAAACTGAACTATGGACGCAAAAATAACTTTTCTATTATATCACTCTCTTTTCTTTAGTCAATAGAAACTTAACTAAACAAAAAAAGTCCGGAAGTATAGTTTAGCTAATACCATAATTCCGGAGGTTAAAGGGTTTGAGAGTTTTACAATAGGGTTAAGGCTAATCTTTTTTTGCTAAATCCCTTAAGTTGATTTTTTGCAAACTCCCTGTTTTGAGGAGTTGTCAAGGGATTTTTTAACATCTGCATCAGAGTCCCAATAATAACACAATCATTATTAAGTTCTCCTTTAGCCTTTTTTTTCTCACGCTTTTTCTTCATAATACAATCCTTTCTCCGCAAAAAACTCTCTTCCACAGCGCTACCTAAGATTCTAGGCTAAAGCACACACCCGTTGTATGCCAACGCTACAAAAAATATAGCATAAACGCTATATTTTGTCAAAAATAAAAAACCCTTAATTAAGCCTTTTTCTAATGAGATAAACGAAAAGCAAAGGGATGAACATCCAAGAGAAATGGAAGATTGGAGAAACTAGATAGTCATAGGCGTTGGGGGAAATATAGCCCAGCACTATTTTTTTGGGCGTAATCGTAAAAACAACACTGAGGAGTAAAACTACTTCCAAAAAACTCATCACAAAAATCCGCCACATAAATTCTGCGCCGGAAATATAAATTCCAAAGATTTTTTTGCTAGAAATTGTGACCAGAACCAGCGCAACAAAAAAGAAAATCAATTCAAATGAATAATCATTCAGATATTTTTCAGGAAAAGCTTGGAGAAGTGCCAAGGAAATATATATGCCTACGAGCGATTGAATAAGCCGATGACGCCCAACTAAAAAAGCAACCGCCACAGTCAAAATAGCCACGACCAAAAGAAGTGTGAAATCTTGCACAAAATTTTGCGAGATTCCAATTTTAGAAAGCAATAAATCTAGATTCATATTTTTTTGTTTATTTTATCTTTTTTTATTTCACTACCATATATAGGCGAATGGTAGTAATTATATATATTTTTAATATTTTGGTCATTAACAATTTTCTGCGACCGCATTTTTTTGTTCACACGAAGATATCTTAAGCATCTCAGATATTTTTATCTTACTCCTTTTTCTTTCTTTTGTCATTCCCCAGCCTTTTCCAATTCTTCAATCAACCTTCTTTGCTCGCGACTGAGTTTTTTTGGAATACGCACAATTATTTTCACCAAATGGTTACCTCGGCCTCGACCATGCACATCCGGCACGCCTTTTTCTCTGATGCGAAAAGTTTCACCAGATTGCGTTCCGGCTGGAATTTTCAAAATCAAATTTCCCTCGATGGTTTCAATTTCAATTTCTCCACCCAGCGTTGCCAAAGAAAAGCTAATCTCTTCAATACTCAAAATATCATTGTCATGCCTTGTGAATTTTTTGTGATTTTTAACCCGCACTAAAATATATAAATCACCTGCGCGTGCACCTTTTCCACCAGCTTCCCCTGCACCTTGCATGGAAATCGTTTGACCACTAGCAATCCCGGCGGGAATATTTATCTCAATTTCTTGTTCTTTTTTGATTCGGCCATCCCCTCCACACTTGGAACATTTTTTTTCATAAGATTTTCCTTCTCCTAGACAGTCCGGACAAGTTATCACCTGAGAAAAAGAACCAAAAAAACTGCGCGTATTTTTCTGCACCTGTCCCGCGCCTCGGCAAGTTGGGCAGGTTTTAATATTTGATCCTGGCTCGCCTCCCGCACCATCACATCTGTCACACACCGCGCTTTTATATAAATTTATTTTTCTTTTCGCCCCGCTCACCATCTCAGAAAAATCTATCTCCACATCCACCTGAATATCCTGACCTCTTTTTTGTTTCCGACTTCGTCCGCCACCAAAAACATTGGAAAATATATCTTCAAAATCTGTCCCGCCAAACTCAAAACCACCCGCGCCTTGGCCGAAATCGAAGCCCGAGAAGTCGAAACCACCAGCGCCTTGGCTTTGTCCAGAAAAACCACCTTGATCAAAAGTCTTGCCAAATTGATCATATTGTTGGCGCTTGGACTTATCTGAAAGCACTTGATAGGCCTCGTTTATTTCTTTGAATTTTTTTTCGTCTCCGCCGGTTTTGTCAGGATGATGTTTATGCGCCATCTTTCGATAGGCCTTTTTTATCTCATCATCCGATGAACCCTTGGAAACCCCTAGAATATCATAATAATCACTTGCCATATTGTTTTAACTATAAATAATCGTAAAATAATTATACTACCATTTCAAAAAATTAGCAATCCCTGCTACTGAGTGCTAATCATCATTATTGCCAAACTTATTTTTGACATATATAATAATACTAATTAACTAGCCTAATTATAATAATATGCCAGAAATAAAATTTTCTCAAAATGATGTTAAGCCAGAAGATATGGACGAATTTAATTCACTTATGGCTCAAATCTTAACACATCCAAAAACCATCGCCTATGAACATCTTTTAAAAGTCATGCAAAATGGAATTCTTTTCACGGCTAGAAACAAAGGCACTCTCGTAGGCATCTCTACATTAGCATTTGCTTATAAGCCTTCCGTTTTCTTTGGCACAATCGAAGAAATTGTGGTCGATGAAAAATTCCGTAGTCAGGGAATTGCAAAAACATTAATGAATCAAATGATCCAAAAAGCTAAAGAGATAGGAATGGATCGCATTGATCTAACAAGCAAACCCATCCGCGAAAAAGCTAATCTTTTTTATGCCTCAATTGGCTTTGAAAAACGAGACACCAATGTCTACAGACTAAAACTATAATTTCATTCCACTATCTCCATTTCCACCATCACCTTAGAAACTTGGACAAGACTAGCTTTTCGAAGCATCCAGAAAACAAGAGCAGTTAGATATCCGCAAATTGAGCCAAGAAGAGATCCAAGGGATGCGACTGTCAAAAAAAGAACTGCTGACATAATCCCAGGCAAAAATGGATGACCGCCTGCTTGTGAACTAGAAGAAAACAAACTATTTATTCGGCCATTGATCATCTCAGAAAAAACATCTGAGATTTTTTCTTGCCCGGTGAGTTCTATTCCGGCAATCTGACTAAAACTTTTTCTTTGTTCCGCAAGAATTTTTCCCTGATCGGTTGCAATTATTTTTTCTATTTGAGATTTGTTAGCTCCAATTTGTTTTTCATCCAACCCTTGACTTTCCAAAATATTTCCCAACATACTGTCAGAATTTTGCTTGGACATCTCTTGGATAAATTGATCCACCGTCAAATCACTTTTTTGATTGTTTTTCAATTCCGGATAGAGTCTTGGCAAAATTTGAGAAACAGCGTCCCCCACTTCAAATTTCGGAATAACATTTATCTTGTTAGTGTTTTTCACTACCGTATAATATTGCGAGGTGATCACAATCGAAAGCGCCAGAATCAACATCGTTTTCCCGGTGCGCACTGATTTATTGATATCAAATTTGATATTAGATTTTATGTCCTTGGAAATTCTTTCCAATCCAGCCAGCGCTAAAAAGAAAGAGAAGAACAAAATCAAAATATGCCAAAAAGAAAAAGCAAAAAATAAATTTGCGAGAAAACTAAGCACCAGAGCAGAAATCAAAATAATTCTATTCTTAATAAGAATTGCGCCTAGCGCCAATATTATAAAAAAAAGCATGAACAAAATTGACGGCACCAGCCAAGTACTCGATGTTGGCACATTAATAGCTTGATCAATCGAAAACCAAGAAACCACACCCAAAACGACAATAAGCCCAGCTACTATATATTTTGTAATTTTTGTTTTCATTTTAATAATTTTTCTTCAACTCTTTTGGCAAATCTTTCAAATTTTTCACTTTCCAACTCAAGCCTATTTTTGGCATTTCTTCCAAGAAAATTTTCGAATCCAATGATTTGTCTTCAGAATTTTTTGTGCCTGTTCCATTCCATTTTCCTTCTAAAACCAATTTTGCGCAAGTGACCGTTGGAATAGCTGTGGTATAACCAATGGCATTGCCATTAGTTTCCTTGTAAGCCTCAGCATGATCGCAAACATTATAGATATAGACAAATTTTTTCTTGCCGTTTTTGACGCCAGAAATAATATTGCCAATGTTTGTTTTGCCAGTGTAGCTACTATTGAAATCTTCGCCTTTTGGCAAAATGGCTTTGAGAAATTTCACTGGCACCACATCACATCCATTATAATCAACCGCATCAATTCTAGTCAGACCAACATTATACAGTACCCGCAAATACGTCAGGTAAGTCTTAGAAAATGTCATCCAAAAACGAATTCGTTTCAAATCTGGCATATGAGTCGGGATGGTTTCCATTTCCTCATGATACATCAAATATGGGTCAAATTTACCCGCCTCAGGAAAGTTAAATTCAAAGTGCGGGGCTTTCTCGTCAATTAGTCGTCCTTTTTCTTGCCACTTTTTTCCTTCCCAAAACCTAATTGGCAAAATCAATTCTCGCAAATTTATCTCCGGATCAAAATTCGGCGCGAATTTTATCTTCTCATCTTTTGATCCACCATTGCAATCCAAAATATCCACGGCATAAACTTTGTCAAAAATATAATCTCTGGCATAAGCACAAAAAATATTGGTCACTCCCGGATCAAAGCCCATCCCCAAAATTGCCAAGAGTCCTTTTTTCTTGAAAGCTTCATTTTTAGCTAATTGTAATTTATAGGAAAAGCCATACTTGTTTTTGTCTTCATAGCAAGCTGTGTCGATATAGTTCACGCCATATTCCAAGCAGACATCCATCACCACCAAATTATCATACGGACTTCCCCAATTCACCACTAGTTTTGGTTTCACATCTTGCAAAAGTCTGGAAAAGAATTTTTTGTCACTCACATCTCCAACATGAATTTTGAGATCCATTTTACCTTTTGATTTCTTTTTTACCGAAGCGCGAACCACTTCTAGTTTGGAAATAGTTCTTCCGACTACATGAATTTCCGAGAAAGTTTTCGGAAATTGCGCCATCTTGTGCAACCCCACGCTACCCACATTCCCACAACCGATAACAAGTACTTTTGACATATTTTTTAAACTAAAACTTATTAACTTTTTTATTCTAACAGATTTATTTTATTTTACCAATAACCACCACCCCTGCTTCAACTCTTTTATTTTTATCCCTTCTAGCAGAAAAATATTTTTCATCACAATAAGTACAACTTTTTGAAGTTTTTATATTTTCTTTTCTCACTCCATTTTTTTCTAATTGAAATTTAATAATTTCCTTAAGATCCACGAGATATTTTTCATTCTTTATTTTGATAAACTTTTTATACTTTCCAAATTTGTTTATAACATCTTTTCCAATTTCGAAATGACATTGCCCAATTCCAGGACCAATTTCCACTTTCAAATCGTTAACATTTCCTCCTAATTTTTCAATTTTTTCAATTGTACTATAAATAATATTTTTCAAGGTGCTTCGCCAACCAGCATGTGCTACAGCAATAATTTTTTTATTTTTAGAAAACATCAAAACCGGCACACAATCCGCCACCGTAATCGACAAAAAAATTCCTGCCTGATTAGTCACCAATGCATCCGTTTTTGAAATAATCTTTTTCTTATTATTCCTAATCGTCACTACTTTTTTTCCATGACAAACATCCG
Source organism: bacterium (assembly GCA_030654225.1). Classification (GTDB taxonomy): domain Bacteria; phylum Patescibacteriota; class Minisyncoccia; order Moranbacterales; family UBA2206; genus UBA2206. Next base: position 76,975 of record JAURXY010000031.1, read on the forward strand.
CGCTAACAACATCCTTCGGATTCATCCCAAGTTTTTTGAAAAATTTCTTCCTATTCTTCACACTTCCCCGCTCAAAAAGTTTCATCTGCCCATCTTTCTTCTCCGACATCACCGCCAAAATTTCTGGATTTTCCTCGAAAAATTTAAACATAGCTTCAAATTAACATTCTGGCTTTCTGCAGAATGTCAGAATGTTGTTTATTACTAATCCACTTTTTCCAACATCAAAATTCTTTTTTTGAAACCGCCTCTTTTTTCTGCTTTTTCTTTTTGCACTTTTTCGACCGTCTCCCAATCCAATTCATTAAATTCTAAAATAGTATCGAGTAATTCTTTCACATCACTAATTTCTTCAATTAAATGTTCCTTGTCCGTAGTATTCGCCAACTCATTCGCCTCCTCCTCAACCTTATGCAATAAAAATTCTGCGTACTCCGCGTTGTCCTCCAAAATCCTAGTTTTAGTTTTTTTACCAGTTCTTTGTTCTACGATTTCCGGAATATTATCCCTTACTAGTTTTGGGTATTCGTTTTCTTTTTCTAAATTTGTTTTAAAGTGTTTGAAGTTCATATTTTTTTTCAAAAGAGCCCCGATTAAATCGGGGCTCAAATTTAAAGCTATTCTTTTTTATCCTCTTTCTTCTCCTTCGTCTCTGCATCCTTTACCTCTGGCTCGGCTTTCGCCTCACCTTCTGGGGTTGCTTGGCTCGACGTAGCTCCGTCTTTCGGAGCGGAGTCGGCAGATGCCTTGTAAAGTTTCTCGCCAATCTTTTGGGCTTCTTGCGAAAGTTCTTCCGAAGCTTTTTTTATGGCTTCGATGTCATCTGTGTCTTTAACTTTTTTCAAAGCTTCAATTTTTTCTTCGACTGGTTTCTTTTCTTCGGCTGTGATTTTGTCGCCAGCTTCACGAATCGCTTTTTCGGTGGTGAAGATCAAGGTGTCAGCAATGTTTTTCGTTTCAACTATTTCTTTCTTTTTCTTGTCTTCTTCCGCATGAACTTCGGCGTCTTTTTTCATTTTTTCCACTTCTTCTTTGGAAAGTCCGCTGGAACCTTCAATTCTAATTGATTGTTCTTTATTAGTAGCTTTGTCTTTGGCTTTGACACTCAAAATTCCGTTGGCATCGATGTCAAAAGTCACTTCCACTTGTGGAATGCCTCTTGGAGATGGTGGAATGCCGTCTAGGATAAATCGGCCCAGGGTTTTATTGTCAACGGCCATTTCTCGTTCGCCTTGCAAGACATGGATTTCTACTGATGGTTGATTATCAGCGGCAGTGGAAAATATTTGCGATTTGGCAGTTGGCACAGTGGTGTTTCGATCAATTAGTGGTGTTCGCACGCCACCCATTGTTTCAATTCCAAGAGTAAGAGGAGTGACGTCCAATAGAAGCACATCCTTCACGTCCCCTTGAAGCACACCACCTTGAATAGCAGCGCCCAAAGCCACTACTTCATCAGGGTTAACTGTAAGATTAACTTTTTTTCCAAAAAATTCCTCAACGGTCTTAATGACTAATGGCATTCTAGTCATTCCGCCCACCATCACTATTTCATTAATATCCTTCGCTTCTAGTTTTGCATCGGCCAATGCTTTTCTGGTTGGTTCCAGTGTTTTTTTGACTAAATCCCCTACTAATTCTTCCAATTTCGCTCGAGTGATTTTCATCACGAGATGTTTTGGACCATTAGCATCAGTTGTGATGAAAGGTTGATTGATTTCAGTGTCAGCCGCTGTGGAAAGTTCAATTTTAGCTTTTTCCGCCGCTTCCTTGATTCTTTGCAATGCCAAAGAATCATTGCCGAGATCAATACCTTCTTGTTTTTTGAACTCTGCAATTATCCAACTGATTATAATTTGGTCAAAATCGTCTCCACCAAGATGCGTGTCGCCATTGGTTGATTTCACTTCCACTGTATCATCGCCTACTTCCAAAATAGAAATATCGAAAGTTCCCCCACCAAGGTCATAAACCGCAATTTTTTCATCTTTCTTTTTGTTGAAACCATAGGCCAAAGCCGCCGCTGTCGGTTCGTTTATTATGCGTCGCACTTTCAGCCCGGCAATTTCTCCCGCTTCTTTTGTTGCTTTTCTTTGTGAGTCGTCAAAATAGGCTGGCACAGTGATCACAGCTTCTTCGATTTTTTCGCCCAATTTTTCTTCGGCGTCCGCTTTGAGTTTAGAAAGAATCATCGCAGAAATTTCTTGCGGAGTATATTCTTTGTCGCCCATCAAAACTTTCACGCCACCATTGGCTTTGACAATTTTGTATGGCATCAATTTCAAATCTCTTTGCACTTCTTCGTCTTCGAAACCTCGACCAATCAATCGTTTGATTGAATAGAGTGTGTTGCCTGAATTTGTCACTGCTTGACGCTTAGCCAAAAGCCCAACCAATCTTTCGCCAGATTTTGAAATAGCCACCATTGACGGCGTAGTTCTCGCTCCTTCTTTGTTCTCGATTATTGTTGGACTGCCACCTTCTACAATTGCCATTGCAGAATTAGTTGTCCCAAGATCGATTCCTAATATTTTGCTCATATATTTTTTTGCCAGTGAACAATGATCAAGGATCAATGAACAACAGCTTTTTAATTTTATTAATTTAAATTTATTTAAATTTGCTGAAGAAAAATTTATTTGGAATTCTTGTTTGAGAGAATTTATTTTCTCAAAAAATTTCCATTGGATGCCGTTGATTGAGGGAAATTTTTGGTTAGAAAATAAGTTCTCGAGTTAATTCCGAAGAAATTTTTCTTCAGCAATATTACCTTACTCCACCGCCACTCTCGCTACTCTAATTACTTTGTTATTAATTTCATACCCTTTCATCAAAACTTTTTTAACTTTATTTTCATTCGTGTCATTAGTGTTTTCATTTGTGATATTCGCGCTACTGACGGCTTCCATAATATTTGGATCAAATTCATCCCCAACATTCACCAAAATTTCACTCACGCCATTTTCCTCCAAAACTTTTTCCAATTGTTTTTGAATATGCATAATTCCTACTACCCAACCACCATCTTTTTGATCTTCGGGAATATGATCCGTCGAAGCATGAAAGTTATCTAGAATTGGAATGAGTTCCAAAATCAAATTCACGTTAGAAAAGGCAATTATATCCTTTCTTTCTTCGATTTGTCTTTTTTTATAGTTTTCAAAGTCTGCCATGCATCGCTTCCAGCCTTCCAAAGAATTTTTTAGTTCCAAATATTCTCTAGCTTTTACAATCGATTCTTTTTTATCTTTCGTAAAATCACTATCACCAAATTTTTCCAATGCTTTGTCAAAATCTAACCATTCGTATTCTTGATGTTCATCGGATAATTTTATCTCTCCTCCCTTGTAATACGCGATAAATCTTAATCCTTTTCCGCCAACCTTAATTTTTTCTTTTCCAAATTCATATTCCCTATCATATTTATTTTCAAAATCAAAGGCATAAATTATCGGTCCAATTTCAACTTCAATTCCTAATTCTTCTTCAATCTCTCTCTTCATAGCAATCTCAATATTTTCCCGATAATCGATATTCCCTCCTGGCAAATCATACTCCCCAGCTTTAATTGAATCGTTTTCTGATCTTTTGATTATCAAAATTTTTCCTTCTTGGTTTATAATTACCGCCTTGACTGTTAAACTAAAAAAATCTTTTTTTTCTTTTATCATAATTTTTATTTTAAAATTATTATTCCGCTATCAATTATTGAAAATATTACCATTGAACTGCCCAAAAGTTTTCGCGCGTAATCCAAAAGCGACTTATTCTTGGCATATTTCATTCTCTTTGGTCCGACAATCGCCAAAATTCCTCGTTCACCTTCTTTGGTTGTATATGGACTCACTACCATCGAACAATTGGAAATTTCCTTGATTGGATTTTCTTTGCCGATAAAAATCTTCGTTTCACCATCTTTGATTTTTGAAAGAATTGTGTCCACATTTTCATCGATATAATCCAACGCTTCGGCAATTCGGCAAAATTCATCCACATTTTGAAATTCTGGATTTTCCAAAAGTTCTCCGATTCCAAAATCATAAAATTCTTTTTCTGATCCACTAATAGCCAAACTACCACTAAAAGATGACAAGAGTTTGGCCGCTGTGCGAGAAATTCTTTTGTTTTGCGCCTTGAGTTTCAAAACTTCTGTTTGCAATTTTTTCTGATCCGTTAAGCTCATTTTTTGATCAGTCATAATACTTTCCACAAAAAATCGATATCCTTTGTCAGTTGGAATGCGTCCAGCGCTAATGTGCGGTTGATACAAAAATCCTTTTTCTTCCAATTCCACCATATCATTTCGGATTGTGGCTGAACTCACTTTCAAATCATATTTATCCTCCAAAACTTTCGAGCCAACGGCAACAGCCGAATTGGTATATTCTTCAATTACCGCCGCTAAAATTTTCTTAAGTCTTTCATTCATAATGTTGAACTGTCATCCTGAACTCGTTTCAGGATCTAATTATTGAGATGCTGAAATGAATTCAGCATGACAATACTATTATACATTCCTCTTTAGCACTCGTCAAGTCAGAGTGCTAATTCAATTTTAGCAGATTGTTTTTAGCTGTCAAGACAAATAAAAATGCGCCCTTTTAGCGCATTGATTTGTTGGGGAAGAGGGATTCGAACCCCCGATCACGGGATCAGAACCCGTTGCCTTACCGCTTGGCTATTCCCCAATTTTTTTAGTCTTAATATAATCTAACTCAATATCAACATAAAATCAAATGACACTTGCAATTTTTTTTGTTTTATGATAATTTAATGTATTCCATTATAGAAAGCTGTTTAAAAAAAGAATATCCGTCAAGGTCATTCAAACCCATAATATTTATTCAAGGAGGAAAAATGCAACTTACCAATTACAAAACAATTGGCATATTTACAAAAGAACAGATAGAATCCCCCGTTCACAATTTAACGGAGAAACAGGTGGAAGACCTGTTTAAAAAGATGGGGGCTTCGTTACCAGTTTTGTATATGGAAAGCTGGGAAAAATGTCCGGATTTTTTATTTAATGATTCTGAGGAATTAATGATTGACCATATTAAGTTAAGGATTGTGAAGAACAACACAGAGCAACACTCCCCCTTCACATATGCAATAAGAGTTTATCCAGTATAAACATAAACTACCTTCGCCGAAAAGTCCCCCGTCGTCCATTGACGACGCGCGGGACTTTTTTTATGCAAAAAAACACGCCCATCGCGTGCTTTTGTTTTTTTGCTTTATTCTTTCTACCACGCCTCATCCTGCCTCATCGGCAGATAAACGGCGCAAGCTTTCTACTTTATACTTACTACTAAATTTTAAGGTATTTCCTCATCGCAATCCAACTACTGGCGATTCCAAGAAAGGCGCCGATAGCAACTTGGAGACCAAGAATAGAAAGCGCGTGAGAAAGATAGAAAGTGAATAGATTTCCTGTAGACACCACAGAAGAAGCATAAACATTCACAAACTTAATCGATATCATAAGAATAAGCGATGCCACGAGCGAAGCAATTACGCCATAGAGAATGCCTTCAAAAATAAATGGCAAACGGATAAACATATTCGATGATCCGACTAGTCGCATCACTTCAATTTCATGTTTATGAGTATAGATTGTGATTCGAATTGTGTTGAAAATAATGAGAATTGATACGATTCCAAAAATTCCCGCTATCGCTAAACCAATTTTCTTAATTTGAAAAATCATAGTGTTTAGCTTATTTATCAAATCCTTGTTTTTTCCATAATTAACTCGGCTCACATCTTCCTTGAAAGACGCATTTTCGACATAATCAGCAACCGCTTGGTATTGACTAGAATTATTCGCCTTAATGACCAGCGATGCTAAAAGTGGATTCTCTCCAATTTCATCTAGTGACTGCATAATTACCGGCTCATCAGCATTGTCACGTTTGAAAATTTCCAAGGCCTTGTCTTTGGAAATATATTCAATTGAACTTATCTCCTTGAAATTTTCCAAATCCTTCTTACTCTGGGCTATTTTTTCTTCACTCACATCACTTTTGAAATATACACTGATGTTCACTTTACTTTCAACATTTTTCAAAACATTATCCGCCACCATCCCCATCATAAAAATCGCTCCCACCACAAAAAGAGAGAGAACAAGAACGCTCACTGCCGCCACTGACAACCAACCATTTCTCCAAAAATTTATTAGACTTTCTTTTATTGTTCGTCCGATAATTAAAAACATATAATTTCAATCCGATGCGAACCTACGAAACTAATGCGAATCTACGAAATTTTATTTTGTATTTTGTTCGTAGATTCGAATATCATTCGTAGTTTCGAATCGGTTTAGCAGATTTTATATTTACCCTTCGCGTCGTCGCAAATTACTTTTCCATGATCCAAAACAATTACTCTTTTGGCAGCTTTATTGACGATATCATGATCATGGCTAGCTAAAATTACAGTTGTGCCTAATTTATTTATATCCAAAAGAAGTTTCACTATTTCCATAGAACTTACTGGATCCAAATTTCCCGTTGGCTCATCCGCCGCAATCACATGAGGCTTATGAATAAGTGCTCGCGCTAAAACTACTCTCTGCTGTTCACCACCTGAAAGTTGACGTGGAAATTTTTCCATCTTGCCTCCAAGCCCAACAATGTCCAAAATTTGTGGCACATCTTCCAAAATTTCACTTCTTGGCGCTCCACAAACTTCCATAGCATAAGCTACATTTTCAAAAACAGTTTTTTTAGAAAGCAATTTGAAGTCTTGAAAAATTGTGCCAATTCTTCGTCTATGATATGGCAGTTTTCTTCGACTAATCATGTCCAGAGAAACACCGTCAAAATACACCGAGCCCTCTGTCGGCATTTCCTCAGCATAAATCAATTTCAAAAGAGTTGATTTTCCCGCTCCGCTGTGTCCAACGACTGAAACAAATTCTCCCTTCTTAATTTCTAAATTTATATCCGTCAGTATATCTTGATCATTTTTGAAAAACTTGCTCACATGATCAAACTTAATAAGCACCGGAAAATGATCCTCTTGCATTTCTCTCGAATATTTTTCTTCACTACTTTCTTCGTTTTTAATTTTTGACTCTCTTTTCATTTATTTTTATAAATTTTAATTCGTAATGTCATTATAAACTACTTTTTCAAATACTTCAAGTAGCTTTCCATAAATTCATTGAGATTTCCCTCCAAAACACTTTCCGCTTGGGCAGTTTCGTGTTTTGTGCGATGATCTTTGACCATTTTGTATGGATGAATCACATACGAGCGAATTTGACTCCCCCACTCAGCGCTCAAAGATTCGCCACGAAGTTTTCTTTTTTCTTCTTCCACTTCTTCCAAATATTTTTTATGCAATTTTGCTTTCAAGATTTTCATCGCCTGTTCCTTGTTTTGCAGTTGTGATCTTTCATTTTGACAAGACGCCACAACACCCGTTGGAATATGCGTTATTCGCACAGCGCTATCAGTTGTGTTGACACTTTGTCCGCCCGCGCCACTCGATCGATACACATCAATTCTCAAATCTTGCGGATTGATCAATACCTCTTTCATTTCCGAAATTACTGGCATAATTTCAACAAGCGCAAAAGATGTTTGACGCAAATTGTCAGCATTAAATGGTGAGAGTCGCACCAAGCGATGCACACCCGCTTCGCTTTTCAAATATCCATAAGCAAAGCTACCAGAAATTTCTAGCGTCGCACTTTTTATCCCCGCTTCCTGTCCGTGTGTTTCGTCCATCAGTTTTGCTTTAAAATTATTGATTTGCGCCCATTTCAAATACATGCGAAGAAGCATTTCTGACCAATCCTGTGCGTCCACTCCGCCCGCACCACTCATGATATTTATAATAGCATCGTTTCGATCATATTCCCCAGAGAAAAGCGTCTTAAATTCCAAAGTATTGATATTTTTTTCTATTTCCAAAATTTCTTTTTCAATTTCAGCACTGTCCGCCGATGAGGCGGGCTTGTCCCCAATCATTTCCGCCAACTCTTCCAAATTTTTCAGCTTATTTTCTATTTCTTCAATTTCCAAAATTTCTTTTTTCAATTCTTCAATTTCCTGCATAATTTTCCCCGCATTTTGCGAATCACTCCAAAAATCAGCTTTTTCACTTTCCTTGGTTAATTCCCCAATTCTTTTTGCTTTTACATCCAAGTCAAAGATAGTCCCGAATAGTCGGGAGTTTAATTTTTAGTTCTTCGATTTTTTGCGTAAAATTTTGCATATTATTTAAAAGTTCATACAGGAATCACAATACAAAATACCATGTTCTATATATTTACCTATTGTAAAATAAGCAAGTATAAGTATAATATTTGCAATAACAATTAAATTTTTAAGTTTTATTAAAGTATATTTTTTTTGAATAATAAATGAAACTAATAACGCCAATAAAATTGGCCCTATAGAAATGTATACGTTAAGTAAAAACGATTTACAAAAGTCTCCCCAAGCATCAAGATGTTTTTTTCCTGGAGATAATTGTAAAAAATCTTCAATAAAACCAGAAGAATACCATAAGCTTATTACTAATATCATGCCAATATGACTTACGAACTGAATTAAAAGTTTTTTATTAATACTCATAGATAAAAAATTAAATTAATTAGTAAATTATTTTTTATTCCAAAAACAACAATCCTGCCATCAGCCCCATACCCAGCACAAAGGCGATTGTTTGCCAAAAACCAGCTTTGAAAGAGCGGTGTTTGTGAAGTTCAGGAATTAAATCCGTTCCAGCAATATAGATAAATCCGCCGGCAGCAAAAGGCACTAAAAATGCGGTCAGATCAGCTACATTCAAATTTATCGCTAAAATTACCACTGCCCCGAGGACTGCTGTGAGTGCGGTGATAAAATTGAAAAACAACGCTTTTCCTCTAGAAAATCCAGCATACACCAAAGAAGCAAAATCACCAATCTCTTGGGGAATTTCATGGAAAACAACGGCTGTTGTTGTAGCAATTCCCAATGGAACACTCACTAAAAAACTGGTAGCGATAATCATTCCATCAATGAAATTGTGAATCGAATCTCCAATCAGAATCACATAGGAAAAAGGATGAGGGTGCTGTTCGCAAGGTTCTTCGTGACAATGACGCCAACGAATGATTTTTTCAATTAGAAAGAAAATCAAAATTCCGCCCAAAATTGAAAAGGAAATTTTCATCGTATTTTGTGAATTCTCAAATGCTTCTGGAATAAGATGCAAGAAAGCATCCCCCATCAGCGTCCCAGCCGAAAAACTCACCAGATAAATCAAAACTTTATATAGTTTTTTTTGATCAATCGACAACGCGAAAACACCGACAAGTGAAATCAGACTAATTACAGAAACTGAAACTATTGTATAAATCCAAACCATATTATAAGTTCTTTATAAGTTCAATGTGCCCTGCCTCCACCTGCATTAATGCTCCGAAAAATTTTCGAATATTTGGCTCTGTCGCTTCAGAGGTAAATTTTTTGTATAGCTCTACCGCATGATCTTCTAACTCAATTGTCTTTTGAAAATTTTCTTGATTTTCATCAGCACAAGTTTCTGCTTTCATCTCTGGCATAACAATGCCCAAAAGTTTTGTCACAATCACCGCGTGTTCGAGTTCCACCTTCGCCAAACGCTTATACATTGCTTTGATTTTATATTCCGATGCTTTCCCCGCCATACAAAGATACATCGCATTGGCTCGAGTTTCAAGTGCTAATGTTTCCAAAAGATTTTTTTGGGAAAGTTCTGAAATATCCCCGCCTCGCGTCGACGAGCGGTCGTCTCCGCGAGTCGAGGCAGGAATTTTTTCATTCACAATCGGCTTGGCTTCATCAGCATTTTTTATAAAATTATTCTTCGCCCCGCAAAACGGACAGTCCGTCGGCTTCTCCTCCCCAATATACGCATCCCCACAAATTTCACAAATGTATAGTTTCATATGATTTGAATTATTTTAATTATTAATAAAAAACCTATAGACTTTTAACAATTTCTTCTGCTTCTTTTATTGTATCTTCTTTTTTAAAAATTGATTTTTGCAATAATCTTTCTCCAATCTCTTTTCTTTTTTCAGCAGATAATCCAGCTTTCCCAATTGCAACTTCTTCAGGCATAAGTTGCTTTCCGATCTCCACTGTTCCATCATCATTAACACTAAAACACTCGAAAAAATTACCCTCAGAATTTTTTATATATATTGGCAAGCCTTTTTTAGATGCAATTTCAATTGGTTTTCTCCACATTGATATATTCCTCTCTAACATTTCCTTATAATCATTCCAATAAGCTGATTTATTCTTAACTGCCTCGGATTGCTCTTTAATATTTAAACTTCCTACCCAATATTTTCCCTCATTATCTTCAACGCCTGGAATGAAATAACCAAAAACCTCAGGATTATTCACAACAAATTCATTATACCCACCTTTTTTAAATAATTCTGCATTCCTTCTTCTTGTTTTGGCAACCTTATCAATTTCCTCAGCACTCACTCCCTCATCTCTTTTTTGACCAGATCTTCTGTCTTTTATTCCAAAAGAAACACTCCCCGCATCATCAATACTTGCCTCACTTATTTGACCGCCACCTAATATAATTCCTCCCGAATGAGACCATAATCCACTGATAAGACCATTTTCATCCTTCCCTGGATTAATCGAAGAAACAGAAATTGATGGCTCTAGGGAAAGTAGTATATCTAAGTCATCTTCAAAGGTAGCATCGGAAGAAACATTTGAATTTTCATTATGACGCAATTTTTCATCTTCATTAATTGTGTGTACAAAAAAACAATTACTTCGTAGCATAGTTTGTTCAACACTTCTCTGTATATTTTCAAATTTTTCTTTTCCTATCTCATCCGCTTTCGTATAATGTTCTTCGACTTTTTTCTTAATTTCCTCAAGCCCTTCGCTGTTGGAGATTAGTTGCTCTAGATTTTCTTGCTCATCATTAACGTCTTCTTCATTTAATTCTTCCCCAGAAGAAAATCTTTTAGCCATTGCATTAGCTTCACCACTTTGCATTTCCGACAATTTACCATATTGCCCATCTTCCTTGCTACCATCTAAATTTTCCTGAGAAAGATTTGATTTTTCGATTTCTATGCGAATTTCTTCTATGAGTTTCGCCCGTTCTTCAGCTAGAAATTTTTTTGATGCTTCTTCTTTGCTTAGTAATTCAACCTTTCTAACAACTCGCTCTTGCATTTTAGATTCGTCATCAGGTTTTAATATTTCCAATTCACCTCCGCATGCAGTGCAATAACTTGCACTTGCGCTTGTATATTCTCTACCACATTTTGGACATGACCTTGTTACTATCTGATCTTTTTCTGGAAATTTGGAATCTAGCATTTTTTTAACTTTCTCCACATTTATATCGATTGCACTCCGCCAAGTTATATCCTTTCCCAATCCTTCTGTTAAATACGAATATAAAGCCCAATACTCGGGAGATTTGTCATTCCCTTCAGCTTGTAATTTTAAAACTATTTTCTTCCCTAAATCGTAAGCTTCTTGTTGTTCTTCAGTTGGATTTTTTTCTATGTTTTCTTTTTTGTCAGAAATTTCCTTTTCCAATTCCACTTTCGCTTCTTGAGCTTCTTTGTTCAACCCTTCCAATTCACTTCTATCCACTATGTCAATTTGCAAGCCATCTGCTGATGCTTTTTTCTCAACACTTTCCAAATCTGATTTTTCTTCTCGCTCAAAACTAGCCACCTCTTTTTCAGAATCCGCCAACATTTCATTTTCAATTTCTTCTGGCGATTTTTCAACTTCCTCAAAAACAGCTTCTTGCTCAGCTTTTACTTTTGGCTTTTCTCCTGATTTAATTGTTGAATCTTCTACGCTCATTTATTTTTCTAATTTCTTACGAACATTTTCAATTTTCTGTTGATCCAGCTTATCATAAATCCTAAGCAAAACATCCTTTTGCCTTTTTCGCAAATTCTTCATCTTATTTTGAAACTTTTCCCAAGCTTGTTGATATTTGTCCATAATTATTCTATATTAAACTAAGTGCCATCTTAGCTCAGTTCCCGCCAAAGGCGGACAGGGTCCGAGCGACGGCCGAATTATATGTAATGTTTTACAAACACACAAGCCATCTTAGCTCAGTTGGTAGAGCGACGGTATCGTAAACCGTAGGTCATCAGTTCGATCCTGATAGATGGCTCATTTGTCCCCTTCTCCCTTTGGGAGAAGGTGCCTCGGTAATCCGAGGCGGATGAGGGGAAAACTCACAAAAATTCTTCTATCTTTAAAAATACTCCTTCTAAATTATCGTTAATTTCATTATTCCAAAATCTTATCACTTCATATCCTTGTCCTTCTAAGAATTCTGTTTTTGTTTTATCATATCTCTCCTGTTTTTCTTCCTTATGCTGAAATCCATCAATTTCTATAATAATTTTCTTTTCAATACATATAAAATCTACCACATATTTTCCTATTTGATATTGCCTTCTAAATTTAAAATTTCTAAAATTTCTATTTCTTAATTTTGACCAAATAATTATTTCTTGCGGTGTAGAATTTTTTCTTAAATTTCTATTTCTTTCTAAAACTTGTTCCGATAATTTTGTTTTTATCCTTTTCGTTTAGCCTTTTCCCTCTCCTGTCCGGAGTACCGGACATCCTCTCCCTAAGGGAGAGGAGGAATATTATATTTTTATTATTCTTCGCACAAATTCGCAATCCTAGCGAATTCTTCATTGACTAATTTTTGAATCTCTTCTAAATGAGGTTTGTTTTCAACTTTAAAAAGATGCTTGAAACGGCCTTGGGTTTTCAAAAATTCCGTCACGGGAGTTATTTTTTTTGGTTCGAAGTTTAGCTTATGTTCACCATTCTCAATTTCATATAACGGCCAAAAATTTGTTTCGGTCGCTAACTTTCCCACATTCACATATTGCGAAGTAGGAAATTTCCAATTATTAGTGCAAGGTGAAAAAACGAGCAAGAAACTTGGCCCGTCAGTTTCCAGAGCTTTCTTAGCTTTCTTTTTTAGATCAGTTAGATAGGCAACATTAGCTTGAGCTAAATATCCAATGCGATGAGCATTCACAATCTCCATCAAATTTTTGCGCGTCTCAATTTTTCCAAAAGATTCTTTTCCGGTTGGCGTTGTTTCCGTGAAAGCCCCATAAGGTGTCGCGCTAGACCGTTGATTGCCCGTGTTCATATACCCCCCGTTGTCATAGCAAACATAGAGAAAATTATGTCCACGCTCAAGCGCACCTGATAAGCTTTGCAGTCCGATGTCATATGTTCCACCGTCTCCGCCAAAAGCCACGAATTTAATTTTTTTATTTTTAGAAATCTTGCCTTTCTTTTTCAAAGCTTCATAGGCTCTCTCCACTCCAGAGATCGTGGCCGCCGCATTTTCAAAAGCATTGTGAATATACGGCGCTTTCCAAGCTGAATATGGATAGAGCGTCGAAGTCACCTCCAAGCACCCAGTCGCATTGGCGATAACCACATCAGTTTTAAGTTCCCCTAAAACCGTCCGCACAATCGCCGGAAATCCACACCCCGCGCAAGCTGAGTGTCCCGCCGAATAATATTTTGTTAATTCTTTGTTCATAATATTTTTATTTTATATATCCCCCTTCAATCTTTCCTGCAAACACATCCTCAATTTGTTTTTGAAAAATATCGCGTCCACCAAGACCATAGACATAGGATTTGATTTCGCGTCCCGTAGAGACGCAAAATTTTGCGTCTCTACCATTGCCATATAAAGAATTTATTATTTCACTGTAGAATGGCGGATAAGTTCCGATTGATTGAGCACGATCCAGCACAATTATTTCTTTGGCATTTTTCAAACTTTCGGCAATTTTTTTGTGCGGAAATGGTCGAAATAAATTTATTTTCAAAATTCCAACTTTTTCTCCTGCCTCTCGCAATTTATCTACAATAACTTTAGCTGTTCCTGCTGCTGAGCCAGTGAGTACCATTATTTTTTCTGCATCTTCCAATCTATATTCTTCAAAAATAGAGTATTTTCTTCCACTGATTTTTTCATATTCAACTGCAATTTTTTCATATTCTTCTTCTGCGTTTTTCATTGCTTCCTCCTGATCAATCCTAAATTCAAAATATGAATTCTGCAATGCCACCGCGCCATATGTCACAGGATTATCCGTATCCAAGAGTGGACTAATCGCCTTATATTCTCCCACAAATTCTTGCACAACTTTCGTTTCCAAAATTTCCAAATTTTCCACACTGTGAGAAGTATTAAATCCATCCATAATCACCATGATTGGCAATTTCACTTTTTCTGCCAGTTTCATTCCGATGATTGTTTTGTCATAAACTTCTTGCGCGTTCTCGCAAAAAAGTTGAATCCAGCCAGAGTCGCGACAACCCATCACGTCACTATGATCCCCATGAATGTTTATAGGCGAAGCCAGCGCTCGCGCGCTCACCAACATCATAATCGGCAAGCGAAAACCACTGGCTATATAGAGAACTTCATGCATCAAAGCCAATCCTTGCGAACTAGTAGCAGTGGCTGTTCTGGCTCCCGCTGAACTTGCGCCAATCGCTGCGCTCATGGCTGAATGTTCTGATTCCACCTTGATTATTTCAGTTTCCACTTCACCATTAGCTTCAAATCCAGCATAGGTTTCAATGATTGTGGTTTGTGGCGTAATCGGATAAATCGGCATCACATCTATTTCAATTTGTTTCAAAGCTTCCGCTGCCGCAGCCCCACCAGTAAGTGCTAATTTTTTATTTTTTTTATTCATAATTATTTTTTCTTCATTGTTATTGCTTTTATTGGGCAAACTTCTGCGCAAACGCCACAACCCTTGCAATATTCGTAGTCAATATCTGCTTTATCTTTCTGTCCTTCTTTATGTTTTTTCATCTCAATTGAAGCTTCCGGACAAAACGGCACACAAGTTGCGCAACCAATACATTTTTCTTTGTCCACTTCCGGATGCATATATCGCCACGCTCCGGTTTTAGGTGATTTTTTTTGATCATGTTTTATAACTGCTCCATGTTCCATAATTATTAATTTTAAATTTTTATATTGTATCGTACGCCTTCTCAATCGCTTGAATATTTTTGTCGCAATTTTCTTTGCCCAATTTTTTTTCAAAAATATTCCTAAATTCTTCAATCATACTTTCCATTTTTATCACTCCAGAAACTTGCACAAATTTTCCCAAAATTACGGTGTTGGGACGAGGTTGGCCGATAATCGAAAGTGAAATTCCACTCGCATCAATCGGATGAATTTTACCTTCGAATTTTCCGCCTTTTTGAATTAATTTTTCTCGCACTTCATGTTCCTGCATTTGTGTATTTATTATCAAAAATTCGTCTTTATCCAAATTGAAAGCCACTTCTTGTGAATCCAAAAGTGTGTCGTCTAAAACTACCACCAAATCCGGATCAACGACCGGTTCATGCGTTCTAATTTCATGATCGGAAATTCGCAAATATGTCTTAGTTGGCGCGCCAGACCTTTCCGGTCCAAAACTTGGAAAAGCTTGAACAAATTTATCCTCGTGAGTTCCCGCTTGCGCCAAAATTTCCGCCGTCGTCTTTGCGCCTTGCCCGCCACGAGCAAAAAAAATAACTTCAAAAATATCTTTATGATTTTTCATATAACCGATGCGAAATTACGAATTAAATGCGAATCTACGAACAACTTGTAATTAATAGATTTTTTAGTTGAATTTATTTTATTGTACCATAAATATTTAGATACACAAAACGCCCCCTTATTGGAGCGTTATGAGATTTATATCTAAAATGTTTTAATTTCGTAGATTCGTTCTTGTTTCGTAGTTTCGCATCGGCTTTATTTCGCCAACTGCTCCTCAATATCCTTTTTCAAATCTTCCGCGCTAAGCGCTCCAGTCTCTACTTTGTCACCCACGAAAATTGTCGGCGTTCCCGTAATACCAAAATTCTGCGCATCGCTAATGTCAGCATTAATCTTATCCTGATATTTTTTGTTATCCAAACAGCCATTAAAATCATTGATGTTTAGTCGAAGCATCAGCGCATATGATTTGAAACTAGCGTTGTCTTTTGTCTCTCCCCATTGTGATTGTTTAGCATAAAGGATATCAGCATATTCCCAAAACTTGCCTTGTTCCTGTGCACACATTGAAGCCAAAGCCGCGCTCTGGGCTTGCGGATGAATTTCGGTTAGTGGAAATTCTTTGAAACTAAACAAAACCTTGTCTTGATAGTTTTTCATGGTGTCGCGCAGTGATTTATAGAAAACTTTGCAATATGGACATTGGAAATCGGAAAAAATAACAACCTTGACTTTGGCGTCTTTGTTACCAAAAGTTGCATCGCTTGTACTTACCTGCGGCAACTCCAGATATTTTCCTACGGGCGCTCCTAATGTTTGCACATTCAAAACATATTTGTCGCCTTTGGCATAGAATAGCGACTGGGCTTCAGTATAAAATTCAGTTTGATCAAGATTTTTGGCAAAAATGAAAGCTGGCAAAGTTTTGATTCCAAACTCACTGATCAAATTTTTTCCTTGCTCACTGTCAGAATTTATTTTCTCGGCACTAATTGTTGGTGAAACTCTTCGAAGCCAAGCCAAAATTTCTCCTGGATCGCAAGCTTCACAAGTGTCATCTGTGATAACAGAAATTGACACCGCTGGATCGCTATAGGCCACCCACGTTTTTCCATTCGCTTCAAAAATGTCAGATTTATTGAGATTTTTTTGTGAATAACCACTACCCCTCATCATTTGTCCTGCATCCACAAAAAGACTGCCCAAAAGAAGTCCCACCAAAAGAATCACCAGAGAAATTAGATTCTTAATTTTATTTTTTTCTTCCATAGAGTTATATACTTGTCATTCCCGTGAAAACGGGAATCTAGTGCAAAATTTTAATTAGATTATATCTACTTTATGTTTCCTGTATTATTATCAATTTGATTTTCCTCTGTCCCTTTTTGCGCTTCATCATTTTGTTTTTGCAAAATATCTTTTTCAATCTTATTTATATCAAAATCGCTTTTCATAATTTTCATTTTATAATCATCATACCCAATTGTGATTTTTTTCACCGCTTCAGTCTTGAGCGCAATTCCAATCAAGATTCCCAAAATCAAAAACAACACGAGCTCAACATAGAAATCGTATTTCTTTTTTGGTTTCTCCCTCAATATCTCTTCTGTGTCGTTCTGTATTTTTAATTCTGTGTTATTCTGCGTAGTATCATTTTCCATACCACTAGGCTACCACACATCAAAAAACCCCGCAATCTTGCGGGATTTGTGGTTTATGGCG
Organism: bacterium; assembly: GCA_030654225.1. Classification (GTDB taxonomy): domain Bacteria; phylum Patescibacteriota; class Minisyncoccia; order Moranbacterales; family UBA2206; genus UBA2206. The sequence goes on from JAURXY010000031.1 coordinate 94,264, forward strand.
TAATAAAAAAAGAACCCCGTAACCATATAGATGATTACGGGGACTGCATCTTTTTAAAAAAATTTATTTATTTTCGCACCACTCCCTGGCATTTTGAAACATTTTTATCCAAGGAGAGGCTAACAGATCTTCAATCTCTGCTGTTCGATATGGCCATTGCCATTTCAGAAAAGCCCGTTCAGGATGAGGCATCATTGCGAGATGCCGTCCGTCAGGCGAGCAAAGACTTGTAATACCAAACGGTGAACCATTCATATTAAAGGGATAACTTCCATCCGGAATCGCCCTATCAGAATAACCATCATCATCCACAAAAGACATGGGTGCTAAATTACGCATCACCACATCATCCATAATGGTTAAATCCGGAAAATAAAGCTTCCCCTCACCATGAGCCACCCAAACACCGAGGATCGATCTTTCCATCCCTTTCAGCATAATAGCAGGACTTTCAAAGATTTTAACCGAGGCCCAACGAGATTCGAAACGTCCCGAGATGTTTTGGATAAACCTAGGCTGGCTCTCATCGGAAAGTCCCTGCCAAGGAACCCATCCCAAAAGTGCAAAGAGCTGACAACCGTTACAGACACCCAGCGAGAATGTGTCGGGACGTTTATAGAAATCCGCGAACATCTTATTGAGTTTTTCGTTGAATCTGATTGTTGCTGCCCAACCTTTGGCACTCTCCGGAACATCGGCGTAAGAAAATCCGCCGACCGCTACGAGCCCCCTGAATCGCTCCAGCGTCACTCTGTCACTCAGAAGGTCGGTCATAGTGATGTCCCACGGCTTGAATCCTGCCTGATAAAAAGCAGTTGTCATTTCGCGGTCACCATTACTTCCTTCCTCCCGAAGTATCGCTACCTCGGGCTTTTCCTTTGCCTTGATAATATAATCAGGTGTCGATTTGGGTTCGAAAGATACATAATACTTCGGACCCTTGCGTTTAAAAATATTTTTCTTTTCCTGATCAGCACATTTGGGATTCTTCTGAAGCCGTTCGATTTGGTAAGATGTTTCTTCCCACCATTGACGAAGAACTTGCATGTCAGCTTCGAACAGATTTTTTCCCGTACCCACTTCTGTAATGGAAATATTTTTGTCAGATATGGGCATTGTGAATCCGAGATAATCAAATGGTATTTTCCATCCCCTGAGTATTTCAATAACTTCTTTGAATTCCCAGGAACACTCAATTACCATGCCCGCTTCCTCGGCGAACCAATCCTTTACCGAATATGTCGTCGGGGTCGAGATTGAAAATCCGCAGTTACCAGCAAAGGCCATTTCCAACAGCGTCACAATAAGACCACCGTCAGAAATGTCATGTCCAGCAAGGATGAGATTTTTTTCTATTAGCTCCTGAATCGCCATAAATGCGCGCTTAAGAAGTTCGGGGTCTTCCATGTCCGGACACTCGTCTCCAAGTTGACCATAACACTGTGCCAGAGCCGAACCGCCCAACCGCTTCTTTCCGTTCGCCAAGTCGATATAAATAATCCGACTGGCTCCAGGACTCTTGAAATCAGGCGTCACCACTTTCGTGATGTCAGGCATCGTTGCGTAAGCGGATATGACCAACTCTCTCGGAGACTTCACAATTTCGTCGTCGACTCGTGTCGCCATCGAAAGACTGTCCTTCCCACCGTCCACGGCAATGCCCAGTTGAATCATGATGTCGCGCATAGCGCAAGCTGCGTCGTAGAGAGCCGCTCCTTCACCAGGAAGTTTCGGCGCCCACATCCAGTTAGCACTGCACTTAACATCTTCCAGTCCACTGATTTTCGCCCAAACCAAATTGGTCAGAGCTTCAACGACTGCCATTCGAGCGCCGGCTTCGGGGTTAACCAGCATCTTAATCGGTTGTTCCCCAATTGAAGTTGCCGCACCCGTAATTTCGAAATGACTCTGAGCAATAACTGCCACATCACCGACCGTAAGTTGAAGCGGACCGCAGCACTGCTGCCTCGCAATGAGTCCCGTCACACTTCGGTCAACTTTATTGGTAAGAAATCGTTTAGAGCCAACTGCCAGATTACGAAGCACTCTATAAAGAGCATCTTCAAGTGTCATATCCGGCAGATTAAGGGATTGATGTTTATTTTCAATTCTCTTGTCCTCGAAAGTTTTCTGCGGCATATTACCTAAAACTTTCGCAAGGTCAAGATTCACTGGGATTGAGTCGTCCCGCTCATCATGAACGAGGAAGCGTCCGTCCCCAGTTACTTCGCCAAGAACTTCACAGTTGACCTTCTCCCTTTCGCAGATGGATTTGAATTCTTCAATCCGCGAAGAAATAATCAGAAAACCGCAACGCTCCTGGTATTCGGCAATCCAGATTTTGAGAACCGAGAGAGTCGGATCGCCGAGTTTGATGCGCCTAAGTTCGATTTTTCCTCCGACTTTTTCAACCAGCTCCTTGAGAACATTAGCTGGTCCGCCTGCTCCTTGATCATGAGCACTCACGATGGGATTTTTGTCTCCCATCTCAACGCAGGCCCGAACGACACGATTCATTTTCTGTTCCATTTCCGCATCGCCACGCTGCACTGCATTGAAATCGAGCTCCGCGTCGTTATCACCTTGGAGCTTGCTGGAAGCCGAGCCACCGCCCACACCGATACCATATGCTGGTCCGCCTACCTGAACGATAAGCATTCCTTTTTCAGCTTCGCCTTTTTCGATGTGTCTGGCATCGATTTGACCGATACCGCCTGTAAACATGATCTTCTTGATCCATCCCCAGCGTTCACCATTGGGAAGTCTCTGGTCGAATGACCGGGTAAAGCCGAGTATAACCGGCTCACCAAATTTGTTGCCATAATCGCTGGCGCCGTCGCTTGCCCTTATCTCGACATTGAGAGAGGGTGCAAGATTTGAGGGATAAACATAGCTCTTGTCTTCCCAAGGCAGGTCGTAACCCGGAATGAGAAGATTTGCAACACAATATCCTGCCGTGCCAGCCACCACCAGCCCACCTCTGCCCGTTGCTTGGACATCGCGGATTCTTCCACCTGTGCCTGTCTCGGCGCCGGGGAAAGGAGCGATGCCTGTCGGGAAGTTGTGCGTTTCCGCTGTGAAGATTATGTGATAGTTCACTTTTTTCTTCACGAACGGTGATAGTGCTCCGGGATTTTCAGGAATGATTGTCCAACAATCATATCCCTTGATTCCACTGGAATTGTCCTTGAAAGCGATGATGCTGTTGCCAGGATTTTTCGTGAGTGTTGACTGCACGATTTCCATAAGCGTTTCCGGCATTGCCACGCCGTTGATGATCTGTTTACCCCTGAAGTAGCCATGCCGCGAGTGTTCGCTATTGGCGTTATCGAGGTCGCGGATTTCAACGATCGTAGGATTTCTTTTTTCTTCACCGACAAAATATTCGTAGTAAAGATTTCTATCCCATGCGTCCATCGCAAGCCCAGGAACCTTTAGAAGTGCATCGGGTCCGTTTTCCATCATCGGAATTTCAGTGACCGGCTCAGGGCGAATGCCCGAGCTGAAAGTCACAAGACTCTGTTGATAGACACATTCCGTCATGCGATCATGGTGATCGCCGATAAATTTTGCCTTGTTGATTTCGGAAGACAATGCATGTCTTCTGGAGCGTTCAATCCGGATTATTTTTTCAAGCCCGCAACTTTTACAAACAGAAAAAATGTTTGTTGAGTACGCCGTCGCAAAATTCATACGAGGCCCCAATTCCACCACTTCCTGTCCGCCATTATTCGACGGAACATCTAAAATTTTGTCCGTCACAAATCCTTCCGTGAGAAGCTGTTTCAAAACAGCCAGTTCGACATTGGTTAATGGTTCGGACGTTTCCACATTAAAACAATATTCCAATCCTTCTTTTTTTGGCAGAAAAAAATGTAGCATGGAAGTACTCCTTTTCTTATTTGAGTTTTATATTTATTATTTTATATTTTCAAGCAGAATAAAAATTCTGCGTAATTTTATTCAGTTGTAAAAGGGCTAAAAATCATCAAAATAAAAAGCAAAAAAGCCAACCCTCCTTAATTGGTTTAGCTTTTGTTTCTGCCTAAAACATAGCAGATTGAAGGGGTTTTAGTCAAATAAAAACGCCGGACTCTCCTCGAGAAGTCCGGCGGTATTTGAGCGAAAAAAATCGCTGGATTTAATAATCATTGAAAATTCCATAGGGAGTTGTGAGTTCTATCCGATTTCCGCCTCCATAATATGTATGGCATCTCCCCAGATCGAAAAGTTTAATAGCTGTTTCTTCAGAAACTTCCAATAAGGCAGCTTTGAATTTGGGATCATCTTCGCCAACCACATCAATCCCTATGCCACAGTTAAAGGATTTATACATGTTGCGATATTTTTCTCCAGATCGTTCTTGGATAATCTTGAAAATTCCCGAAAGAGGTGGCATTCTTTTTTTATAGTAAATACCGCTTCCTACATGACCAATCTTGGTAGCCCCACCGCCCGTATTCATACTTATGCCGTGAAGCATATTTCGAATACCCTTGCTCTCAAGTTTTTCTAAAAGCAATTTAATGAGAATCGCCCATTGCCTCGTAGGTGAAATAAGCGCATCACTTATTGGCATAGTTAATCTTTTGTCTTTGTCGCCCACCCGATAAGAACCATCATATTCATTTCCTGAAACAATGAGATGGGGATATTTTGAAGTGTATCCCGCCCACATAGTTTTAACGCGACCTAATGTAAGACCATTAGACATGATGCCGGAATTATATTCATTTTCCCACACTGCTTGTCCGTCGCTGGCAAAACCAAAAATTTTATCCCCAGGTACAGTGTTGCCAAGGATTATTTCACTTTCTTTGGCCTCAGCATAAACAGACGCATTGAAAACTATTGTCTGCACTTGATGAGGAAGATCCGCCGTTTCACCACCCAAAAAGAAAAATGAATTAAAACCAAAGCTTCTGTATAATTTCTTAAGTTCAGCAAAGCGCCTGCCAATTTGCTCCATAATTTCTTTTTTTGGAACATTAAAAGCATTCAAATCAATAACATCCGAAATGACAATCTTTTGATTCACAAACCCAGCCGCTGCAATATCTCCGAGGTTCATCGACACAGCGTCATCTACTGCTCCGCAAAAAACATCCACATCCCCTGTTTCAGCAAATATTAACAACCGCTGAACGAATTTACTTCCATCCCCATCCATATGTTGAGTAAAAACTTCCCCAGGACGAAATGGGTCACGAACGATATTGACAAATGCTCTCGGAAAATCATTATCCACATATTGATCAAAAATTTTCCGCACTTCTTTCTTCCCCGAATCAATGCCTAGCTTCTCATACATATCCTCAGTCATGATTCATTCCTCCTCTCAAAAAAATTAAAATTAAAAAGAACAGCCACCATGGCCGTTCCCTCCCTTCAGCCAAAGTTAATCCCACACTAACCCAACCAGACCAAAAAATCAAGTTTTTGCTACTTAACATGCTTGTCCGCCGATGAGGCGGGTTACTGAACTTGTTACTTAACAAATTATTTAAACAATCCGATTACTTTCATTAACAATAAAAAAACTCCTCGCCATTTTTCTTTTCCCAAAAGAAAAGTGGCAAAAAAGAAAAAGGCCATCCGAGCTCATAGAAAGATAAATTTTCAACTTTTTCGCTAAAATTTATAACTCGGCCCGACCAAATGCGTCGGACCTCAAACAGGA
>JAURXY010000033.1 GCA_030654225.1 bacterium
TCACTCCCTTTTTCACTACCACTGTTTTTCCTTCCGGAATCTCCATTGGACCATTAATTTCGAAATCCTCTGTTATCTCAGTATAATCATCTTCTATCACTAAATTTTCTTGAGAGAAAACCAGAAGGCTAGCTGGAGAAATTGGAGCTAGTGAAACTAAGATTGCTAGAAATATAACTAGCGCTATTTTATTTTTTTTCATTTTTTTTGTTTTTAAAATATTTAATAATTAAATATATATTCAAAAGAGGCCAGAGAAAAACAATGACGTATTGAAACCATATAATGTGATATGAAAGAAAAATAAGAGATCTGGAAATAATTAATAGAAAGAAAAATAAATTAGTTAATATTGAAAAAATAGCTATTGATAAAATTGTATTTTTAAGTTTAAAAAACACAACCCAAGCTATCAAAAAAATTATACCACAGAAAATAACCGTCATTAATAAATCACTAGGACAATTCAAATACAAACACATATTTTTTTCTCCCTCAACCTCCCGCAAAAATTATATTTATAATTCTGGCTTAAAGCGAGTTTTTTTAATTTTTATTTTTACCTATCTTATTATTTCTGCCGTCCCATTTCCTTCTTCAGTTTCCCCGCCACATCAGTTTTTTCCCAAGTGAAACTTTCGTCGTTTCGGCCGAAATGTCCGTAGGCGGAAGTTTTTCGGTAGATGGGGCGTTTTAATTTTAGGGTGTCGGCGATAGCTTTTGGTCTGAAGTCAAAATATTTTTTGATTAGTTCGATGATTTTAGTTTCATCAATTTTTGCAGTGCCAAAAGTGTCGATATAAATTCCTACGGGCTCAGCTACTCCAATCGCATAGGCTACTTGCAATTGACATTTCTTGGCTAAACCAGCTGCCACCACATTTTTGGCAACATAACGAGCCATATAGGCGCCACTGCGATCAACTTTTGAAGGATCTTTGCCAGAAAAAGCTCCCCCACCGTGTGGCGCAGCACCACCATAGGTGTCCACGATAATTTTTCTGCCAGTAAGACCAGCATCGCCAGGAGGTCCGCCTATCACAAATCTTCCAGTAGGATTGATGAAAATTTTAGTTTTTTTGTCGATTAAATTTTCTAAAATTGGCTCAATTACATTTTCTCGAATATCCGCTCGCAGTTTTTTCAAACTTATTTTGTCACTATGATGAGCTGAGATCACAACTGTTTCCACTCGCTTTGCAATGCCATTATCATATTCAACCGTCACCTGACTTTTGCCATCCGGTCGAAGATAGGGTAAGATTCCTTCTTTTCTAACTTGCGTGAGACGCTTAGTGAGTTTATGCGCCAAGAGAATTGGCAAAGGCATAAATTCCGGAGTTTCATCAGTGGCATACCCAATCATCAGCCCTTGATCTCCTGCGCCTTGTTCTTTATATTCGCCTGCTTCTTCATCCACACCTTGAGCTATGTCGGGACTTTGTTCGTGAAGCGTAATGACCACTCCTACATCATCCGCCGAAAATCCATATTCCGCTTTGTCATAACCAATATCATGAAGTACTTCTCGCACCACTTGATCAATGTTGACATAGGCCTTGGTTCTCGCTTCGCCACCAACTAAAACTAAGCCCGTGGTGCAAAAACATTCAATCCCCGCATGACTATCTTTGTCTTGTTTCAACATCTCATCCAGAATTCCATCCGAAATGCGATCGCAAACTTTGTCCGGATGACCTTCTGTCACTGACTCTGAAGTAATAAGCCGAATATTTTTTTTCGTTTCCATTTTTTACTTTAAATTAATTATTGTTTTTTTATACCTATGTAGTATACTAAATTTATGCAAAAAGTTCAAATCCTAAGTTTCATCAAAAATCCAAAATTCATTTTAGCCCTAATTTTGGTTATTTTCTTTCTAAAAGGTGCTTTTTTGACCACTCTTTCTCCAATTTTCACTGGGCAAGATGAGGCTAGGCATTATAGCTCTTTGCAATATCGCGCTGAACCAAAAGATAAAAATTGGGAGAAAATAGACCGCCCTGTTGGAAGTATGAAAAGTATCAATATCGCGGATTATAATTTTTCCCATGAGATGATTCATGCTGGAGAAGCTGCGGATTATAATGTTTTCCGCCATCAGATGTATAATACCGTCAATTTTTCTGATGGATATAACGGTATCAATGAAGCAGAAATAAATCACCAATTATGGAAACCCTACAATTATTTCAAACAACCCGATATTGTCAGCGGAAAAAATCTCTATTATTTCCTAGCCACATCTCTAGAAAAAATATTAAGTGGTAGTGATATTTTAGTTAGATTTTTTTCTAATAGAATCCTTTCCACAGTTTTCGGAACAATAGGAATTTTTCTAGCCTATTTAATTTTCAAAAATATCGGAATAAAAGAAAAAGAAAGTCTAATTTTGACTGCCATCACAGCTTTTCAACCAAAATACGCTATGTATTTTGCTAGTATAAACTATGATGTTCTTTTAATCCCACTTTTTTTTCTTTTCACTTTAGGAGCCGTTTTTAGTCTTCGTAATGGATTCAATTGGAAAAATGGATCACTTATGCTTTTGGCTATTGGGCTAGGATTTTTCACTAAAGCCACTGCGCTTATTCTTATTTTACCTTTCTTTGGTTTAGTTGTTTATTTTATTTATTCAAGCTACAAGAAAAAAATTAATCTAAAAATAATTCTCTTGGCGATTATAATATTCGTAATCATCGCCTATTTTAGCAACTATAATTTCATCTCTATTCTGCCGTTTAAAAATAATGTGTCAGAAACTTTTCACTCCTTCGGATCTTATCTTTCTGAAAGTCTTACTCTCGGTCGATTCGCTTTGTCTTCCCGCACTTATTGGGGATCTCTAGGCTGGTTTAGCAACGCTATTGACCAAAATTTCACCAACTTCGTTTGGACAATACAAACAATTTCTGTGGTGGGAATAATTTTTCTTCTTTTTTCCAAAAAGAAATTGGATTTTCTGCCAGAAAAAAAATATGTTGTTTTTATGATTGGAATGATTTTTGCTTTGCAACTTGGCATTAGAATGGCCGATTGGAAAGTTTTTATGGGTGCAGGAGAATTAGAGTTGGGTACTCCCGGAAGATATTTTCTGCCAAATTTAGTTTCACACATTGCACTGGTTTTTATCGGCCTAGGAGCACTGCTTCGGAAAGAAAATTATTTCAGAAATGCACTACTGGCGGGACTGATTGTGATGATTTCTTTTTCTATGTATCTAATTTTTAATATAATTTTGCCTCGTTATTATTTATAATTTTTTATGTTATATAAAGATAAAATTATCCTAAGCGTTATTTTTCTCGGATTATCAATCTTGATATTTTTTCGCTTAGAAAAAACACTATCCTTTCCTGACCAAAGTTGGTCGCTAATAGAGGGAGAGAAAATAAAAATAACTTCAGAAATTGTTCAAAAATTCGAAGCTGATCATAATGGCTTGACGCGAATCAAAATTCTTTTTGGCAATTCCGATGTAAGCCCCGGAGGAACATTTGATTTCAAAATTTATGATGAAAACTGCCAAGATATTATTCGTGAAATAAACTTAGATATAACCTCGCTGGATTCTGGAAATACCACTGATTTTGTTTTTCCAAAAATATCCGATTCAAAAAACAAAATATTTTGTCTAAAATTAAGTTATGAGCAAAAGAAAGGCGGGAAAAAAGCCAATGTTTTCATAAATGAAAATCGAATGGTACAAAATAAATTCTTTTCAATAAACGGCGAAGAAAAAGCCAGTCAATCATTGTCGATGAGGCCAGCTTATAGAAATGAAAATTTATGGCAAGATTCTGTTGAACTCAACCAAAGAATGTCACAATACAAACCATTATTTTTGAAACACTATTTTCTCTCGATAATAATATTTGGCTTTATTATTCTTTCTATTCTTCTTGTCGCAATTCTCATTATTTAAGGACTTACGCATTTTTCTGAGAATCTATTTATGTAGCCAGTACAATGACAGGATTGCAAACAATAATTTCTATCTATAATCTTAGTTTATTTTTTTGTAATTTCAGCGAACAATAGATTTGAAGGGAAATGTGTAAGTCCTATTGTTATTTAACTTTGTAATATTCTTTATACCAAGCCACAAAATTAGCGATTCCTTCTTCAATTCGAGTTGACGGTGCCCAACCAAGTTTCCTGAGTTTTTTGATGTCAGCTACTGTGGCTGGCACATCTCCTGGTTGCATCGGCATAAGTTTCTTTTTAGCTTTCTTTCCAAGACATTCTTCCAAAACTTCAATGTAGCGTAGGAGTTGTTCTTTGCGGTCTCCTCCAATATTCATCACGCCATAATCCAAATCAGCATCCAAAACTGTGATGGTGCCGGAAACTATGTCGTCGATATAGGTGAAATTTCGTGACATTTTTCCGCGATTATACACTTCGATTGGTTTGCCAGCCAAAGTGTTTTTAGTAAATTTGAAAAGTGCCATGTCCGGTCGCCCCCAAGGACCATAGACCGTGAAAAATCGCAGGCCGGTCGTTTTTAGGCCATAGATATGAGAAAAAACATGCGCCATCAGTTCAGTGGCTTTTTTAGAAGCAGCGTATGGCGAAATTGGTGTATCCACATTATCGATTTCCGAAAATGGTTGTTTTTTATTATTGCCATAAACCGAAGATGAAGAAGCATAAATGAAATTTTTGATTTTATATTTCGCACTGAGATTTAATAGGTTGGTTGTACCAAGGATATTAACATCTGCATAAAGCAAGGGGTGTTCGATAGCATAACGCACTCCCGCCATCGCTGCGAGATGAATTACTTTGTCAATTTTTTCATTCTTGAAAATTTTCTCAGTTAATTTCTCATCCCGAATATCACCGCGATACAGCTTGAATTTGTAGCCTTTTAAAAATTTTTTGATTCTCGCCTCTTTCAAGCTCGGATCATAATAATCATTGAAATTATCAATCAAAACTACTTGATCCCCTCTATCCATTAGTTTTTTAGCGATAGCTGAACCTATGAAGCCTGCACCTCCTGTAATCAGAATCTTAATCGGTTTCTTTTTCATAATTTTGATCTTAAATAATTATAATATTCTTCATTATGACTGTTTTTATTAGTATAATCACGCAAAACTTTTTCTCGAGCTTTTTGCCCCATTGCTTGTCTTAATTTTTCATTTTCAATTAATTGACTAATCTTTTCCACCCATTCATTGGCATTGCCTGCTAAAAATCCATCCACACCATCAGAAATTGCTTCGCTAAAAGTCTGATTGCGCACTGCCACCGTTGGAATTTCCAAAATTCCCGTTCCAGTAAATCGTATTTCTGACTTAGCTTCACAAAACGGATTATTTATTTCTAATGGAGAAAGATTAATGTCTACAAATTTATAAATATTTTCGAAATATTTTTTTCGATCTACATGTTTGAATTTATCAATACGATCTTGAAATTCACTTAGCGTTTTTCCAATTTCAAGCGATCCTAGAAGGTACAGCCGAACTTGAGAATATTTTTCCATTATTTTTTTCAATTCCGGAATGATAGTTGCAAAATCCTTATCATGACTTGGTGTCCCAGAGAGATACGCTAAGCGAATCCAACTGTCCTTAATTTTTTTCTTGTTTTTTATAATATTTTCACATAATTCAAGTTCGGAATTAGAAATTTTATTTTTAGAAATAAAAACTTGCTTGTTTTTTTCTTTGAGTATTTGAGCTAAATATGAAGTTGTCGTGACGCAATTTTTGACATAAGAATCATTTACTATCTCCGCACTCAAACCGTTTTTGTATAATTCTTTTTCCAATTTATTCATATTCCTCAAGAAATCTATATCTCTGAAATATTTTGGATCAAAAGTCAAATCATCCGCCTCAAAGATGATTTCTTTGCCAACTTCTTTTATCTTTTCTATAAATTCTGCAATGCGCTCCGTGACAAGCACTCGCTGAAATATAAATATTTTAAATTTTGCAACATCACTTAATATCCAAGGATTATCTTGATTTATTATTTGACAATTAAAGCCATGCAAACTAAGTTCTTCTGCTTGATTATGCACCCGATAGATGGCGCTGGCTCCACCGGCTCCACCGGCGATGAAAAGAATATCTCCCGCTTTTACCGGCTTCATCATTTTTAGATATTGCCAACCTATTTTCAAAAATCTTTTCCCACCTTGAAAAATTCCTTCGTTTTTGAGAATAGTAAGTGTTTTTCCAATTTTAACTAAGATTGATTTCATATTATTTAAATTCAAATTTCAAATCCTTGTCCAGTATTTGCTCTTGATCATATTCCCCATTTTTAGTTTTGAGATGAACCTTAAATGGAATGTTTTCCACGCCGGATTGCTTTTGAATAAGCAAACGATAACTGCCAACATCAAAACCCGCTGGCAATTCATATTTTATCATTGCATTGGTTTCTCCGCCAATCAGCACATGACAGATAAAACCAAAATATGACTTTTCAAATTCTTCTCCCTTATTAGCCAGACTAACCATCTTGCTTTCCAAAAAATTTGATCCTTTTGGCACATATAATCTTAAATAGGAATGATAATCGCTTGTTCGCCAATCGCCATAAGGCGCAGTGTTTTTATACAAAACATTGAGGGTAACTGTTGGTTTTTCCATAGTTAAATCAATATCATAACTAACTTGTCGTTTTATATAATAGTCGGTTTTCAGTGCTCCCATATTAGCATCCACCATCATCAAATAATCACCTCCCCAGTCTTTAGCCACTTTCCCGTCCCAATAAACACTTTCGATGGATCTTTGTAATTCCGGATCACTAAAATTAACCATTATGTTTCTATTCTGAAATTCTTTGTGCACCAAATCACTTATTTTTGAAATATTGCCCAAACTAAAAAGTTTTGAAATTATAATCGGCGCCATTTTTCTCATAATTTCTTTTCTATTTTGCGTGTCAATATCCGGATTCATAATATAGCGCTTTTCTACATATTCCTCTAGCTTTAGTGCGCCATCATTACTATTGAAAGTAATGTTATAGCCAGGAACCGTTATTGGTCCAGTTAGCCCCAGAATATCATTAAAAACATTTACATTCACTGCGATTACGCCATCAAAATTTGAGCTTTTGCCGGCTAGGCGATAAAAATATTTAGCTTTTTCCACATTAGTAGGAAAATCGGGCGAAAAATTAGAATCACGAAATTTCCATTTCCTAAGTTGCATCATTCGGGTAAACGGATATGGTGGTTTTATCTTGGCTGTTATTCTCTGATCCAAAAGATTAGCATCTTCCAAAAAAGTTGAAACCACTTCACCATCTTTGATTTTCAAAATGGCGTATTGCCCCAAAAACCCTCCTCCAGGGCGAAGTTCCATATTATTTTGCAGCATAATCATAAATGTTCTCGTTTGACCGTCTTTTTTGGAAAAATTCTGCACCAATGTATTTATCACATTCAATTCTTTTTTTTCATCATCTGGAATAGGCAAAAAATTGGAAAATTTATTGATAGTTGACAAAGAATTCAGTGCGATAAGTTTTTTATTAGCCATAGCAAAATTAAACAAATAGAATGAACCAATTGCCAAAAACAATATAAATGCAATGATACTTATTCTTTTTCGAGTAAAAAAATTTTTCATTTAACTTTTATAATTCTAACCTAAAAAAAAGAGATTGGCAAAGGAAGAATTTAGAGATATAATATGTTTATATGAAAAACATCAACAATGGCAAAGTTTTCTCACTTTTTGGCTTGATTATTGTGAGTTTGGGCTGGCTAGGTCTTTTACTCGCTTTTTTCAGCTTTTTTCATACCATCATATTGGTTCTGTTTTTGATCTTCTTTTTGACATTTTTTTCTTATCTTATAGCAATAAACAGAAAAAAATTGAAATTGAGTTGGGATTTTATCTTGGTCATATTCTTTTCGCTTCTTTCAATTGTTCTTTTTTCATATTTTACAGTTCCAACAGTTTTTTCCGGACGCGATCAAGGCTCACTTTCAAACGCCGCCATAAATTTGTCAAAAAATCACACACTGAAAAATTCTTTTCCAGCTGAAAAAGAATTTTTCAAAATTTACGGCTCAGGCACTGCCTTAAATTTCCCCGGATTTAACTATACTAAAAATGGTGACCTGATTCCTAATTTCTCTTTAGGTTATATCGCTTGGTTAGCCGTATTTTTTTCTTTTTTTGGAATACAGGGGCTAATCATTGCTAACGGAGTTTCCTTTTTTCTCTTTCTACTTTCTTTTTATATTTTAGCCAAAAATTATATTCGAAAATATTCTGCTTTAGTCGCTTTCTTTTTGGTTATTACTTCTTTTATTTTTTCTTGGTTTTTCAAGTTCACCCTGAGTGAAAATTTGGCACTGGGACTAATTTGGTTTGGGCTTTCACAATTTGTCCTATTCCTAAAAGAAAAGGATAAACTATTTCTTGTTTCTTTTTTGACCTCTTTCGGTCTCTTGTTTTTTATTCGAATTGAAAGTTTGGCTTTTTTGGCAGTAGTCATAATGATTCTGTTTTTTTTGCAAAAAAAAGAAAGCCTATTCAACCAAAAAATATTTACCCGATATTTACCAGGGTTTTTTCTTTTGATGTTAACTGCTTTTTTGGCAAGTCTTTTTGTCAATAAATCTTCCTACATCACTCTTGCCAAAGGACTTTTGAATTCTTTGCATTTTTTTCAAAATAAATCCACCGAAAATGTTCCGTTTTTAAGTGAAAATATTTATCTTTTACGAATTTTTTCTATTTATGCCATTTTAAATTATATCTCATTTGGTCTAATAGGTTTTTTCTATTTTTTGAAACAAAAAAAAATCAGCTTACTAATTCCATTTTTTATTCTCCTGCCCGCTTTTTTATATCTCATAAACCCAAGCATTACTCCCGATCACCCATGGATGCTCAGACGTTATGTTTTTGCTGTTATCCCTGTGAGTATTTTATACAGTGTTTTTTTCCTGGATTATTTTTTCAAAAAAAGACTAGCTTTTTATATTCTAGTTTTAGTTTTATTCTTTTCCAATTTGATTGTGTTTATCCCATATTTAAGCGTCAAAGAGAATGATAATCTTTTGTCGCAAATTAAAGAAATTAGTTCTAATTTTAACCAGAAAGACCTAATTCTGATTGACAGAAATGCTACGGGCGACCCGTGGGCAATGATGAGCGGTCCTATGAATATCATTTTTGACAAACAGGCTGTCTATTTTTTCAATCCCAATGATTTAGAAAAAATTGATCAAACCAAATTTGAAAAAATTTATCTCATCATCCCCGATAATGGCTTAGAACTTTTCAAAAAAAATAATCTTTTTGAAAAACTACTTCCAATCAAGGATTATCGAATTGAAAAACAATCCTTGGAGATTTTCACTGGAAAAAAAGAAGAGGTTTATAAAAATAGCGTATTTTTGCCAACATATCAAAAAAGTTTTGTTTATGGTAAAATATATTTACTTAATAAAGATTAACTATCGATTATGTTTGATTTTACCAAAGAAATTAAATTAGAACCAAAAAGTTTTTCCCTCTATCGCAAGTTGCAAATATTGCTCTATTTATCAGCTATTTTTCTAGCTATTTTTCTTTCCTATCTTATTATCTTCCCTCATAAATATTTCTTTTTTTCTTTTCTCACTCCCACTTCTCCTAAAAATACCATCGACGAACCGCATTTCACCAACCAAAAAAATAATGAACTTTTTTTTGACACCAATATTTTAGATAGCTACTCTACAGCCAAAATCATTCTTAATCTGCCTGAAACTTCCAAAGATGATCCGATTAATATTTCTCTTGGGAAATCATATGCATCTTTCTTGTATAATACTGGAGATCCCATTGGCTTTAAGGATGGATCGCTTTTGAAAAACAAGAATGATTATTATTTTATTTCTGATGGACAGTTGAGGAAATTTTCTTCACTTGAAATACTAACTTTTCTGGGATACTCAGAAAAACAATTTCAAGAAGTTGCTGATACTGATCTAATCTACAACAAAAAAGGCGATGATATCTTGAAAAATAATACTTATCCAAATGCAACACTCTTTCAGATTGATAATAATTTCTATATAATGGAAAATCAGCAGTTGAAAAAATTTGTTAGTGACCAAGCGTTTTTATCCAATTATACAGGTGATCAAGCGCTTAAGAAAGATATAACTTTTTTGAATAATTATCCTGCTTCGGAAAACTTAGCTGGATTTTCCGACGGAACACTCGTCTCAAATGATATTTCTGTTTATATAATAAGTCAAAATAAAATATATCCGATTGATAATCCGCTAACCTTTGAGAGTAACGGTTATCACTGGGAAGATGTATTACCAATTGGCAGTGATGAGTTGTCTTTATACGAAAAAGATAAACTTTTTAATATAAAAAGCCCTCATCCAAATGGAACGGTTTATAAAACTATCGAAAATTCGACCTACTACCTCGTGAGAGATGGCCAAAAACATCTTTTGCCTTCGGAAAAAATTGCCCGATCTTGGCTTGGAAAAAATCCGATCTTAGTTTCTGAAAAAAGCTTGAGCACTAAAGTTTCTTGCAATATCCAAAAACAATTTTCTTGGTCTAATGCTTATGAATGTCAAATGCCGTTGGGAGTTTTTTCTGAATTTGCCGGGTTTGATTATCAATTTAATATAACATCCGCCAATGAAATCAAAATTAACACCATTAACATTGATTGTAAGAAAAATATCAATCTGCAAAATTTCAAAGATTTTATAAAAACAATAATTGAAAGAATACGACTAAATTATGTTTAAATTAAAATTGCATCAAAGTTCCATAATCATCATTTACAAGTTGCTTGTCGATTTGTTATTTATCTTTCTATTTTTTTTCGCCCTAACGCTTCTCGCTGAAGGACTAATCCCAGGCATAGTATCAACACACATTAGTTTTTCACGAATTATAATTCTTTCTTCTTTGGATATTTTTGCTATTTATCTTGTGGGAAATTTTTCCAAAATCAATATCCCCTCACAAAAAATAAACAAAAAAACTACCGTTTTCCTGGCAGTTTTAGGAATAATTTTAGTTTTCAATAGCCTTATAAAACTTAACTTATTTTTAGCCGTATTCATTCTTATTTTAATCGCAATATCTGGATATTTAATTTATAAGAATATTCTTGATTAGCTTTTTAAAAATTCCAGTGTTTCTCGGGCACATTTCTCCCAAGAAAATTTTTGCGCCTGCGCTAATCCTTTTTCAATTAAATCATTTCTAAGTTCTGGATTATCCAGAACTTTTTTAATTTGCGAAGAAAGCTCAAAATGATTCTTTGGTTCAAAATATAGTGCCGCCTCCCCCGCCACCTCTGGAAGGGAAGAATTGTCCGCACAAATCACTGGAACGCGAGAAATGAAGGCTTCAAGCACCGGAATGCCGAACCCCTCATAAAGTGACGGGAAGCAAAAAATCTCGGCTCCGCGCATCAGATGCCCCAAATCGCAAAATTTAATTTTTCCAGGAGTTATTATTTCATCTTTCACTGGACTGTTTTCAATTTGTTGAAATATCTCCTTCCAAAGCCAAGCTTTTTCTCCCGCCAAGACCAATTTCAAATCCTTATATTGTCCTTCCTTTTTCAATTCTTCAAAAGCCCTAATTAGTGTGGCTAGATTTTTTCTCGGTTGCAATGCGCCAACATAAAAAATGTACCGACCTTGAATATTAAATTTATTTCTAATTTCTTGCTCTTTTTCAAGATCTCGAGCCTTATCAAAAACTTCTTTATCAAAACCATGATTTATCACCCTTATTTTATCCTCTTTGATGCTCGGATAAAATTTCAAAATATCTTTTTTCGTCGCCTCAGAAATGGCAATTATCCCATCACTTCTTCGCACCGCCCAACCGACCAAAAGATTGAGTTTAATTAAGTCGTATTTTCTGAAATGATCTGGAAAATATTTGAAGGCCAAATCATGAATTGTCACTACCGTTCTCATTTTTTTGTTACGAAAAAGCGGAATGTTGTGCATCGGCATCCAAAGTACATCAGGCTTTTCCTTGGAAAGACTGTAGCACAAACGAATTTGTGTCCAAAAAAATGGAAAAGGAATTTTCCAAATTTTATAATTAGAAAAATTCGCCGGAGTAAGTTCCGGATTGAATTTTTTTTTGTGATAAATTATAAATTGGCTTTTTGGATCAAGTTGCCCGAAATATTTCAAAATATTTAGGATATAAACCCTGGTTCCATCAATTCGTGCCCAATCCAAATCCGCCGCCTGAATAGCAATTTTCATGATTTCTCTACGAATTACCCGCCTCGACTCGCAAGACGATTGCTCGTCGACGCGAGGCGGGCGAATCCGTACGAATGTACGAATAATTAATACTTGATTATATTTTTAAAGTTTTTAAGTAGGCCCTTAATTTATCTTTTATTTCTGGATGTTTTAAACCTAAATAAATACTAACTCGCAAAAGATTGAAAGGATCTCCTGTATCAAGCCACGTTCCTTCTAAAATTTTTCCATAAAGCGGTTTTCCTTCTTTCATCATTATTTCAAAAGCATCAATCAAACGAATTTCCCCAGAATTTCCATTTTCTATTGTAGATAGAACCTTAAAAACTTCTGGAGTAATTATATAAGCACCAATTGCCACTGTCAGCGCCGGGGCTTCTTCATTTTTTGGCTTCTCTATTAATTGTTTTATTTCTATTGTGTTATCATCAAGTTTTATTCCTGCACAAACTCCAAATTTATGAACTTCTTCCCGAGAAACCTCAGCTAAACCAATAACTGGGTCGTGATATTTTTCATAAGTTTCAATAATCTGTTTTACTATTGGAACCTTACTATCATAAACAGTATCTCCAAAAACCACTGCTACTGGCTCGTCTCCTACTAAATGAGCTGCCTGAAGAATTGCATGTCCATCGCCCAATTGATGAGATTGCCTAACATAAGAAAATTTAGCTAGCTTTTGAATTTTTTTCAGTTCTTCCAAAAGATCAGTTTTATTTTTTTCCGCCAACTTATCCTCCAATTCATAAGCTATGTCGAAATGATCTTCGATTGCGCGCTTTCCACGACCTGTCACAAAAATTATTTCTTCAATACCGGCTGCTACTACGCTTTCTACTACATATTGCACTGCCGGCTTATTTAGCACTGGAAGCATTTCTTTTGGTTGAGCCTTAGTAGCTGGCAAAAATCTAGTTCCGAAACCTGCTACTGGCAATATTGCTTTTCTAATTTTTTGCATATATAAAATTTAAAAATTAAATCAATCTTTTTTTCGCCATTACCTTTAATTCCTCATTAAATTCCAAAATAGCCTGATTAATTACTGGATCAAATTTTTTATAAATTTCTTTTTCTTTAACAACATTTCCCGCCTCCAAAAGAGAATCGAAGGTTCCAGCATCGAGCCATACTCCATCAACGATACTAACTTCCAATTCTTCTTTTTCTAAATAATAATTATGCAAAGATGTTATTTCTTTTTCTCCTCGTTCTGATGGCTCCACTTTTTTAGCGACAGAAGAAACTTGGTTATCATAAATATAAAGTCCAGGAATAGCATAGTCACTTATCCATTCTTTCGGTTTTTCTACAATTTGAATTGCCTTATTATTCTCATCAAATTTTACGACACCTGATCTTTCAGGATCAGCCACTTTTTTAGCAAAAATCTTTGCACCAGACTTAAAATTCTTAATATCTTCAGAGAAATCATCTTCAAAAATATTATCCCCCAAAATCATGGTCACATTGCCGTTGTCAATAAATTCTTCGCCTAAGACAAAAGCTTCTGCCAATCCTTTTGGAGATTTTTGCACCTTAAAATCAATGCGGATGTCATATTTTTCAAAAATTGAACCCAAAAGATTCAAATATTGCCCAGAGTGTTCTGGCGCCACAATCATCAAAATGTCTTTTATTCCAGCTTTGATGAGTGTATTTAGCGGATAGAAAATCATCTGCCTGTCATAGACCGGCAAAAGTTGTTTGGAAGTTGTGGCGGTGAGCGGGAAAAGCCTTGTAGCTGTTCCACCCGAGAGAATAATTCCTTTCATGTTGTTATTTTAATTTTTTATACAATGGAAACTTTTTACAAAGATTCTTGACTTCTTGATGAATTTTTTTGAATTTTTTATTTTTTTCAATAAATACTCGAAATTTTTTTATAACCGCCTTGAAATCTTCTTTCTTTTCAGGAAATTGAAAGTCTTTTATTTCTTCCGTAACATCCGCAATCCAGTTAGCTATTTTTTTCATCTCCCCTTCTTTCATTCCGCGCACTGTTATAAATGGTGTTCCGAGACGCACTCCACTTGGATAAAAAGGCGATGAAGGATCCGAAGGGATGGTATTTTTGTTAAGTGTTATTCCAACAGCATCCAGCGCTTCTTGCAAAAACACTCCTCGACCTTTTCCGCAATCAATTAGCATTAAATGGTTATCAGTCCCATTACTGACCAATTTTAATCCTCTTTTCATAAGTTCCCCAGCCATAACCTTAGCATTTTTTACCACTTGATGTCCCCACTTCTTGAAAGATGGTCTCATAGCTTCGCCAAGCGCTACTGCAATTGCCGCTGTTTGATGATCATGCGGCCCGCCTTGAAGACGAGGGAAAATAGCTTGATTAATTTTATTTCCAAGCTCCGGATCTTTTTTGAGACCCTTGGCAGTTACTAAAATCATTCCTCCACGAGGCCCACGAAGTGTTTTGTGCGTTGTAGTGGTAATAATATGAGCAAAATTAACTGGACTTTTATGCACACCAGCTATCACTAATCCTGCAATATGAGCAATATCAGCTACTAAATATGCCCCAACCTTATCAGCAATTTTGGAAAGTTTTTCAAAGGGAAATTCTCTTACATAAGCTGTTGCACCAACCCAAATCAATTTAGGTTTATGTTTTATGGCTAATTTTTCTATTTCTTCTAAATCCAAATAGCCATCTGGTTTTACATGATAAGCAATCGTGTTATAGAACATACTGGTTGCACTAGCTTTCCAGCCATGAGTAAGATGCCCACCATCAGGCAAATTTTGCCCCATCACAGTATCTCCCGGTTGACAGACAGCTACATACACCGCTAAATTAGCCGGACTACCAGAATATGGCTGAACATTAGCGAATGGAACGCCAAACAGCTCCTTAGCACGCTCGATAGCAATAGTTTCAATTATATCAACATTAGCTTGTCCCCCATAATATCTCTTATACGGATATCCTTCGCTGTATTTATTAGTAAGCACGGTTCCAAGAGCTTCAATAACCGCCGGCGAAGCGGCAATCTCTGAGGGAATAAGTTCTAGCCCTTCTTCTTGCCTCTTTTCTTCTGCCTTTATGGCATTATAAATTTTCGGGTCTTGTTTTTTTAGATTTTTCATAAATTTTTCAGTGACCAGTGATCAAGGATCAGAGATCAAAAATATAATAAAATTATTAATTTCTTATTTTTTACTGTTCACTGATTTCTGTTTCTTGTTCACTGTTTTTAAATATTCTCGAAGCGCCTCCTTCCAACTTCTCATTGGATTTAATTTAGTGTTTACTAAAACTGAATAAAACGGACGCTTGGCAGGACGAAGAAATTCATTGCCATCAACTGGAATGATTTTAATTTTCAGTTTGGCCTGTTTATATAATTCTACGACAGCTTCGTACCATGTGCAAGGACCGCTATTCATAATGTGATAAATCCCAAAAGGTTTCTTGGCATCAAGCATTTCTTTGGTTTTTTTGGCTAAATCCGGCGCGTAAGTGAAACAACTTGTTTCTTCATCCACTGCCTTAACTTTATCATTCTTCTTTCCCGCTTCGAGCATCACATCAAAAAAACTTCTTTTTGCTCCTTCTCCCATAGCTGGCTTACCAAACAACTTAGAAAGTCGAATAATATAATAATTTTTAGTATTCTTTGCCACTTCTTTTTCCCCCATCAATTTCGATTTTCCATAATTGCTAATTGGTGCTGGCTTTGCATTTTCATCAAATCCAATTTCTGGTTGAAATCCTTGATGCAAAGAACAACTCCCGCAAGAATGTGTGCACCCTTGTGGCTCTGGAATTTCCGGTTCACCATTAAAAACATAATCAGTGGAATAATGCACCAGCACAGCCTTGTTTTTTTTGGCTGACGCCGCTAAATATCCCGGTGCCAATCCATTAATCTTTTTTGCTATCTCAAATTCTTTTTTTGACTCTTCACATTTATCCACCGCATTATATGCCGCCGCGTTGATGATAATATTAGGTTTGGTAAATCCAATTTTCTTGGAAACTTCTTTTTCCTTAGAAATATCAATATCCTCTTTATCCCAAGCAATTACCTTATAATCCTTGTCTTTCTTAAATGTTTTGACCAATTCCTGCCCCAACATTCCCTTGCTTCCTATAATTAATATCTTTTTCATAATATTGCTAATTTTATCAATTTTATATACAATCTAATTACGCCTTAATCTTAGCAAAAAATTAAGAGTTTGTCATTTTTCAAGAAAACCATGAAAGAACAAATCGAGAAAATTAGAAAAGAATATGAGGAAATTTCTGCCGAGCTTAATAGCCCGGACATTTTTAGTGATGCCAAAAAAATGGGCGAACTAGGCAAAAGACAAGCCGAACTCTCAGAAACGATGGAGAATATAAATGAATTGGAAAGAATAGAAAAGTCGATGGCAGAGAATGCTGTGATTATCAATTCCACTGAAGAAGATCCGGAAATGAAACAAATGGCCATGGAAGAAAATGTCACGCTAAGTGCAAAAAAATCTCTCTTGGAAAAAGAATTGGAAAAAACTTTTCTCCCCAAAGATCCCAATGACCACAAAAATGTCATCGTGGAAATTCGGGCTGGCGCGGGAGGAGATGAATCGGCTCTTTTTGCCGGAGATCTTTTTCAAATGTATGCCAAATATGCGGAAAAAAATCGCTGGAGCACTGTGCTTCTCAATTCCAATGTTATCGGAATCGGTGGATATAAGGAAGTTGTCTTTGAAATCAACGGAAATAATGTCTATAAAAAAATGAAATATGAATCTGGCGTACACCGAGTACAAAGAATTCCTGAAACAGAAAAAAATGGCCGAGTACACACTTCTACTGCTACTGTGGCAATTTTACCTGAAGCAGAAGAAGTGGACATGAAAATAGAAGAAAAAGACATTAGAATTGACACTTTCTGTTCTTCTGGTCCTGGTGGGCAATCCGTCAATACCACCAAATCAGCCGTGCGTATCACCCATATCCCAACCAATCTCATAGTTTCTTGCCAAGACGAAAAATCTCAAATTAAAAACAAGGAGAAAGCTATGAAAGTTTTGCGCTCTCGTCTTTTGCAGTTAGAAGATGACAGAAAAGCCAAAGAGTTAGGCGACGCAAGAAAATCTCAAATTGGTACGGGTGACCGCAGTGAAAAAATCCGCACATATAATTTTCCACAAGACAGAATTACTGATCACCGCATAAAACAAAGCTGGAGCAACATAAAATCTATTCTAGAAGGAAATTTAGATGAAATGATGGTTGTTTTGCAAGAGGAAGATGCAAAAAGAAAATTGGGGAAAATTTAAATTTAGAACAGATGAATATAAATCAGATTCTCGCTGACTCAATCGAAAAGCTAAAAGAAAAGAAGATTATAACTCCGCAACTTGATGCGGAGCTTTTACTTGGCTTTATTCTCAAAAAACCTCGAGAATATGTAATGATTCATCCAGAACATCAATTAACCAAGCTACAAGAAACAGGATACAAAAAAATCCTGCAAAGACGACTCAAGCATGAGCCAATCGCCTATATTCTTGGTCAAAAAGAGTTCTACGGCCTTAATTTTAAGGTAAATAAGCATACTTTGATTCCTCGCCCAGAAACAGAGCATCTTGTAGATGCTGTAATTAGTAATTTGCAATTAGTAAATAGTAAAAAAATAATAATCGCTGATATAGGCACGGGGAGTGGAAATATAATTATATCTATCGCAAAGAACAATGAACAACAATCGATGAGCAGTAACAAAATTAAATACTTCGGAATTGATATTTCAGAAAAAGTATTGGCTATTGCCAAAAAAAATTCTAAAATTCACAAACTTAACAATAAAATAAAATTTATTAAATCTGATTTACTAAAATATTTTATTGATCATTGTTCTTTGATCACTGATCACTGTATCATCATTGCCAATCTCCCCTATCTTTCCAAAAAAATTTATTTCTCTGCGATGCCTGACGTAAAAAACTTTGAACCAAAGTCCGCTTTGCTTTCTGGAATGGATGGATTGGATCATTATGAAAAATTATTCAAACAACTAAAAAAAATCTTATTGATCACTGATCATTGTTCGTTGATTCTTGAAATTAGTCCTGAACAAAAAAAATCGATCACAAAATTAATCAAAAAATATTTTCCTAATGCCCATATTGAATTTCAAAAAGATTTAGCCCAAAAATGGCGCGTTGTTAAATTATTTATTTAGAATAAGCCCTTTTTCATTCGCATGGGCGCGTTCGTAGTGCGCTATTCGCATGCCTATTTTCAAAGCAAAAAATCGCGATTTCGCGATTTTTTGCTTTATCAATAATACCCAAGGCATTAAAGAACAATTATTTAAGAAAGACTATTTCTTTTTCTTTTTTGTTGCTTTCTTTTTTGCTACTTTCTTTGTAGCTTTTTTCTTTGTAGCTTTTTTAGCTGCTTTCTTTTTTGCTGCCATGTTGATTTCACCTTCCTTTCTATTTTTATTTTTTAACTTTAAAATAATTTATATTTTTATTTTCGACCTTTTGTTTTCAAAAAAATTATTTTTCCGAATGTTATCGGATGAAAATATTTTTCTTAACTTAATTATACAACATATATTTTTTTTTGCAATAGAAAAAAGTTATCCACAGGCACCTTTTTTAAAAATTTTTTGAATTTTTAAAAAATAATTTTCAATTTCAAATTTACAATTTACAAATTAAAAAATAATTAAATTTCAAAATTATTTTTTTAAGAAATTTATCTTATTAAAAAATTAATAAATTCATTGAAAATTATAAATTGAAAATTGAAAATTTACTTATTATTACGCCCTAAATAAGCCACTTTGTCTAGTTGACGCTTCTGATGGATAAAGTTAAAATTTAATAGAAGAACAGCTTCAACGAAAGCACGTTAACAACAATAAATATTAAATAGAAAGGAAGGTGAAAATTATGGATAACCAAGAACTAGATGAAAAGACTACAGAAGAAGAATCTTCTCAAAATAAGATGAAAGAATGGTTAGAAGATAATATGCGAATTATCGTAAGCATTCTTATTGTAATTTTGATTGCTGGAGGAATCTATTCCTACTCTAAGCGAACAGAATCTCCACAGACAGATGAACCAACTGTAGCCGTAAATGAAGAAAATAATTCTACTGTGCAACAAGAAACTGTCAATGATACTACCGCTTCCCAAGAAAAAGAAACATCTTCAGTTGCTACAAGCCAAGAAACAGACAATTCTCTCATTGAAACAGCAACCAAAGGCGACAGTCAAACAAAACTTGCCCGAAGAGCTCTCGCTGATTTTCTTGAGAAAAATCCTGATTCAGCGCTCACAGCCGAACATAAAATCTATATCGAAGATTATTTGCGCAAAAATTCAGGCCACAAAGGAAGAGTTTCTGTAGGCACATCAATAGAATTCTCAAAAGATTTGATTAAGGATGCAATCTCAAAATCTAAAAATCTCAACGACAATCAATTGAAAAATCTGCATAAATATGCCGTTCGAGTACCATCGTTGTCATGATAGATATCCTTTATTCATAATCACTTTGTTCTTTTTTTAGGTAAGTATATTATTACTTTTCTATATAACAAAAATCCTTCTCGCTTAGCGGGAAGGATTTTTGTTATACATAGAAAATCTAATATATTTTCACACTATCCCCTATTTTGAAATTATATCTATCTGTTAGCCCGCTGTTTATTTCCAAAACCTTATCTGCCATAATTTGCGGATTAATTGTTTCCAGAGATTCATGAGAAACATTTTTCGCAATATAGACTATTTTTCCTTCATTTATCCAGAATATATCCAAATCAAATTTCATATCTTTCATCCAAAAAGAATATTCGCCATATTTAGAAAAATCAAAAAGCATCCCTTCTTTTTCTCCAATTTTCACTCGACCACCCAAACCTCGCATTTGCTTTTCTGATGTTTTTGCTAATTCTACAAAAAATTTTTGCCCATTAATTTGAATAATTTTGTGATTTTTCGTATAAAAATAACATACCATTATCAATATTGAAAAAATTATCAACAAAATAGGCATGATTGTTTTGCTAATATTTTTGGTTTTTAGGTTAACTTTTTGCATTGTCTAATTTAGAAATTTTTCTATTTATAATCAAAATTGAAGCTATCATAATTATCAATACTAAAAGTAAGGTGATTCCCTTGCCAATCGCTCGAGTATTAAGAGCAACGCAAGCGATAATACCTGTAATTAACCAGTAGCCCAGAACTATTTTTCGCTGAGACCAACCTAATTCCATTAGCTTATAGTGCAGATGGTTTCGATCGGGAATAAATATTGATTTTTTATTGCGAATTCTTTCACCAATTACCCAAAAAAAATCAATAATTGGAACAGCTAAAACTAGAAGAGAGGTCGCAATTTTTGTGCCAGCAAAAATAGCCAAAATTCCCAAAGAAAAGCCCATAAACATTGCACCCGCTGTTCCAGCTAGAATTTTAGAAGGATAAAAATTAAACATTAAAAATCCCAAAATAGTTCCCATTAAAATTGCACACATAATAGCAACTGGTGGTTGATTCACTTCTGAACGAAAACTCAAAAAAAATATCGAAACAACAGTGATAAAGGCAATGCCTCCAGAAAGCCCATCGATCCCATCGATCCAATTGATAGAATTCATAATAAGGATTAACCAGAAAATAACCAGTGCCACAGAAAAAAATATTCCAACGCCCGAATCTAGATTTATAATGCCACCATTTAACGGATTAGTTATATAATAAATTCTAATTCCCATAATAAAAACAAACAGCGCCACAGCAATTTGAGAAAAAAGTTGTATTTTCCAACGAATTTCTCTTAGATCATCCAAAAAACAAACCGAGAGAAGAATAATATTGCTAATCAAAAAACCATAAAGCTGAGAGGTTATAAACAAATCTCTGTTCACAAAAATCGCAAAATCAAAAACCACAATCATTACTAACCCGCCTAGTCTTGAGATATTGCCCTTATGAATATGTCGCAAACCAACCCTGCCTAACCATTGTATTTTTTTCGTAAAAAGGATAATCCCATAAATTGAAATTACCGTAAGCGTCAGTGAAATTAGAAACGGAATCAAGTATTTCATAAGATTATTTTCTCATTTTTTCCGTCACCCAGAATTCTCCAAAATATTTTCCTAATAAAATTCTAGTTTGCGAATCAATAGCTGGCATT
Organism: bacterium; assembly: GCA_030654225.1. Classification (GTDB taxonomy): domain Bacteria; phylum Patescibacteriota; class Minisyncoccia; order Moranbacterales; family UBA2206; genus UBA2206. The sequence goes on from JAURXY010000033.1 coordinate 21,432, forward strand.
GAACCAAGAAATGGTGCGATAATTGGCACCAGAGCCCATTGAATCAACATATAAAAATTTCGCCACTTGGAATATTTCTGGGGTCGTGGTGGCATCAAAAGAAAGCTCAGCGACATCGAAACAACCAATCCACACATAGCCAATGTCATAAGATAGCGAGTAATAAATGGCAAATTATGCGCCAAAACAGACTGATTAAAATCATCACCCCCAAAAATAAGTGGAAGCCAACCCAAAACTGCCAAAATAAAACTAGCTGTCGCCCAAGAATGATGGCCTTCTAGCATTTCGAAAGCCACAGAAAATTTCTTCCAAAAAGAAACTTTTTTGTTTGGTCCGATTGCCCTCATTATAACTGGAAAATTTTCAATGCCATAAGCCCAGCGCCTTTTTTGTTTATATTGATTTTTGATAGTTTTCCAATATGTTTCCGCCAAAACCGCATCCAGCGAAATAGGAAGATGAATCGGAATCACTTTATAATCACCGTTATAATAAGTAAAACATTTCCAATAGATAATTGAGTCTTCACTAATCATATTAATCGGCCAAAAATTAACTCTGTACAAAGTATCAAATGGCTCGCTATGAGAAGAAAAAGTCACCATCCCTTCCGTTCTGGTGCTTTGGAAAATATGCCAAAAACTGGAACCCGTCACAATCACCCGCACAAAAGCATTGGTGTCCCACAAATTATTGTGGTACATCGGCAAGGGTTGATAGCTTCTTTGCAGTCTTTTGGGATCAATTATATATTTATATGTCAGAGCAGCAAAATATTGCTTGTGAGCCACACTGTCACAATCAAAATTAGAAAAAATAACTTTTTTGAAATCGATCTTTCTTTCTTCTAAGTATTTTACTAAAAATTTAGCTGCGAAGGTAGCATTTGATCCCTTGGCTTTCATTTCATCGTCTTTGACTATATGTGTTGTAATGATAAAATCTCGAAAAACTCCTTGAAATTTATTTTTCAAATAATTGACCTTTTCCAGCCTTTGCTTTTCTGGTTCGCGCTCTTCGGTGGCTAAAAGGATGATAAATTGATGGTTGGGAAAATTTGAATCAGCGATTGCTTGGATAGCTGGCTCAATCACTTCAGCTGGTTCACTAGCTGTCGGAAGCATCACTACATGCACAATTTCCCGCCAATCTAAAATTTGATCTTTTGTTTTTGAAATCTCTTTCACTTCTTCCAAGTATTCCTGACATTTTTCTATCTCTTTCTTTAGAATATTTTTTTCTTGTCTGACAAGTTGATTGCTCTCTCCTAGGCTTTTTTGCATATTTAAAACTCGGCCATTGATAATTTCCATATAATTTTCCGGATGCATTATATTTTGACACCTTTCCCACCAGTCAATTTCCTTGCCCTCCTTTAGCTTTTTATATCCTGCTACTGAATAATACGCGATAAAAATCGTTCGATAAATCCAATAAATATCAAAGACTATGATAAAAATAGCCACATAAACAGGCAAAATAAAAGAAAAAACAAACATACCAATAAGTGTTGTCCAAGTCAAAATTCCAGGAATAACTTCAAGTATTCGCTGGACACGACGCTTCTTAGGATCTGTAGTTTTTGGATCAGGAAATATAAACATAATCATTTTTAATTATAAATTTCGTAGATTCGCATTAAATTCGTAGATTCGCATCGGTTTTAATAGTTTATTAGTATAACACTAACTGAAGAAATTATCAAGTTTATTTGAATAATAACTGAAGCAAGAAGCAAACTATAGCTGGCGATTCTTTCTTTGTTTTTATAGAAGAAAAAAGCCAAGCTAAAATTCACCAAAAATAAAAATAGTCCGATAGCTGGCGCCAAAAAAGATTGCTTCCAATTCCCGAGGTTATCCACTCCAAAATAGACATTGTAGTGCAAAATTATGTTCCCTTGGGTCTTATTGATAAAAATTGCCAGAATTATCCAATTAGTTAGATTAGCCAAGAAATTAAAAATCAAAAGCCAAAGTACAATATGATTTTTGAAAAATTCTTGGTTGAAAAAAAGCTTGAATTTATAAATTAAGCTTTTTTTTGAATCATTTTCTATTCTAATTTTTAATTTGTTTTCCATGTTTTTATTCTTCTTTTGGTTTTTCTAGTGATATTGGTTCGACAATTTTTTCTCCTTCAGTGATGCGTGCCACATCTTTGTCAATTTTTCCCAATTCCTTGTAGGCGATGTTATATTGATTGACAGTCGTGCCCAAACCATTGCCAAGTTTTTTCATATAATCTTCAAAGGCCACAATATGCCTGCCAAGTTTTTCCACATTGGTTCGAATAGTCTTAGCGCTTTCTTCAATTTGAAAAGCTCGCAAACCCTGAAGCACCGTTTGCAGATAGGCCAGAAAAGAAGTTGGGGAAACGATAATCACTTTCTTGTCTTGAAAAGCATATTCAATGAGATCGCGAGTATTAACTTTCACTGCGCCGACTTTGTTAATCAAAAGGTCATAATATATAGCTTCAGAAGGGATAAACATAAAAGCGAAATCCATTGTCCCCTCGGAAGGTTTGATATATTTTGAAGTTTCATCAATCCTATTTTTCAAATCTTGTTTGAAAAGTTTTTCCAATACTTCTCTTTCTTCGCTATCTTTGCAATTTAGAATCTTTTCATAATTTTCCAAAGAAAATTTCGAATCAACTGGAATAACATTTTTTTTGACAAAAACTACCGCATCCACAATAGTGCCGTCTTTGAAGGCATATTGCATTTGATAGGAATTAGGTGGCAACACATTTTTCAAGGTTTCTTCTAAAAAATATTCTCCGAGCACTCCCCGTTGCTTTGGATTTTTCAAAATATCTTGCAGATTTTGTAATTGCGCGGAAAAATTTATCACTTGTTTGTTTGTTTCTTCTAGTTTTGTTAGTTTCTCTGTTATCTCTGAAATAGAACGCACTGATTGACTAGCAATTCCTTGAGCTGTTTTCATTGTTTGCCCTAATTGTTCTTGAGTAGCCCTATGAGTTTCGGAAAGTTTGGAATCCATGGTTCGTCTGAGTTCGCGATTTTGTTCAGCCATCATAGACAATCGTTCCAAAATCGCCACCGACTTTTCCCCATCCCGATTGCCATCAATCTTCTTCTTCATATCCAAAATCAACCAGATCAACCCAGCACTTATTACGATTAAAAGTATAATTAAAATATTTAGCATGACAATCTTTACGAATTACTAATTTATTTACTAATATACTAATGTACGAATTTTTTATTAGTTATATTCGTACTTAATTAGTAATTAGTAAAGAACTCACAGTTTTCTCTGCGCGATAAATCTTTTTAGTCCAGAGATTTTATTGATTACTTCTTCATGTGGACCCTCAAGAAACTCTAAGACAAACTTATCTAGCATATTGAGACGATATTTGAATTCGTCCATCGTCATCAAAACAAAATTAATTTCCTTGCCAATTTCCGCCTCTAGACTGCTCATGAGATTTTTGAGTTTGGCCTTGCTCACTGCATCCCCCACAATTATCATATCCGCTTTACTCTTTGAATAATTGATAAACACTCCGCTTATCAAAGCTAATTTAACATTGCCAATCTTAGCTATCTTAGAAAGACTTTGGCATTGCGGATAAACATTCGATTTGGCGATAAGATTTTTCAATTCCGGATAAAAATTGAAATCTTGATTGAGTTGATAGAAAGTTTTTCCGGCTTTGATTCTCTTCAGAATAAATTTTATATTCGCCAAACTATTTAGCTCACTCTTACTTCTTCCAGCGTTTAGCATATTTCTCGAAATAATTTCGGGAAGACTAAAAGCAGGTTCTGGATTTTGCAGAAAAAAACGCAAAAGCCGTGCTCGCTCCTTGGAACCGAAAAGAATTTCTAATATTTCTGACATAGGTTTTATTTAAATAGTTAAATAGCTTACTTACTAATATAAGTATAGTATTAGATAAAACAAAAGTAAACCCCACACCAATTTCCCGAAATTCACAAAAAAACCAGCCACAACAAATGTGGCTGGTCGATTTATTCAAACACAGATTATTCCGTCGTTTTGCCGTCAAACTCCGCTCCATTACTTTCTGCTTCGGTTTTAGTATGGCGAATAATGCCGTCTTGATGATGCGCGGGAGAATAAATTGTATAAAGTTTTAGCTCCTCTGTTTCGGAAGCATTGATCACATTATGCTGGGCTCCTGCCGGCACCACAATCGCTACGCCGTCCCCTACTGTATATTCATTGCCATCAATAAGCACCGTCCCTTCGCCTTTTTCAAAACGAAAAAATTGATCATTGTCCTCATGGACCTCCATGCCAATTTCTTCTTTTGGCGCCAAACTCATCAGCACCAACTGACTATGTTTGCCAGTATAGAGAACTTTTCTAAAATTCTCATTCTCGAGAGTTTCCTTCTCGATGTTAGACATTATTCCTTTCATAAAAAATATTCTTAATGATTACAAAACTAATACCGCTAAATAATTTTTATATTTCAAAAAGCTACTTATTTAAATACGTAATTGTGAGTTGCAAGATTGTTGCAAATGACACCCAAAGGAGATATGGGATTTGAATATAGGTTATCCAGCGCGAATGAGGATAAATTGCTATCATTGCCCAAATAAGCGTTCCTAGTACTAATAGAATATCCACCGCTGCTAAAAAATTGTTTTTTAGTCCAAATTGAATTGAGGTGAAGGAAAAATTAAAAATAAGATTGAGGACAAATGGCAAAACTACCAAAAAAGGAATTTGTTTTTTGAAATACATCCAAAAAACTTTGCCGAATGAAATGGCAATTAGCACATAGAGAAAAGTCCAAACTGGCCCGAAAAGCCAGGCCGGCGGAGACCAGGCAGGTTTGATTAATTGTGAATACCAATTATATGCTTTCATAGCTTTTCTATTTTTTATTTTGATTAATTAATTCTAATTTTTCCACTCTTTTCAATTTTTTAATCCTCGCTTCTTCCTTGGAAGCCAAGGATCGACTTTTAAATTTCTTGGAATATACCAACTTTACCGGCCGGCGCGAGGCGGTATATTTTGCTCCAAGCTTTTTTTCATTATGCTCTAAAATTCTGCGTTCCAAATCGGTAGTAATTCCGGTATAGAGAGTTTTATCGGCGCATTTTAGGATGTAGAGATAGTACATTTATTTCAAAACAAAGTATTAGACTTTTTTTGTAAATCTTTTTCCACAACGCTTACTGCTTTTCTATAGTTACAAAAATCACAATCTTTGTTTGGCTCTGGAATTTTTCCGTCTAAACATTTTTTGATTTCCAATAAAGTGTCTTCCAACCAAGAATCATCGCCGGTATAGGGCAAAAGATCAATATCGAATTCCAGCTTGGCGTCGAAAGCTTCTTTGTCAGTTTTGCCATTGCAATAGACAAAATATCCGGTATCAGAAACATCCAAACCATTTTTTCGCAGTAACCATTGATAGATTTCCATTTGCCTTTTGTAGCCATCTTGCCAATCGGCATCCAGCGATACTTTCGCGTCTTTGCTAGTAGCCTTGTAATCGACTACAATGATTTCTCCATTCTCATCTTGCCACAAATCATCCACGGCGCCCGTGATGATGAGATTGGTTGGTTTATGATGAAACTGCACGCCCTTGAAATTTTCTCGCCACTCATCCAACATTTTGTGTTGGAATGGCACGGCCGAAAGTCCATAAGCTTTCATGAGCGGATGAGCAATTTTTTTGGCTCGATGAATGTCAAATTCTTTTTTCAAAAGTTTGTCCACTGCTGAATTCAAATTAAACGGAAATCCCGGTGGTTGTCCAACGCCAAGCCTTCGGTCCAAATAGAAACATCTTGGACAATGCATAAAATTTTCAATTCTCGACCGAGACAACTTGAAAGCCTCCCCGCTTTTCGGATCATAAATATTTCTAGTTCGATTGGCTTTATAATATTCAGACATAAATTTATTTACATTCTCATCTCCCCCAAATTACCGACCAAAACACCCTTGGCTGGTTCAAGAATATTCTTAGCCACCGCTTTTTCTTTTTGAATTTTTTCAACAAGATCATCTATATCGCGATTGATATTTCTAGTGATATTTTTGAGCAGTTGATTTTTCAGTTTGTCTGGCCAAGGAGTGAGAACAATGGCATCATAGAGCATTTTTTGGATTTTGATTACTTTAAGCTTAGCTTCCAAAAAATTATAGGTAGAT
>JAURXY010000034.1 GCA_030654225.1 bacterium
AAATCATATTCTGTGCGCGTTTCTCGCATTCCTGAAATTGGAATGGGAACGTATCCAGAATGGTATTTCTTGGTATGAACAAAAATGGTCAATAAATCGGATGGCAACTGCTAATTATTTGGCAAACGCGTAAGTCCTAAAGCAATATATATTGTCCAAGATTGATGAGGGCAAATCATCACAAACTACCAATCAACATTTGCAAGCGATAAACTTTTTTTGTTGGAATGTTTTGAAATATAGAGGAAAAATTGACATTCATTTTGCCAAAACGCCAAGCAAATTGCCAATTGTGTTGTCTCGAGATGAAATCCAGAAAATATTATCGGCAATTTTCAATGAAAAACACAAATTAATGGTGGCGTTGGCATATTCTGGGGGATTACGCGTGAGTGAAATTATTAATTTGAAAATCAAGGATATAAATTTGGAGGAACTCATCATTCATATTAAAGGAGCGAAAGGCAACAAGGATCGCATTACGGTTTTTCCGGAAAAGTTAGTGATGAATGTGGAAAAATTAATTGCCAACAAAAATTCCAATGATTATTTTTTTGCCAGTGAGCGTGGAGGTCGATTAACCGAGAGGACAGCGCAAAAAGTTTTTGAAAATGCTATGAAAAAAGCGGGGATAAAAAAAGAAGCTACTTTTCATTCACTTCGACATAGTTTTGCGACGCACTTACTTGAAAATGGAACTGATGTCCGCTATGTACAAGAGCTCTTAGGGCATGCTAACATTAGAACAACACAAATTTATACTAAGGTGACTAATCCAATGTTACGAAAAATTAAAAGTCCGTTAGAATAAAAATATGAATAATATTCGAAATTTCTGTATAATCGCGCATATCGACCACGGCAAATCAACTTTGTCTGATCGGATGTTGGAAATGACGGGAACAGTGGAAAAACGCAAGATGAAAGAACAGCTTCTGGATCAGATGGATTTGGAACGAGAACGGGGGATTACTATTAAAATGACCCCTGTTAGAATGAACTATGTACGTCATTTTAATCGCGGACAGTCGCAGACTGAAACGCAGACTGACGCGGATAAAAAAACAGAATTGTTGTATGAAGATATAACTTATAAAATAAGAGGGGCTGCTTTTGAAGTAAAAAAACAACTTGGTTTAGGACATAAAGAAAGTGTTTATCATAATGCTCTTAAAAAAGAATTTGAAAAAAAAGGACTTCTGTTTGAATCAGAAAAAAAAGTTCAAATAAAATATGATGGGGATGTTATTGGCTCGTATCAACCGGATTTTGTCATTGAAAATAAAATTATTATTGAGTTAAAGGCTTTGCCTCAAATTGGGAAACCTCAACAAGAACAATTGTGGTCATACCTAAAGGGTAGTGGTTATAATCTAGCAATAATGATTAATTTTAGCAGTACTGATGTGGAGTTTAAAAGAATTGTATATGATACAGCTCGAAATATTTCCTGTCCGCGTCCGTCTGCGTCCAGTCCGCGTGAGTCCGCGGGCGTATTCAATCAAGTTGAAAATTACATTTTTAACTTGATTGATACGCCAGGGCATGTGGATTTTGGGTATGAAGTTTCAAGGTCTCTGGCGGCAGTGGAGGGGGCAGTGCTTTTGGTGGATGCGACTAAGGGAGTGCAGGCACAAACGCTGGCCAATCTATATCAAGCCATTGATCATAATTTGGAAATTATTCCCGTAGTCAATAAAATTGATTTGCCAAATGCTAATGTAGAAAAAGCCAAAAAAGAAATTGTGCATATCTTGGGGTGCAAAGAAGAAGAAATTTTGGAAGTTTCTGGCAAGACTGGCCAGGGCGTTGCTAATCTTTTGGAAATAATTGCACAAAAAGTTCCAGCGCCCAAAGGAGATTCCAAAAAAACTTTGCGGGCGCTCATTTTTGATTCAAAATATGACACCTATAAGGGTGTGTTGGCGCATGTACGGGTTTTTGATGGAGAAATTCGCGCTGAGGAAGAAATCATTATGATGATAAATGACAAAAAGAGTGATGTGATTGAGGTAGGCTATTTCAAGCCAGAACTAGTAAAAGCGGAAAAACTTTCTGTGGGCGAAATTGGTTACATTGCGACCGGTCTTAAAAGTGTGGGGGAATGCAAGGTGGGCGACACTATAACTTCGTTATCGCGGACTAACGCGGACGGAACGCGGACTAACGCGGAAATAGGTCGGCGAAATTCTGCGTCCAGTCAGCGTGAGTCTGCGACCCAGGTAGTTCCACTACCTGGGTACAAGGAGGTTGTACCAATGGTTTATGCCAGTTTCTATCCAGTGGAAGGGGATGATTATAATTTAATGCGTGATTCTCTTGACAAGCTCAAGCTCAATGATGCCTCGTTTGTTTTTGAACCAGAATCTAATTTAGCTCTAGGGCGTGGTTTTCGTTGTGGATTTTTGGGACTTTTGCATTTGGAAATTATTCAGTCTCGTTTGCAAAGAGAATTTCAAATCAACCCAACTGTCACCACTCCGAGTGTTGTTTATGAAATAAAATTGAGAAATGACAATGGACGAATCAAGGTTTATTCACCAACAGAATTTCCTGATCCATCAGAGATAGAAGAGGTTTTTGAACCCTATGTGAGTTTGGAAATTGTTTCTCCTTCTAATTATCTTGGTCCGATTATGGAAGTAATGAACAATACTCGAGCGCAGTATCAAGACACTGAATATTTGGACAGCGAAAGAATGGTAATCAAGTTTGATTGTCCACTCACAGATGTGGTGACAAATCTGCACGATGATTTGAAAAGCGCTTCTTCTGGTTATGCTTCGATGAATTATGAAGTCAAAGATTATCGCTCATATGACTTGGTAAAGATGGATATATTAGTAGCCGAAGAAAAAATTGAGGCTTTTTCACGCATTGTGCCGAGAGAAAAAGCTAATTCAGAGGGAAAAAGAGTAGTGACAAAACTGAAAGATGTCATTCCTCGCCAAAATTTTCAAGTGGCTATCCAAGCCTCTATTGGTGGAAAAATTATTGCCAGAGAAACTATTAAGGCTTTTCGAAAAGATGTGATTAGTGGACTTTATGGTGGGGATATCACCAGAAAAAGAAAGCTTCTGGAAAAACAGAAAAAAGGCAAGAAAAAAATGAAAAATATTGGGCGAGTGGCTATCCCGCCAGAAGCTTTTCTTTCAGTATTGAAAAAATAATTTTGTCTAATTTTAATTTTTCTGATACAATATATTTATGAGAACAAAACGAAGCCGAAAATGGATACAAAGAATTTGGCTGGTGATTTCAATTGTTGCAGTTTTGGCAATGGTAGCTTTTACTATTGCGCCAGCGCTTCAATATTAAATTAAACAAAAGTTAGGACTTACACATTTCCCTTCAAATCTATTGTTCGCTGAAATTACAAAAAAATAAACTAAGATTATAGATAGAAGTTATTGATTGTAATCCTGTCATTGTACTGGCTACATAAATAGATTTTCAGAAAAATGTGTAAGTCCTAACAAAAAATAATTTAATGAAAAACAAAGACTCAAATAGTTCCTGGAAAATTGGTTCGGTTATTTTTTTGGCTATTATAATTTTTGGTTTCTTGAGTTTTTCACTATATAAAGAATTTTCCAAGAAAAAGATGGTGGAAAACGAAATAGAAGCATTGAAAGAGCAAGCGGAAAAAATCAAACAAGAAAATATGAGCTTGGAAGAGCGAATAGCGTACCTCGGCAGTCAGGACTACCAAAAAATTCAAGCTAAAGACAAACTTGATCTTCAAGATCCCAATGAGAATGTTGTGGTTATCACGCAAGATTTAGATATTCCAACGCAAAAAACAGAGGAGTCAAACACAAGCAATAATGTTCAGCATAATTATTCTCAAGAAAAAACTTCCAATTTTTTGAAATGGTGGAATTATTTTATAAAATAGTTTTCTAAAAATATGAAAAACGAAAAAAGGATAAAAATTCAAACAATCATCAAGACTTTTGTTATTTTGCTCCTGGCTTATGTTATAGCTATCGGCGCATTTCTTTGTTTTTTTCCGGAAACTGAAAACCGAGTTGTTCGTGAGACCGCCGGAATCATTCCTTATCCTGCCGCTGTGTCTAGTTCTGTTTTTATCACTACTGAAAGATTGCAAGATCAACTCGCTGGAGCTAAAAAGTTTTATGAAAGCCAAGATTTTTCCAAAGTCGGTTTGCGAGTTGACTTTTCAACCACCGACGGCCAAAAACGATTACTCATAAAAGAAAAAAACATTCTCAACAAACTAATTGACGATGCTATCATTGAAAAAGAAGCTGGAAAAAAAGACATTGTAGTTTCGAAAGAATTGATCGATCAGGAAGTGGACAGAAAAATGAAAGAGTATGGTACGGGAGATTATCTCAAGAATAATTTAGAAAAATTATACGGCTGGAATATTGAGGATTTCAAGAAAAATATCGTGAAACCAGACTTATATCAAGAAAAGATTTTTGCCGATATTCAAAAAAATGATCCTTCTTTTGAAGAAGCCAGCAAAAAAATTAATGAGGCAAAAAATGATCTCAAGAATGGACTGAGTTTTTCCGATACAGCCAAAAAATATTCCCAGGGCGAAAGCGCAAAAAATGGCGGGGCACTAGGCTGGTTTAGTGCCAATCAAATGCTTCCGGAAGTGGCCGGTGCTATTTTCAATCTAGAAAAAGGCAAACAAAGTGACATCATCGAAAGCTCTATCGGATTTCATATAGTCTTATTGGAAGACAAAAAAAATCAAGATGGACAAGATTTGGTGAAAATAAGTCAGATATTCGTTCCGACCAAAACTTTTAGTCAGTGGCTATTGGATGCTAAAAAAGATTATTGGATCTTCATCCCGATTAGCAAATTTAGTTGGAATAATGAAACAAAGCAGGTGGAATTTCGCGATAAATCTCTGCAAGAATACGAGAAGGATTTATTAGAAAACCCCATCAATGATCCGTCGATAATATTTTAATTAAAACCGATGCGAAACTGCGAATGAAATGCGAATCTACGAAAAATAATTCGTAGGTTCGTAGATTCGGATAAAATTCGTAGATTCGAATCGGAAATATTTTATGCCAAAAGCAAAAGTAAACGAAGAGCTTTGCATCGGTTGTGGAACCTGCGAATCTCTTTGTCCGAATGTGTTCAAGCTAGAAGATGGAAAATCCAAGGTGATTGCCGAGGATTGTGGTGATTGTAATTGCCAAGAGGTAATCGACAGTTGTCCAGTGAGCGCAATTTCAATGGAATAATTTTTTCCTAAAATGGATCTAAATAAACTTACCACCAAATCTCAAGAAGCCTTGCGAGATTCTCAGGAATTAGCCATAATAAAAAACCAACCCCAGGTGGATGCTTTTCATTTGCTTTATTCTCTCATCAACCAGGAAAATTCCTCTGTGCCACTCGTTATCAAAAAACTGGAAAAAAATCTGGAAAAAATCGAAGCAGAGATAATGAATATTATTGACAGTTATCCTAAAAATCCAAAAAGTGGTGGCAATATTGCTCAAATCTTTATCACCCCCGAGGTAATTATGATTTTAAATGGCGCTCAACAAGAAGCCAAAAAAATTGGCGATGAATATATTTCCACCGAGCATATCCTATTATCTTTCCTGTCAATCAAAACTCCATACAAAGAATTTTTAGAAAAAAAAGGTATCAACTATGAAGAAGTTCTGAAAACACTTTCTCAGATTCGAGGAGGACAAAAAGTTGATTCACCTGAACCAGAAGCAAAACTTCAGGTAATGGAAAAATATGCAGTTAATCTCACGGAACTGGCCAGAAACAAAAAACTTGATCCGGTCATTGGAAGGGACAGTGAGATTCGTCGTGTGATGCAAGTATTGAGTCGACGCACCAAAAATAATCCGGTGCTCATCGGAGAAGCGGGCACAGGTAAAACAGCCATTGCAGAAGGCTTAGCGCAGAGAATTGCCGACGGTGATGTACCGGAAACATTAAAAGATAAAATCTTAGTTTCCTTAGATCTTGGCTCTCTTTTGGCTGGTACAAAATTTCGCGGAGAATTCGAAGAAAGATTAAAAGCTATCATCAATGAAATAGATCGAGGCGCCGGAAAGTATATTCTTTTTATCGACGAACTCCACACTCTAGTGGGCGCCGGAGCCATCGAAGGCGCGATGGATGCTTCAAATATGTTGAAACCTGCTTTGGCACGCGGGAGGATAAAAATGATTGGCGCGACAACCACGCGTGAATATCAAAAATATATTGAGAAAGACACAGCGCTTGAAAGACGCTTTCAACCAATTATGGTGGCGGAACCTTCTCTCGAAGACACTATTGCAATTTTGCGCGGTCTCAAAGAAAAATATGAAGTTCATCATGGTGTAAAAATAACAGATAGCGCCATTTGGGAGGCTGTGAAACTTTCTGACCGTTATATTACCGATCGATTTTTGCCGGACAAAGCGGTGGACTTGATTGATGAGGCCACTAGCGCAATGAGAATGGAAATTGATTCAATGCCAGCGGAAATTGATTCAACTCAAAGACTAATGCGTCGAATGGAAATTGAAAAAAAAGCTTTGGAGAAAGAAAAAAATCCAGAATCAAAAAAAAGAACCAGAGAACTCAACAAGAAATTAGCGGAAACTAAAGAGCAGTCGCAAAAAATAATGCTTCAGTGGAAAATGGAGAAAGATTTGATAACCAATATTAGAAAACATTCAGCTGAAATTGAACAATTGAAATCCGTGGCGGAAATTTCCGAGCGAAAGATGGAATTGGATAAGGTAGCTGAAATTCGTTATGGAAAAATTCCAGAGTTGGAGAAAAAAATTAAACTGGAGAAAAATAAACTGGACAACATTCAAAGTAAGAATGCGATTCTCAAGGAAGAAGTGACGCCGGAGGATATTGCCAAGGTAGTTTCGCGCTGGACTGGCATTCCTGTGTCAAAAATGATTCAAGATGAATCAGAAAAATTAGTCACTATGGAAAAAGAATTGTCCCAAAGGGTGGTAGGACAAGAAGAAGCAATAAGAGCCGTTTCTAATGCCATCCGAAGATCTCGCTCAGGTATCTCACAACCTAATCGACCAATTGGTTCGTTTATTTTCCTCGGTCCAACTGGTGTTGGAAAAACAGAATTAGCCAAAGCGCTGGCTGAATTTCTTTTTGATGATGAGAGTGCTATGATTCGCGTGGATATGAGTGAATATATGGAATCGCACAGCGTTTCCAAGCTCATCGGTTCGCCTCCTGGATATGTCGGATATGAAGAAGGGGGACAACTCACGGAAATTATCCGAAAAAAACCATATAGCGTAATTTTGTTTGATGAAATCGAAAAAGCCAACTCGCAAGTTTTCAATATTATGCTTCAACTCTTGGACGAAGGCCATTTGACTGATGCTAAGGGTCGGAAAGTTAATTTCAAAAACACCGTGGTGATTATGACTTCCAATATCGGTTCCGATATAATCTACAAAAGCGGATTGGGTTTCAAGGATTTGGAAGAACAAGAGGTTTTGGGCGAAGAAGAAATGAAAGAAAAAGTTTTGTCTTCCCTTCGAGAAAATTTCAAGCCGGAATTTTTGAATCGATTGGACGAGATAATTATCTTCCATCCAATCAATCCGAAAATGCTCAAACTAATCACTGAACTTGAACTCAAAAAAATTCAATCTCGTTTGGATGAAAAGAATATCAAAATAGTCATCACTCAAGAAGCCAAAAAATATCTGGCTAAAAAAGGTTTTGACCCCGCCTATGGCGCTCGCCCCCTAAAAAGAATCATCCAAAACGAAATTTTGGATGAACTAGCACTTCAAATAATTGAGGGGAAGATAAAGGAAGGAGAGAAAGTTAGGATTGATTTGAAAAAAGAAAAGTTGGTTTTTGAGAAATAGTGGAAGGTGAAAAATGAGAGCAATTTATTCAAGGAATCGCATAAAAAAATTCCTTCAACAAGCCAAAAAACGGAGTTTTTAACCTGCTTATCGTTTGCGATTGACAAGGAATGGGTATTTGTGCTACATTAAAACCAATAAGAAATTAAAACCCTTCAATATGAATCAGGACAAAAAACAGCAAATTATCGCATTGCTTCGCGCGCGAATTTCCGATGCCGAAGTGAGAGTGCGTTTTTATGTTTTTGAGGAAGGCAAAAAAAGACCGAATCGCAATGTGTATGTGGAAGTCAAAGAACATCTCAGCAAATTTCTTTCCGGAGATAAATCGCGTCGCTGGGTTATTTTGACTGGTTTGCGGGGAGCCGGAAAAACAACGCTGATGTCGCAGATTTTTTTTGATGCGCCCAAAGAAGCAACCAAGCTTTTTTTGTCCGTGGATCAAATAGACCAATCCGTTTCCCTGAAAGAAATTCTTTCTGTTTATGAAAATGATTTTTTGGGAATGAGCTTTGCGCAGTTTGGTAAGCCGATTTTTCTTTTTTTGGATGAAATTCAATATGACAAAGGATGGGGCATGGCGCTGAAAGCGATCTATGATAACGCGCCGAATGTTTTTATTTTTGTAACTGGCTCATCCGCGTTGTCGATGAATATGAACGTTGATGTTGCCCGTCGGCCTATTTTTGAGAAAGTATTTCCATTGAGCTTTTGTGAATATAAAAAGATAAAAGAATGGAAAACTGAGGAAAGGGGTTTAGGAAAAGAAATGCGTGATATTTTTTTGCAAGCGCAAAACGCGCGCGAATTGTTCACTGGAATGAAAAAACTGGAGCCAAAAATAAACAACTACCTAACGGAAATAAAAAACAAGGATTTCAATGATTATATAACCTATGCTTCTTTGCCATCACTGGTCAGCTTAGGAGAGCCAGTTTTGGCATATGATCAGGTGAAAAATATATTAGATCGAGTGGTCGGACAGGATATTCTGCAAACGGAAGAATTTAACGCGGAAACACTTAATAAAATAAAGGATATCCTATATATTGTAGCCAACGCAGATAAGGTTAGTTTTTCTGCCATTGGAAATAATACCGGAATTCAATTGCACTACATGACAGTATCGCGTATCTTCGAAATTCTGCAACAAACGGAAGTTTTAATGCGTATTTTGCCGTTTTCTATTTCACATAATACGCAAGTGAGGCAAGCGTCAAAATTTTTGTTTTCCGCTCCAGTTTTCCGTGCTATGTATTTTCATTTGCGCGGAAGCGTTTTATCTCCTGAGGAAGCGCGCGGAAAATTGCTAGAGGATATTGTTGGAATGTATTTAAATAGGATTCTTTATCGACAAAAGGAAGTTCATCTTAATTATGACGCAGAAAGTGGAGGGGCTGATTTCATAGTCGGTTTTGGAAATCGCGATATCGTGATAGAAGTTAGCACGGATAAAAAAACGATAAAACAGGTTATAAATACCATGAACAAAATTAAAAGCACATACGGAATTGTTATTTCTGAAAAACAAGATACCCTAGATATAAATGAAAATTATAATATTATAAAAATTCCGTTTAAATATTTTCTTTTAATGTAAAAGAAAAAATTGGTTTTTGGGAAATAAAAATAACGCTAAAATCACTACTAGAGTTTTGGAAGATGGGGATTTGGTAGAAGTTGACACGAATCGGGGGGTTGTGAAAATACTGAAAAACAGTTAATTTTTGTATGCATAATAAAGCTGTGTTATACTTAATAAATAATTCGTATGTGCGTCCCGCCTTGGCAGGATAGCGCGCTATTCGCATACTATGTTTTTGAAACTTCAACCACTTCTGTATAGTCTACTTTTTCTAGCTGGCTTGGAACTCATTGTTTTTTTTCATGAGTATGTGGCTTTGATTATTTTTTTGCTTCTTCTAATGGCAATGTTTCAGGGCTGGAGAATTGGGCATAAATGGAAATTTTCTGTTTTGCCGATTTCTTTTGTGCTTTCCTCTGTGGCTCTTCTCTATCTCGTAACAATTCAATATGAACAGCAAGCTTTCATAATCTTGGCTTCGAGTATGTATTATCTTTCTCTTTTGGGCGCATATCGTCTAAGTCTTTATGAAGGCGATAAAACTGCCAGAGGCATGACGATGGCAGCCACTGTTTCCACGATTTTTTTCACTTATGCTAGTGCCTATGGACTGTATCTGAATTTTTTGGTACCGCTATACTATTTAATGATAGTCTATCTTCTGGCCACTCTTTTTGTGAGTTATCAATACTTTTCAATTATCCATACTGACAAAAAACTGGTTTGGTCTTATAGTTTGCTTCTGTCCTTAGCTATGGCAGAAACATCTTGGACGATAAACTTTTGGCCATTTGGTTATTTGACGAGTGGGGTAATTGCGCTTATACTGTATTTTATACTTTGGGACATCATTCAAAGCTATTTCCTGCGTATTTTAAGCAAAAGAAGAACAGTCGCCAATTTAATTTTTTTCTCTATTCTAATTGGCCTTGTACTCATTAGTTCTAAGTGGATACCAGTAATTTAAATATAACCGATGCGAAACTACGAATTAAATGCGAATCTACGAAATTATTAATTGAATATTTATGCTAAAAAAAACAATACTAATTCTAGGAATAATTTTAATTGGAGGATTAAGTGGTATAATTTCTGACCGCTATTTTTTCCCCTATCTAGCTACTAGCCGATTTTTCGCAAAAAATGAATTTCTAAAAAAAGCTACGGAAAATGTGACGGTTATTAATAAAACTGAACAAGTTTATGTCAAAGAAGATTCTTCGGTGAATAAAATAACCAATCAGGTTCTTCCCTCGATTGTGAATATTGTTTCTTATGTCGAAAATAAAAATTCTAAAAATATTCTAACAATAACAAATAATTCAACGGGGGAGATTGTGACAAGTGATGGGATAATTATGGCTTATTCTTTGGATATAAAAACTCCAAATATAATTTACAAAATCATGACAAATGACGGAAATGTTTATGATGCAAAATTTCTGGGCACTGATAGTTGGAGTAATCTATCATTTTTGAAAATTACGGCCAGTAATCTACCAGTAATATCTTTTGGCAATTCTGATGAATATAATCCCGGAGAAAAATTAATCGCTATTAGCAATAATACTTCAAATTATCAAAATAAATTCACTGCGGGACTCCTAAGTAGTTTCGATGCCTCATATAATATTTCCGGAGAAGCCCTTTCAAAGGCGGAAAAAATTGAAGGAGTTTTTTCCACTGACTTTAATATGAAAAATTTGTCCGCAGGTAGTCCGGTATTAGATTATTCTGGACAAATAATGGGCATTACAGGGTCAACAATGAAAAATGGGCAATTAGAATATTTTCAAATTCCAGCCAACAAGATAAAATTAGTCTTAGAAAAAGTTATCAATAATTCACTAGACTCAAATATCTCTTTGGGAATTTATTATTTGCCGATAAAAAAATCCTTAAAGCTTGCTAATGATTTACCAGTTGAACAAGGCATCTTAATTTATAGCGCCTCTGATCAACAAGGCTTGGCCGTGATTTCTGGTTCATCAGCTGATAAGGTGGGTCTTAAGATAAATGATATCATAACAAAAGTTGATGGTATTGAAATAACAGCAAAAAATACTTTGTCGGATATTTTATATCGATACAAAAAAGGGGATAAGGTTGAATTTACGGTTTTACGAGCGCAACAAGAAATAAAAATAACGGTGCAATTCTAATAAGCGATGCGAATCTACCCGCCTCGACTCGCAAGACGATTGCTCGTCGACGCGAGGCGGGCGAATGCATGCGAATGTTGCGAATAATTCGTGGCATTCGCATGTGGTTCGCATTGTTTGCATCGCTTATTTGTATCTTAGCGCTTCCAAGGCATTTAGTTTAGCAGCTCGTCTGGCTGGATAAATTCCCGTTATCACACCCACCACTGTAGAAAATACCATTATGAAAGCAATAAACCAAATTGGCCTGGCAAATAGGTTAGCTTGAACTCCTCCAAACATTCCCGCTAGGAAATTCATTCCATAGTTTACTAAACTACTCAAAAGAAATCCCATAACTACTCCGAAGAATCCTCCGAAAAATCCAATTATCATTGACTCTGTGAGGAACATTCGCCAAATATCATAGGAAGAAGCTCCAATAGTTTTCATAATACCAATCTCTTGAGTTCTTTCCAATAGAGCAATAGTCATAGTGTTAAACATTCCGATAGCGCTAACTACTAGAGCGACTACTCCAAACAGTGCGAGCACTATTTGAGCAATGGAGAAAATTTGTTTGGCTTGATCAACTGTTTCCGAAACAGAACTAACAAAAAATCCCTTTTCGATAATACGAGCTCGAGTCGGTTCAAGATTGAATGTGGAGTTTACTCGCACTTTTAATTTATCATAAGTAGCGAAAGTTATCTCAGAAACAGAAGAATCGGGGATATAAATGTATGCATTGGAAATATCAGCTACTACTCCAGAAATTTTATAGGTTTTATTTACATACTCAGTAGGAGTTGTCTCTACGACGACATTTTCTCCCGCGGGAGTTTCTTCAGTGGAAACTGTTTGGTTGTTTTGTTTTGGAGGATTCTTGGCAAGTCGGATGGTTATTTCATTATTAGCAAAATCATCTTTACTAATATCTAATAATTGCAAAGCAGCCAAAGAAATTATCATCTTGTCATTTTCGCCATCCTTGAAAATCTTTCCTTTATCCACGGCTATACCCTCAAGACTAAGAAACCGAGGATTGACGATATTTATCTTAGCTGCTGAAGTAAGCCCGTTGCCAGATACTTGAGCGTCTTGAGAGATTAGAGGAAAAATATCAGTTATTTCCGGAATTTCTTTGATAGAAACAATACTTTCTTGATTTAGATCTATCGCTTCACTGTTTTGCGTCACGTCCAGTGCGAGAAGAGAGTCTTGCGTGGCGATATTTTCCAAAATAAGTGTCTGCAGACCATAACCCAAGGAAACTAAAAAGAAAATAGTTCCAATACCAATACTGATTCCAAGAACTGTGAGCAATGTTCGCAGACGATTGTTTTTGAAAGATCGAGTTGAAATTCGAAATACATCTATAGATAGCATATTATATAATATTATTTTTTATAGGGTTATTTATATTTGCATTGTTTTTTTCTGGCTCAATTTTTAGCCCAAAACCAACAATCAGAATCAAATCTAACTCACGCAATATCTTATGCACTGTTTGCTTGTTGAGTCCTGCTCCACCTGCGCTTTGTGGTACGTCTAATAGTTTTTTGAAATCGATAAATGGTATTTCATCATCAATCCTTCTTCTAATTAGATCAGCAACTTTCACTCTAGAATCTTCAGGAATATGTATATTTCTTTTTTGAACAAAATAATCTATGACAAATTTAGCTTTTTCTTCAGGAGTATGCTTACTAAACACTTCCGAAGCTGATACAGCTAATTCTTCTAATTCTAAAGTGAAATTTTTCGCAATTCGTTGATCAAGCCCCGCGCCACCTTTTTCCATGGGTTTGTCTAATTGTTCAAAAAGATTTTGTTCGCTATAGACACCAGACATTTTTAGTCGAATTGATTCTTCAATGACTTTCATTTGATTTTCCTCATATGGAATGAAGAAGGATTCCGCAATAAGCTTAGCTTTCAAAGGCTCCATAAGAAAACTAATTTGTTTTTCTGATAGTCCACGGAATTTTTCCATAATCTTATCAAAGACTGATTTACCTTCTTCGGCCTTAGACTCCATTTCACGGGAAGTTCCAGAAGCATCTTTCCATTCTTCTTTGGTAATTTTCCCGTCTTTCATATAGATAATATGCGTTCCCCATTCGGCATTTTCCGGATTATGCGTGACAAGAATGATTGTTTTGCCTTCTTGTTTGTTTAGCTCTCCCAGAATCTGCATCACATTATTAGCCGAAGCGCTGTCCAAGTTTCCTACCGGTTCGTCAGCTAAGATCAAAAAAGGATCGTTCACAATTGATCTGGCGATACCAATTCTTTGTTGCTGTCCACCAGACAATTCACTAGGAATTTTTTTCCATTGTTCCTTTATCCCAAATCTTTCCAAGAGCATCATAACCTTTCTTTCTCTTTCGCCCTTTCGAACATTGACAAAAATTTGTGGCAAAGCCACATTATCCAAAACTGATAGCGTTGAAATCAAGTTATATGACTGAAAGACCATTCCTATTTTACTGCGATGAAATTGAATTCGCTCACCAGCTTTCATCTTCAAAATATCAATATCATTTATCCTAACATTTCCCTCATCCGGATCTTCTAGACCGGCGATGATATTTAGCAGTGATGACTTCCCGCAACCCGAAGGTCCAAGAATCACCACAAATTCTCCTTTTTTAATGGTGAGATTAACATCGAATAACGATTGAAAGGCATTGTCTTTTCCACGATTATAGGTGAGATTTATTTTCTCCATCTCAACCAATTTTTCTTTTAGTTCCATTTTTTATTTTAAAGTTTGTTAGAGACTAATTTATGCTAAAATTATACTACGCTTTTTGATATTTGACAAGTATGTTGTTTTCTGCTAGTATCAACTGTCAATAGAATAATATCATAATTCTACTGTATTATAATAGTAAGTTAATTATTTTTAAAAAAATATGAAAAAATGCCTTAATCACACAAAAACAACTGTTGCAATTATCAGTGCACTTTTGTTTGTAGCTAGCACTGCCTTTGCAGATGTTTCTATTAATGTAGAGAATAAATCTACAAATAATGTGACTGCTACGGGTGGAAGCGCTACACAATCACAAAGTCAGAGTCAAGCTCAGGCCCAATCACAAACCCAAACCCAAGGAAAATCAACTGGGACAGGAGGATTGTGTTCTACTTGCTCACCATCATCTTCTGGTTCTGGCTCACAATCACAATCTCAATCACAATCTCAGTCACAATCTCAGTCACAATCACAAACAGCTACGGGCGGAAGTGCTTCCGTTAGTCAAAGTTCTAACACGGAAGTGGATGTAGATGTAGATAATGACGACAATCATAATGACGATGATAACGACAATGATGATGATAATAACGATGATAATCATGACGATAATCATGATGATAATAACCATAATTCTTCTGATCACTATCATAAAGACGGAAAAACTTACAAAAAAACAGTTGTATTGGGAGCAAAAAGCTTGCCAACTACAGGAAGCTCAGCTACAGGGCTTATGGCACTTCTTGCTATTTCAGGCGCAGTAGTTTTTGGAATCAAATATACATATAAAAAGTTTGCCAAATAATTTCATTTTTTGAGAGTTTTCGAAAAAAATATGCGTGGATTATGGCAAAAAATAAAAGGCAGTTGGATAGGTTCTCTTCTTTTCAGCTGTCTTTTTATATCTATCTTTATCGGCTTATTCTATCTAGTTAATTTTGATTTTAAGCCTGCTTCAAAAAGCAAACCAACTGCACAGTCATTGGCTGGTTTGAATTTAGATGAGGAGATAAAAAAACGATTAGGTTCGACAGACATATCTGTGGAAAGTTATTCAGCTTGGGCAGTGCGTCTTGGATTGAATACTTCTAACTCTGGACTTGATCAAGATCCTGATAGTGATGATTTGGCAAATTACCTGGAATATGTTTATGGCACCAATCCTTTAGCCAAAGATACTGACAAGGACAGCTATTCGGACAAAGCCGAAATTATCAATGGATATGATCCGGATGCTCCGGGGGACAGCAATATCAAACCGCGAGTGGAAATTTCCATTGCTAAAATTGCAATTTCAGCGCCAATGATTTGGTCAAAAAGTGAAAAGGAATCAGATATGCTCAAAGAACTGGAAAATGGTTTAGGGCATTATCTCAAAACTTCTGCTCCAGGGCAAAAAGGCAATGTAGTAATTTCCGGCCATTCCAGTAACTATCTTTGGGCAAAAGGGGATTATAATCATGTTTTCAAAGATTTGGATAATTTAGAAAAAGGTGATGTTATCACCACCACTACTTTTCAAAAAAATGGAAAAATCATTATTTATCACTATGTTGTTAGTGACAAATTTGTGACGGTTCCAAATGATGCGAGAATTTTTGAAAATTCTGACAGTCCAATTCTCACTCTTTCTACCTGTTGGCCAATCGGCACAAACTTTCGTCGACTTATCGTCAAAGCGCAGTTGCAAAAATAAATCTTTTCAAAACTTGACAAAATAGCTATTTTCTGCTAGTATAGTTAGTTAAACTTTGTCATCCTCGCGAATGCGGGGATCCAGTCTCGAATCATTAAGTTTTTACACTAGATTCCCGTTTTCACGGGAATGACACGAATATTTATCCCTACGCCATTTTTCGCTAAAGTTAGCGAAAAAAAGCGTGTTGATAAGCAAAGAATGACCTTTGAAAAAAAATTCTGAGCCGTAAAAAAGCTCGGGTTCATAATATTAATCATAAACAAAACAAAAAAACCATAAAAAATGGGCGAAAAGCCCGAGGAGGAAGTTATGAAAAAGATCATGGTAGTTTTGGCAGTATTGGCAATAGGGCTGTTTTTCGCTGACATTTCGCTGGCGGACGACGTGGTAGTGGACGTCTCAAACGAATCCACAAATAATATTGCTGTTGAAGGTGGATACGCCGAACAGCAACAACAAATGGAACAGGAGCAACGGCAGCGGCAGCGGCAACAACAAGAAGCCTGCGCCATTGCTAATCCTGTCGCGAATGGTGGAGAAGGTGGTAAGGTTATCGACAGTGGAAATTCCACCATCAAGGATAGTGGGAATTCTACTATAAAAGACAGTGGAAATTCCGACGTCAAAATCAGCGATATAAAAGGTGGCAATTCGACCGCCGATGCTGATGCGTCGGCGAAAATCGATAACACTACCATCAAATCCGAGACAACCGTTAAAGCCGTCGAGGGAGATGTTACAAATCAAAACATTTACACATCTCCCGAATATAGAAGATCGCACATCGGTGCCCAACCTGGTCCGTCTGGAAATTTTTTGGGTGCTGGATTTGTTGCTTCAAAAGACTGGCAACTTTTTATTTGCCAGCCACTCTTCAAGAGTTTTACTCCGGAAGAGTTGGAAATGATGTCAGATGGTGCTGGTGGATGGTTCAGTTCCGGAATTCAAAAATCTCTTCGTATAAAAAAAGTTTCGTCTTATGACGAAAATTTAGTAGTACGACTGGATTTTATCCCAAATGGACCAAATGACAAAGTTTTAGGCTGGTATGAATATACCGCCGACGAACCAATGCCATTGAGCAAGGCTCTTGCCCACGTCATTTTTCAGGCGAAAAAGGACACTAACACGCATAGAATAATTGTTTGGGTGAAAGAGCGAGGCGAGGGGCAGATATCAGGATTTTCGATTGGCTCTGGTGTTGCTGGAGCGATAGTCGGTGGTGGCAATTCAGATAATATTGCCGGTGCTACGGCTGTCGGTGGTATTATTGGTACCACAACTTCTCGTACGCAAGAGGTATACGGGATTCGAGTTTGGGCATTGAATGAAGGGTCAAATGATCCGCCGGCAGGAATGGAGGTTTGCGGACCTACAGTGTCCGTAACGACGGCTGAAAAAATTGTGGAGGAAGAAATCCCTCTGCAACAATCGCCTTGCGACGCGGATGCGATTCGCAGAGATATCGAAAACCTTCGTATTAAGATCTCTAACTGTGAGGTTTGGGGGATTAAAAATATGAGGCTGAGATATCAAAGAGCCTGTAAATACATTAATCTCGCATTGTGCACTCAAGAAAATGGGTTCTATTCCAATGCAATCGAAGATTTCGGGCTCGCCGAAGAAAATTATCAGCAAGGAAAAGACATCTCGACCCATCAGGCCGAAGCAGACAAACTTTTGGCAGATGTATATCGATATTGGGGCGGATGTATCGTTGAAATTTCTGGGACGAATGCCGCGATGGCTTTCGCCCAAGACAAAGAAATCACAAATATCGCAAACGGATTCAAAAAATAGGAGGTTCAAAATGAACAAAAAAATGATGTTGATTATCGCGTTGGTAATTTTTTCCGTATCATCGAGTGCTTTGGCATTCGAGGCCAACGGAAGCCTTTCGGTGCCGGCCGCTCCCGGCGTAACAAAAAAACAATTAGCAGAGGTTAATGATAGCCTCTATAAAAAAATCAGGAAGGAGACGGATCATCTGTCAGTCCGTGAGGCAAAAACCCGAAAAACTCTTCTTGAGGCCATTGGTAATGTTTCAGCCGATGTCCAAACTGAAGTACAATCAGCCATGGCTAACATTCAAAAATCCGCTAAAGAGTCAATTGATGGTGCAACAGGGGAACTTGTCAGCGCTACAAAAGACTTAAAAGACGCGGTAGGTGATGTAAAAAAGTCAACAGAATTAACCGCTACGGCGGTTGATAAGGTTGGTTCTTCCGTCAAAAGTGCCATTAGCGGTCTCGGGGTTTTACTGGGTGCCATTTTTATTCTAGGCATAGCTGTCGTTTGTGGGTTAGTTATCCATAGTCAGCGAAAAATTCTCGGTAAGCTCAATGGAGGAATGGTTATTCCTGAAATCGCCGACATCAGAGATGATGTAAGCGAAATTAAGGATTCGGTTGACGAAATTAAAAAAGTTGTCAAGCCGGAATCGTATACGGAAAAATTCTCAGTAAATGGGGATAATTACGATTACCAGGTGCCGGTTGATGAGAGAGGTAACTTTCTTTCAGCATTTGCACCCGATGTTGATCCGGGCGATGAACCTACAAACCCAGCAGAAATTTTGAGGAAGCCTTATGCAAACAAGAAAGACGTCCTTAAAAGCTCAAAAGCTGCGGTAAAAAAATGGGTTGAGGGAACATGTACCCCGATACAGAAAAAACTCATCGACCATCTCATTTCCACCGGAGAATTGCGAAAAGCCTAAAAACTAATCGCAGAACTTCGGGGAGCCCGAGTCAGTAAAAACGACTCGGGCTCCAAACTCAAAATTAAAATAAAATCAATAAACAGCAAAAATCGGCTTTTTTCCAAACTGGAAAAAATCGGTCGAGCCACAATCTGTGGAAAAATTTGCCAAAGTTGATTGGAAATTGATTTTTGAGCGTAGTACAAACGGTTTATGTTTTTTTCTTGAAAACGATTGATACGGTCTTCCAAATTGGAAACCTAAAAAACTACAAATTGTAGTCAATCGGACAGACTGATCTTGCAAATTGCAAATCGGGGATAAAAAGAAAAAAGATGTAGGCTATGAATTCGAAAAAAATCCTCTCTCATCGCAGAGAGGTAAACATATGAACGACGGTATTCCAAACTGGAAGCCGTCGTTTTTGTTTGACAAAAAACATATTCTCTGCTATACTTTGAAGTTAAAAAATAACTAGCAAAATAACAACATTATGGAACTTGAAAATACGCTTAAATTAGCCAAAAAGTACCTCGGAACCGCCATTTTAGCGGGACTGTTTTTAGGTGCAATTTCATTTCTAATTCTCATTGTCACGCAAAAAAGCTTTCGCTCAAACACTGATATTTTGATTGTGCAAAATCAAGAAGGAGTGGTGGACTATTATGCCATGAGTCGCAGTGCTGACTATTTGTCCAATATTTTGTCGCAAACAATCCATAGCGAGAAATTTTTGGATGAAACAATCGCCACGGGAAAAATTTCCGCCGGTTTATTCTCAAATGATCAGGCTCAAAAATTGAATGCTTGGCAAAAAACTATCAGCATCAAAAAAAATCCTACTGTGGGAATTTTGACTTTGGAAGTTTT
This sequence comes from bacterium, assembly GCA_030654225.1. Lineage (GTDB taxonomy): Bacteria > Patescibacteriota > Minisyncoccia > Moranbacterales > UBA2206 > UBA2206. The sequence goes on from JAURXY010000034.1 coordinate 19,626, forward strand.
CGGCGATACAGAACGACAAGCTAATGACATATCTTCTGGAGTTTTAGATGTTTTGATCAATAAAAATTCAACGTTTTTAGGTGCCAATCAAAACCTCAAAATCCAAGTTCTTTCCGGCCCGATCACAGAGAAAAATCCTTCCGTTTCGAAAATTATTCTGGCAAGTTTCGGAGGATTTTTGATTGGAATAATTTTGATTTTTATGTGGGTAATTTATAGAATTCCAGAGATAGAGGCAAAAAGAAACAAAGGAACAATAGAATTTCATCCGCTAGAAACTCTGGATGCTAATAGTGATTATTGGAAGGAAAAATTGAATAATAAGTAATAATAGTGTAGACTAGTATTATTGAAAAAGTTATTTAACAATTGAATAAAGCCATGTCATTCTGAGCAAAGCGAAGAATCTACTCCCCAATACTGCTTTTTATACTACTTAGCAGAATCCTTCACTATGTTCAGGATGACATAATAATAAAACAATAAAACAAGAAAGGAGGCGAAAACTTTTTTTCGGAAAAAACTAATCATTGGCGAGTGTTAATGATCGAAAAAATAATCGGGAGTAAAATCCCAAAAAAATTTAGGAGGTTACCATGAAAAGATTAGCTCTTATTATTAGTATTCTTTGTTTGTTTTTTTCTTCTGTTGTATGGGCGGCGGAGGTTTCGGTCACCGCAACCGCCACCACCACTTCGGCCTCAGCCAGCGCCTCGGCAAGTGTTTCCGGATCTTCATCGGGTGTCTGCACAACTTGCTTGAGTTGCGCGACGATCAAGATTACAGTTGCACCAGTACCGAGCCAGTATTATCGGATGGTCACAATCGACTATCGTTTCCCAGCTGGATTCCCCAGTTGGGCGGAAGAAACAACTGGAGCGGTCTACTCCGACCCTCTTCTGGTTCTCTCTGACAAGATAGAAAATATCGAGTCCGAAAGAATTAATCCTGGAAATTATTTTCTTAAATCCCAGGCGTATTTCTGGACAGAAGGCGGATGTCTGGTTATACGGCAAGCATTTGCCGCTAATCCCACCGATTTCATTCAACTTTTGGTCACCACCTGGTCGGGATTGAAGTACGAGCTCGCCATCGACAAGCCGGGATCCGTGATAAACCGGATTTACTGTTTGTCGGGGGTGATTGGGCTCGCCCAGCTTCCCGACGGCTCTTGGGGGTTTAAAGTTCAATAACCCTCAAAAAACTCAGGCTGGGATTCCAGCCATAACAACCCAAGCCCCGTCGTCCAAACAAGGATCGGGGCTTGCTTTTTTTTCTGATTTATGCTATAAATATAAGTTATTTAGATAAAAATCCAATGGAAAATATTTTCAAAAAAATTACCCAATTTGACAAAACTGACTTGAAAATCGGGATTGTTTTTGTGTTTTTTTCAATACTAACTTTGAACTATCTTTTTTTGGGTAATAATTTTCTTATTTTCTTAGCTTTCTTTTTTTGCGCTACTATCGTCATCTGGGATTCTCCACAAGCCGGAATTTTGGGCGTTATGCTCACCCTTATGATTTTTGGAGAAAGTTTTTCTCTTTTACCAGTGCAAATTGGCAAACAAGTTTACAAAATATACGCGATGGATTTGGCGATGCTATTGATTTTTGCTTTTTGGTTTTTGCAGGCGAAAATTATGCAACGAAAATTATCCCTAAATATCTTGGGTAGAAAAAATATCTGGCTGAGTATATTTTTTCTAGTGTTGTTTTTTTCCTTATTGCGAAGCATTTTTTTGCAAACAGACTTGACTTTGGCAATTGGTACTTTCAAAAACTATGCCTACTTGCTAGTGTATTTTCTCGCTTTGAATCTGTTTTCTTCTTGGAAAGAAATATTTAGAATTTTACGAGTTTTGTTTTTTGGTGGACTGCTTATTATCGGTTTTGTTTTTTGGGGATTTTTGGCGGGCAAAGGACTTTGGACCGAAAGCACTCCCGGACTGCGTTATCTTTCCGGTTTGCACACTTACTATCTGACTTTTTCACTCATCATTCTTTTTGTTGGCCTCGCGTATAATGATTATTTTCGCAATAAATTTTCCACTGGGATAATTTTTGTCATACAAACAGCAGGCGTAATTGGCAGTATGTTTCGTCATCTCTGGCTGGGTTTTCTTTGCGCACTTTTTGCTATGTGGCTTTTTATGCGAAAAAGTGAAAAGAAAAATATCTTGCAACAATTTTCAAAACTGGCTTCTTTGGGATTTTTCATTCTGATTTTTTTCTTGTGGATTCTCTTATTGTCCGGAAAAGAAGTTGATTTTTTGAATAATAACACTTTGATATCTTCAATAGTTAAGCGCGCGCAAACTCTCACTCAAACCAGCTATGAAATGGAAAGCGCCGCCGGTTGGAGATTGTCGGCTTGGCAATCAGCCGGTCAAGAATATTTGAAATCGCCCGTTCTTGGCATTGGACTGGGAAAAAAGATTTTTCTGGATTATAATAACTTTTTGGATTTGGTGGATGTGCGAAACATTCACAATGATATGCTCAGCATCTTGGCTCAATTGGGAATTGTGGGATTTATACCATTCGTGTTGTTTCATTTCTACTTGGCAAAGGATTTGCTTTTAGCTCTAAGAAAAAATGAAGATCATAGACAATTATTGCTTATAACCACTGGCTTTGGAATAGTAGCAATATTTGGAGCTTTCTTTGCTTTATATATTTCTTTTACCGGCACCGCTATATTCTATTGGATGGTTATGGCAATGATTAGTATCGTCGTAAAATTAAGTCAAACCCAATGAAAAGTATAATAGTTGTCACTTATAATTCAGCCCTCTACATCGACAGCTGTTTAGCCTCGATAGAAAAAAACATTTCCTCAATGGATCAAGTTTTTGTTATTGATAATAATTCTAATGATAACACAGTGGATCGAGTTGAAAAATTTATTGCAAACAAAAACAATTTTAGATTAATAGTCCAGAAAAATAATTTGGGCTTTGCTAGCGCAGTCAATGTAGGATTGGAAATATCTCAAGGCGAATATATTTTCTTGATCAATCCAGACACAAGTTTTAAAGAAGGAATTTTGGAAAAAACAATATCCTTGGCCAAAGAAAAATCTGCTGACATCTGCGGAGTAAGACAAATTAATGAAAAAGGTAAATCACTGGGATCTTTTGGAAAATATCCTAGCGCAATAGTCAATTTTTTTGAAACAACTTGGCTCGCCAAAATATTTCCAATCGGCAGATATACGCGCTATAATTTTTTGTCCAAAAAGATGTTTGTATCTAATAGGCAAGTCGATTGGGTTGGAGGGGGATTTATGCTTCTTGGAAAAAAAGTTTTAGAAAAAATTGGAAAATTGGACGAAAACTTTTTTATGTATTTTGAAGATGTAGATTTTTGCCAGAGAGCCAAGCGCGCGGGTCTTACTGTGTGGTTTTTTGGCACTATTCAGGTTTTGCACTATGGAGGAAAAAGTTTTTCTGATAAAAATAGTATCGAGCAGAAAAAATATAGTCGAGAGAGTCTAAAATATTTTATGCAAAAAAAATAATTATATGAAAATTTTAGAAATAAATAAATATAATTATCCAAAAGGTGGAGCAGATCGGCATTTCTTGGATATAACCACACTTCTCAGAGAAAAAGGCAATGAAGTGGCAATTTTTTCTATGATTAACGCCAAAAACAAAACTTCTTCTTGGAAAAAATATTTCGTGAGTTATGTTGGATATAATAAAAATGACTCGACTTTGTTGCAAAAAATTGTTGGGGTTTGCCGAATGTTTTATTCTTTTGAAGCTAGAAGAAAAATCAAAAAAATTCTCGATGATTTTCAACCGGATATTGTTCATATTCACAATATTTATCATCAAATTTCTTTTTCTATAATCCGCGAAATCAAAAAAAGAAATATCCCGATTGTGATGACTGTTCATGATTATCATCTAATTTCTCCTGACAAAGATGAGTTCTTGGAAAATGTCGGACGAAAATATTGGAAATTCATATTTGTTAGCAAAAAATATTCTTTTTCAAAAAAAATACTTCTGGTTTTGAAAACTTATTTTGAAGATTTTTGTGGATTTAAAAAACAACTAGACTTGCTTGTTTCTCCAAGTTTGTTTGTTGCGGAAAAATTGAAAAAGTGGGGGATTGAAAAAGAAAAAATTCTTATTCTGCCTCATTTTATTCCAAACTCATTTTTGAAAAGTATTCCAGAGAAATCAGAAGGAAATTACGCGTTCTATTTTGGAAGAATCTCCGCATACAAAGGCGTGTCAGAACTTATGGAAACTTTTAGAGATTTGAAGAATATCAAATTATTTTTAGCTGGAGAAATTGAAGATGATACTCGAATAATTTCTAGCGAAAACATTATTTATCTTGGAAAATTAAATAAAGAAGAAGTTAAAAGATACATAAAAAATGCTAAATTTTGCGTTTCTTTTTCGCGCTTACCCGAAACATTTGGACTAACTGCCCTAGAATCAATTGCTCTTGGAAAACCCTTTATCGGACTTGATGCCGGCGCCTACAAAGAAATAATTGAGCAAGGAAAAAATGGTTTTATTTGTAATAATATTACAGAGGCTAAAGAAAAAATTTCTCAAATATCCACAGGAGAAATTACTTTTGATGAAGCAAAAATAGCCCAAATTGTTCAAGAAAAATTCGGCCAAGAAAGATATTATCAAGAATTTATAGAAATCTGCAAAAATTTGACAAAATTAAGCTAAAATGCTATTGTCCGTTGTTAATAATTAATTCAATTTACAAAAAAATGATTAAGTTAAAAGAAACAATTAAGGCAGAAAAGAAGCTTAAATTAGCTGTTTTTGCGTTTCTTGCATTGGCAATTGTCGCTTTGCCTATTTTTGCTTTTTCCAGCCGAAAAAGTGACGTTTATGTCAATGCAAAAGCGGGAGAACAAAGAGATGGCTCAACTTCCCATCCTTATAAAACGATTAGTGAGGCGATTGATCACTCCAAAAATAAGGACGAAGTAGAAATTCATGTAGCTAAAGGAGAATACAAGGAGAATATTACTCTTAGAAATGGAATGAAGCTTTTTGGAGAAAATCGAGAAAATACTATAATCAAAGCCAAAAAAGAAAAAAATGAAACTGTGTCAATGAAAAATGATTCCACTATCGATGGTTTCACTATTAAAAATGGAAAAATGGGAATTTGGGTAGAGAAAGATGCAAAAGCAAGTATTATAAATTGTGTTGTAAAAGACAATGGCAATGGGATTGCCATTCAAGGTGGGGACATTAAAAAATCCAATCAAGTTTCTATTTCTAAAACTAAAATAAGAAACAATAGCTGGTCTGGGATTTATAGCGCCGGAATAAGAAGAATTTCCATAACTGACAGTGAAATTCTTGGCAACAAAAAAGACGGGATTGATTTGGCACGGGGAACAAGCGCTTGGATAGGGGGAACTTCTATAAAGGACAACAAGGGTAGTGGAATGAAACTTGTTGTTGATCAATCCAGTGTTTGGACTAAAAATAATGACATTCGCAGAAACAGCCGAGAAGGAATTGAAATTTCTTCTTATGGAACTGATGGAAGAATTGATATCTCCAAAACAAAAATTGTTGACAATGGTCGTTTTGGAATCGCCAGATTGCAAAGAGCTGGAAATACTTCTTGGACAAAAAATTTGACTTTTGGAATCGCTCCAGAATTTTGGGGAAATATTTCCGGAGACATTTCTAGTGTGCTTTATATAAAATAAACTAACAGAATGAAAATCGCATTTATAGGACAAAAAGGAATACCAGCAAAATCCGGCGGGGTTGAAAAACATGTTGAGGAAATTGCCACCAGACTTGCCCAAAAAGGACATGAGGTTTTTGTATATGTGCGAAATAATTATACACCAAAAAATCTCAATGGATACCGAGGGATAAAACTCGTTCATCTACCAAGTATTCCAACCAAACACCTCGATGCAATCAGTCATACTTTTTTTGCCACTATTCACGCACTGTTTCAAAATTATAATGTGATTCACTATCAAGCGATTGGGCCAAGCTCACTAAGTCCAATTATTAAAGTATTTAAAAGAAAAACAGCACTTATTGCTACTTATCACTGCCAAGATTATTTTCACCAGAAATGGAATTGGTTTGCGCGTACCTGTCTTCGCTTTGGAGGAGCAATTGCATCATTAGTTCCTGATAAAACTATAACAGTTTCAAAAATTTTGGAAAATCATATTCAAAATAAATTCAAAAAGCAAGCGGTGGTTATACCAAGTGGAATGGATGTTTTTCCAACTTCAGAGAGTCAATATTTAGCTAAATGGAATTTGCAAAAAAACAGTTATGTCTTGTCTGTTAGCCGATTAATTAGACATAAGGGCGTTCACTACCTCATCGAAGCTTTCAAAAATTTGGAAGATCAACATCTAACGCGTGGGAAAAAACTAGTAATTATTGGTGATGGATTTCATACTGATGATTATGTAAAAGAAATCAAGGATTTGTCTCGTGGCCGAGAAAATATCATTTTTACTGGTAGCCAATTTGGCGAAGCGCTTAACCAATTTTTTTCCCATGCCTACTGCTTTGTTCAACCATCAGAATCAGAAGGTTTGTCAATAGCTCTTTTGGAAGCTATGGGTTATGGAAAAGCTATTTTATCCAGTGATATAAAAGAAAATATGCAAGCACTTAATGACGATATGAGCGTATCTTTTCACTCTGGCGATGTATATGACTTGGAAGAAAAGCTAGTTTTTTTAATAAATAATCCAGCATTGGTAAAAACGATGGGAGAAAAAGCAATGATCAAAGCTCAAACAGAATTTAGTTGGGATAAAATAGTGGATCAGACTGAAGCTGTTTATGAAGATGTCTTATTTAAAAAAAGAAGGGTGCTATCAAGACAATATGGAAAAAATATTTAAATCAAAAAAATTCTATATTATTTTTATTTTCGCAACCGCGTTTGTTTTTTTGTTGTTTATTAATCTAAGTCGCACCTATAAATCCCAAACCGATATTCTAATTATCTTTAAAAGTGAAAACTCTGCCCAAAATGCTAATATTATCTTAGAAAATCTAACTACACTACCAAAATCACTCTCCTTTTATGATAGAGTGGTGCAAGATGAAGAAGATGCACAAAATGAAGCGATATCAGAATTGCCTGACTATAAAAGAAAAGATTATTGGAATAGAATAGTTGAAATCAGAAGAGTGGGCAATAGTTCTGTTTTGGAATTTATTGCAAAGGATAATGATTCATACACAGCAGAAGTTCTAAGTACACAAACAGTTAAGACTCTTTTGAGTGTCATTGGTGTTTATTATGACATCAAAAATGATATTGGTATTAGGATAATTGACGGACCCGTAACTAAAACTTCTTTTTCTGGTTCATATTTTTATGCATTTATTGAAAGCTTACTAGCTGGATTTTTCTTGGCTCTTATATTGAATTATTTTTTGTTTTTATCTGGGCAAGAAAAACCAAAAGAAAAAATAAAAACAAATCTAATTTGGTCATACAAGGAAACACCGAAGGATGAAGTTAAGCAAGTTGCTATAAAAATAGAGAAAGCAAAGAAACCAATAGCGATGGCTGAAGAATATATTCCTATTTTTTCCAAAAAAGCCGTTGCGCCAGATAATTTGCCAATTGTTGAAGATATTCCCATATTTGAACAACCTCAAAAGGAAGAACCTAAAAAAGAGGAAGTAAAAACTCCGCTAATTCATGAAGCTACTGCAGAAGAAGTTAAGGAAAGATTAAATCGACTTTTGAGCGGGAAATTATAACATTATGCCAAAACAACACTCCCTAAAATTTTGGATTATTTTTTGGTCAATCGCAATTGTATTTCTGGCCGGTTTATATTTTTTCTTAGAAGCTAAAAAACAACCTGGAAAAGTAATTTCAGGCGCAATTGACTTTCTTCCAATTGAGCTTTCACAAAAAACAGAATATAAATCTATCGCCTATTTTGCAAATTATCTTTTGGCGCAAGATGATATGGAAAAAGCTTTTCTGATTCTTTTTCAAAATAATATGGAGCTTCGTCCAGGAGGAGGATTTATTGGAGCTTTTGGAATTTTGAAAATTAAAAATGGAAAAGTAATTGAATTTCAATCACACGATTTGTCTAATTTTGATGGGAGAATTCCATCAAATATTGAACCTCCATATCCAATGAAAGAAACCTTGCGTATAGATTCATGGAAATTGCGTGATTCCAATTGGTCGCCAGATTTTTCCGAAAATGCCAAGAAAGCTGAGTATTTTTATCGCCTAGGACAAGGTCAAGAAAATTTTGATGGCATCGTAGCCATCAACACCAATGTGCTAAATTCTTTTTTAAAAATCACTGGGCCTGTCACTTTGCCAGATTATCCAGGAGAATTTAACAGCGAGAACGCTGTGTTGAATTTAGAATATCAAGTAGAGAAAGGTTATGCTGAGCAAGGAATTGAAAAGGGTGAGCGAAAAACTATCATGAATGAACTGGCTGATGTACTAATGGAAAAAGTTTTTACTTTAAATAATTCACAAAAATTTGATTTGGCTAAAATTATTTTGGAGGATTTGAATAATAAAAATATTCAACTATATTTCAAAGATCAGGATTTGGAAAATCAAGCCGAGAACTCTCTTTGGGCCGGAGAAACAAATTCAACTTGGGCAGGGGATTATCTGATGATGATTGATGCAAATTTGGCATCATACAAAAGTGACTATTATATCGATCGCTCTTTTGATTACACAATTAATTTGTCTGGCGAAAAACCAATCGCAACTCTCAAAATAACTTATACACACAGAGGAAAAGTCCAAGATTGGATGACTAAGGATTATCAAACCTATCTGCGAGTTTATGCGCCAAAAGACGCTTGGCTAGAAAATTCTAATAATGTCGGAAAAATTAATTTTGGTGAAGAATTCGGCAAAAAATATTTCGGCACACTTTTTACCGTGCCACTCAACCAAACCAAAACTGTGGAATTTAATTATACGCTAAAAGATTTAGACACAGAAAATTATGATTTACTAATCCAAAAACAATCTGGTGTCTCGCAGCTCCCAGGGAAAATAACAGTTATTAATAAAAATGGAGAAAGGAAAGGTTATGATGTGAAAGTTGAGAATGAGTGGAAGCTGAATGAACACAAATAGAAAAATATTAAATTTAAATAAAGAAAGCCTGCACTAAAATGTGGGCTTTATTTAATTTTTGGGTGTGGTAGAATAGAAAAAACAAAAGATTCCTTCTCTCCCTTTTGGAGAGATGTCGCGTACTCGCGACAGAGAGGGAAGAGTTAAATTAAAAATAATAAAATAATCTTAGTTTCTCCCTCATCCGCCCTTCGGGCACCTTCTCCCGAAGGGAGAAGGTGGAAATGAAAAATTATGGAATTTATAAAAACCACTCTAAAAGACGCATACATAATCAAACCGCAAGTTTTTGGAGATAATCGGGGATTTTTTTTGGAGTCATATTCCAAGAAAAAATTTAAAAAAGAGGGGATTGGCGCAGAATTTGTGCAGGACAACCATTCAAAATCAGAAAAAAAAGGCACACTTCGCGGACTGCATTTTCAAATTCCGCCATATACACAAGCTAAGCTCATCCGAGTTGTAAGTGGCAAAATTTTAGATGTAATCGTTGATCTTCGCCGTGACAGTGAGACTTTTGGAAAATGGGAGGTTTTCGAGCTATCAGCCGAAAATTTTCAAATACTTTTCGTTCCGCAAGGTTTTGCTCATGGTTTTATGACACTAGAAGATAACACGGAAGTTTTATATAAAGCGGACAATTTTTATGAGCCTTCGCATGAAGGAGGAATTGCCTGGAATGATCCAGATTTGAAAATTAACTGGCCACTAGAAAATCCGATTCTTTCCGAGCGCGACACCAAATGGCCTAATTTGAAAAATTTAGATAATCCGTTTTAATAAAAAATATATGAAATTATTAGTCACTGGTGGTGCGGGGTTTATCGGTTCAAATTTCATTCACTATTGGATCGAAAAACATCCGCAAGATTTAATTGTCAATTTGGACGCCTTGACCTATGCCGGCAATTTGGAAAATTTGAAATCCATTGAAAGCCCGCCTCGCGTCGACGAGCGATCGTCTTCGCGAGTCGAGGCGGGTAATCCGAATTATAAATTTGTCAAAGCTGATATTTCCGACAAGGAAAAAATCAACGAAATAATTTCCACTGAAAAACCAGATGCAATTGTGCACTACGCCGCTGAATCGCATGTTGATCGCTCAATTTTAGGACCAGAAGCTTTTGTTCGAACGAATGTTTTGGGCACGTTTAATTTATTAGAAGCAGCACGCCAAAATGGCAACATCCGCTTTCATCACGTTTCCACAGATGAGGTTTTTGGCTCACTAGGCCCAAATGACGCACCTTTCAATGAAACGACGCCTTATGACCCCAGAAGCCCCTATAGCGCTTCTAAAGCGTCTTCAGACCACTTAGTGCGAGCCTATTTTCACACTTTTGGCCTGCCAATTACTATCTCTAATTGTTCCAATAATTTTGGTCCATTTCAATTTCCAGAGAAACTAATTCCACTATTTGTAACCAATCTGATCGAAGGCAAAAAAATTCCCCTTTATGGCGATGGAATGAATGTTCGCGATTGGCTCTATGTCGAAGATCACTCCGGCGCAATTGATCTAATTTTGCAAAAAGGCAAGATTGGCGAAACTTATTGCGTTGGCGGAAACACGGAAAAAAACAATAAGGAAATTACTTATAAAATTTTGGAACTGATGGGTAAGGGCGAAGAGATGATTGAATTTGTAGCAGATCGAAAAGGACATGATTTGCGCTATTCAATTGATTTTTCCAAGATTCAGCACGAACTTGGCTGGACGCCAAAAACTTCCTTTGAAGACGGAATGAAAAAAACTATCCAGTGGTACAAAGAAAATGAAAGTTGGTGGAAAGAAATAAAATCTGGCGAATACCAGAATTACTACGAGAAAAATTATAAAGATAGATAATGATTATACTTTTGAAAAAGACCCTTTTGGGGAGTCTTTTTTTATCCGCCGATTCCGAAGAAAGTAGTTTTTTCAGGAAAAGTTATGGAGAATAGATTAGCAATAGCATCTTTCGTGTCGATAAAATACATTTTTTCCAAAGCGCTATTGTAGATAACGAAAGGATTTAGCGTCTCTGTGTTAATGAGATCCATGCAATTGGCATGATCTCGCGGGTCAATTTCGATAATTTTTATCCATTTCCCTGAATTGAAAATAACATGTTCATAATCCTTAAACCATTGAACATTTTTAATCGGCTCGCTATAGCGAGTGATATTTTGCATTTCATTTTCTTGGCGAATTGGCTGAGAAAGTTGTTCGCGTAAAAAATAGACCGAGATTTCATTATTTGACCAAAAAAGAATTTTTTTGCCATCATCAGAAAAATGGGCTTCTTCAATATTATTGGATAGTTTTCTAAAATAATCTCCGTAATCACCCTTGTTGAAAATATAGAAATCCTTGTTTTCCAAAATCAAAGCAATCCTCGAATCATCATAAACTACTATGGAAGAAATTCTGACATTTTGGAAGCCGGGAAAATTATTTGTAATTTGGGCTGGCTCGCTTTTTCCGTCGAGACTATTTTTATATAACATTCCTGAGTTTTGAGCATAATAAACATAGGAGCCAGAAAGATCAAAACTAGAAACATCAGAAGCGATTTGAATTATATCTTGAGGATTCTTTATGTCCGCGCGAAAAAGAATATTATTTTCCAAGAAAAACAAGAAGCCACTATCTCTTGGATCCCACCTAACATTATGAATATTTTTTTTATTCAAAATTTCTGTTAAGTTGAGATTGTTTTTATTGACAAAATCATAAATAAAATAGTTATATTCATATTCACTGAGTGTTTCATCGGCTGTTTTCTTTACTGGATTTTTCACGAGAAGAGTTTTTTCTTTTTGAGCAGTTGGTTCGATTATTTTTTTAACTGGAACAGAAAGAAAAAGATTATCTGGCGACCACTCGATGTTTTCTTTTTTGGTATCTTCGATAAATTCCCAACCAGAAAAATTAATTTCTTGATCAACTAGGCTCGTCGCTATATTGAAAATCTTTACTGTCAAATCATTTTCCTTTTTTGTGATATAGGCCAAAAGATCATTCTTTGGCGAGGTGAAAAATTTTTGAATTTCTGGGGTATTAAGTTCGGTTTTTTCATAATCCTTTCTGACAAGAAGCACATTCCAAAATTCACTGGCCAATCCACTGTGCACTTGGGTTTTTTTGCTCCAAGTTTGAAAATCTGGTGCTGAAACCTGAACATCATATTCTCCCGGAACAATGCCGGAGACATTAAAGGAGCTATTTATTCGATTTAATTTTTTCGATTCAAAAAGCTCATTGTTTAGTTTTACATCAACGGTTTGAGGGTTGGATTTGAAAGTAATGGTTCCGCTATGAACAAAAACACCCCGATTCTTGTCGAAGCGATAACCTTTGGCATTAAGGATAATAACTGGTACTGTCATTAGAAACAGTAGCACTAAAATCCAAAAAAACACTTTTCTTTTCCAGCTTTCCATATTTAATATACTACTATAGAAAGCGCATTTTGTCCAGAAACAGTTGACAAATTAGCGTCTGTGCGATATAGTATTTAGGTAATATTTTACTTATAACAAATTCATAAAAACAGCTATGTTGGCAATTATAAAAACTGGTGGAAAACAGTATAAAGTTAATGAAGGCGACAAAATCAAGGTAGAAAAATTGGAAGGCGAAGAGGGGAGCAAGATCGTTTTTTCTGAAGTCCTTTTTTTGGGCGATGAAAAAGATGTCAAAATTGGAACCCCAATTCTTACTGGTGTCACAGTTGAAGGCACAATCCTGAAAACTGCTAAAGGCAAGAAGGTGACGGGAATTAAATTCAAACCAAAGAAAAGATACAAAGTTAAATTCGGACATCGACAAACAATGACAGAAGTGGAGATTACTAAGATTGGATAAAAAAAATTATCTTTTACTATTTCAAAAAAGTCTTGATTTAAATCAAGACTTTTTTTATTTCCTATTTATTATCGCGCTTCCTAATGTTAGTTCATCCGCATATTCAATATCAGAGCCCGTAGAAAGTCCGCGAGCGAGTTTGGTGACGTTGGCAGAGGTCTCTTTTAGCATTCTGGCAATGTAGAGCGCCGTAGCATCGCCTTCGGTAGTTGGATTCATTGCTAAAATTATTTCTTCTATTTTTTCGCTCAATACTCTTTTTTGCAATTCGTTTAATTTCAATTGACTCGGATCATCATTTTTTGTGATGCCCAATGTTCCGCCCAAAACATGATAGAGCCCGTCATATTTTTTTGTTCGTTCAATGGCAATTATGTCGAGTGGTTCTTCCACGACACAAATTTTCTTTTGATTGCGGGATTTTTGCGAGCATATTTCACATAATTTTTCTTCACTGATATTGAAACATTTTTCGCAATAGCGCAAATTAATTTTCAAATTTGAAAGAGAATTTCCAAACTCAACTAGCATTTCTTTGTCTTGTTTGAAGAGATACAAAACCAACCGTTCAGCCATTTTTGGCCCGACCGACGGAAGAGAAGAAAAATAATCAATTAGTTTTTTGAAAGATTTTGGATACATGTTATTCTGTGTGAACCCTCTCTAATGATTTAAAAGTAGTAGAATTTTCTTGGAAATATAGAGAAAATCTGCCCACTGGACCGTTTCTGTGCTTTGCTACATGCACCTCGACAATATTTTTGTTTGGCGTATCTGGTTTTTCTCGGTCTTCACGATAGAGAAACATCACAACATCGGCATCCTGCTCGATTGAACCTGATTCACGAAGGTCAGAAAGTTTTGGAATTTGCGGACTGCGAGATTCCACCGCACGAGAAAGTTGAGAAAGAGCGATGACTGGAATATTGAGTTCACGCGCCAATTGTTTCAAGGCGCGGGAAATTTCCGAAATTTCATTCACGCGATTGTCCCCACCACCATTTCGACCTTCCATAAGTTGCAAATAATCGATGATAATTAGTCCCACATTATGTTCTGATTGCAATCGTCTCGCCATAGTACGCATTTCCATCACATTGGCACTTCCAGCGTCATCAATGTAAATTGGCGCTTCAGAGAGTGTTCCCATTGCTTCACCAATGCGTTGAAAATCATCATCACCTTCACCAGTTTTGAGTCGTCCGGTACGAAGTCGCCACAAATCCACGCCCGACTGAGCGGAAAGCATCCTGTCAATCAATTGGTCGGCGCCCATTTCTAAGGAGAAAATACCGACCGGAATTTTTTCCTTAACAGCAATTTGACGAGCTAAATCCAAAGCCAAAGTAGTTTTTCCAATCGAAGGTCGAGCAGCTAAAATTACTAAATCTGATTTTTGAAAACCAGCCAAGATATTGTCCATATCAGGATACCCGGTTGGAATTCCGCGCAATTTATGATCACCCTTGTGAAGTTCATCGATTCGATTGAAAGCCGCTTCCAGAATTGATTTGATTGGCACAAAATCCTGTTTGATATATTTTTGTGAAACGCCAAAAAGTTTTTGTTCAGCCGTATCAAGAATTTTTTCCACATCTTCTTCTTCGCGATACCCGAGTTCCACGATTTCACTAGCGGTGATGATTAGTTTTCGCAGAGTGGATTTTTTTTGCACCACCTTGGCATAATGAGCAATATTTGAACTAGAAGGCACAGAATTTACCAGTTCAGTCAAATAACTAGAACCGCCAATCTTATCCAAAAGTTTTTTTTCTTCCAAACGATTAGACAAACTCAAAACATCAATCGGCTCACGCTGTTCATAGAGTTCCATCATTGCCTCATAGATGATATTGTGATCATCCCGATAGAAATCACCCAATCGCACCAGATTAGCAATCTTTATGACTGCATCTTTGTCCAACATCAAAGCCCCCAAAACTGATCTTTCAGCTTCGATATTTTGCGGTGGAATTTTTAGGTCGTTGTTTGAAGATGTGTTCTTTGCCATAATTTTTTTCTTTATCGTTTATACATTATAGCAACTGACTAGTAAAAATCAACTTGCGCTTTTACCCAATTTGTGCGCAAGTTATTCTCATAAATTATCCTAACATTCAATGTTAGGATAGAATTTCCTTTATTTCCTCTAAACTCTCCGCCATAACTAATTTTCGGCGCAATTCTGAGGCTCCAGGGAAACCTTTGACATACCAACTCATATGCTTTCGAATTTCAAAAAGTCCTTGTTGACCCTTGTTTTTGTGGATTAATTTTGCATGAAGAAGCATTATTTTCTTTACCCTGTTAAGTAAATTTTGCTCTGCAAAATTATTTTTCGTAATCGAAAAATACTTAACAGGGTGAATTTTTTTAAAATCGTATTTTGCCCCCGTAGAGACGCCCCGACGGGGCGTCTCTACACAATTCAATAATTCTTTTATCTCCTCAAAAATCCACGGCTTACCCCAAGCGCCCCGGGCAATTCCAAGACCATCCAAAAGAGGATGGTCTTGCAAAATTTTCACGCCATCCTCAGCGGAATTTATCCCACCGTTCGCCAAAACGATTTTTTCCGGAAACATTTTTTTGATTTTTTCAACAAGATTGAAATCTAGCGAACCAGAAAACCCACCTTCATATGTTCGACCATGAATCATAATGACCGAGTAGGGAAGATCAGCTGTGCTTTTGACAAAATCAAGGGCTGAAAATCCTAAAGCCGAGCTTTGAGAATTTTTTAAAAGCTCGGCTTTAGGATTTTCAATACCTGCTCGAATTTTTATAGACACCGGCAATTTGGTATTTTCACAAACAGCCGAAATAATTTCACGCGCCAATTTTTTTTGCATCATTAGCGCGCAACCCGAACCATGACCAAAAACTTTTTTGGCCGGACAACCAAAATTAATGTCAATTCCATCTGGCTTCACTATTTGCGAAATAATTTTAGTGGCCTTGGCAAAATGCGCCGGGTCTTTCCCAAAAAGTTGCACCACGTATGGCCGTTCAGCTCTATTAAATTTTACTAATTCTAAAGTTTTTTGAGGTTTAAAAAATAAAGCGCTAACGCTTGCCATTTCCGAATATACCACATCCGCTCCATATCGCCGGCAAATTTGACGAAACGCACTGTCCGTTATGCCCGCCATCGGGGCTAGAGCCAGAATTGGTTTTTTCAATTTTAACCAAAAATTTTTATTCACTAATTTTAATGTCTCCCTCAGGAGTTTGTTCTACTTTAAAACCCAAGGCTGCAATAGCTTCTTTCAGATCCTCTACCTTATCCTCAGCTGACCTATGGATATCACACGCACAAGCATTTTTTTCCACATCCGTCACCTTACATTTTTTTATACAATCATCAGTCATGATTTTATTTTTTAATTAAATAATTATTATCTTTTAAATCTTCAATCACATAACCCGCCGATTCAATCTTCTTTCGCAGTTCATCTGAGGCTGCAAAATTCCCACTGATGCGAGCTTGTTTTCGCTCTTCGGCGAGCGTCAAAATATTCGCCGGAATTTCAATTTTATTTTCCGCAATTATCAATCCAAAAACTTTGTTTATTCTTTCCCAAAATTTCAAAATATTCTCAGCTGTTTCTTTGTCTAATTTATCCTCAGAAATCATTTTGTTAGTTTCACTAATCAGATCATATACTACTGCCAAAGCCAATGGGGTATTGATATCATCATTCATGGCGCTTTCAAACCTTTTTTGATAGATATGAGAAAAATCTATTTTTTCTAAAGATTCCGCCTTTGGTGCGTCAGAAACATTTTTCAAATTACCCACCCAATCAGAAATTTTTTGCAAATTATTTTTGGCCTGAACGAGAACGCTAGGCGCATAATTCATAACACTTCTATATTGTGAACTCAGGATCCAGAGTCTTATCACCATTGGATCATATTCTTTTAGTATATCTTTTACAGAAGTGTGATTTCCTTTCGATTTAGACATTTTTTCACCATTTATATTGACCATATTCCAGAGTGTCCAGTAATTGGCCATTTTTTTGCCTAAATATGCTTCACTTTGAGCAACTTCATTTTCATTGTGCGGAAAAACATTCTCATTGCCTCCACCGTGGATGTCGAAAGTATCTTGACCAAGAAGATCAGCTGACATAACAGAACATTCAATATGCCAACCAGGATATCCCAAACTCCAGGGACTTTGCCATTTCAAAATGTGATTTTCATCTGACTTTATCCAAAGAGCAAAATCTAGCTGATTTTTCTTTTCAGGATTATTTTCTATACGCGCACCATCAATCAACTCCTCGGTTTTTCTTCCAGAAAGCTTTCCGTATTCTGGGAATTTGGTTACAGAAAAATATACGGATCCATTAGATTCGTAAGCATATTCTTTTTCAATTAAACCTTCAATGAATTTAATTATTTGTGCAATATATTGCGTTGGACGAGGATTAAAATTAGCTGGTTTGATATTTAGAGATTGGAAATCTTCCTTGGCAGAATTGATATAATTTTCAACAATTTCCATTGGATCAATTTTTTCTGCTTTAGCTTTTTTTTCAATTTTATCTTCTCCTGTTTCGGCGTCATTCACAAGATGCCCAACATCTGTATAGTTCATAATAAATCTAACTTCATACCCTAAATATTCTAAATATTTTCTAAAAATATCCATTGAGACATATCCGCGAGCATGACCGATGTGACAATGATCATAAACTGTCGGACCGCAAACATACATTCCGACTTTTCCCGTATAAATCGGTTTAAATTCTTCTTTTTTTCTAGTTAGAGTATTGTACAATAATAACATAATTTTTTTCATTTACGAACAAATTAAAATTTTCGTAGATTCGCATTAAATTCGTAGATTCGCATCGGTTATAGCCATTTTCTCATCTTAAAAATCGAAATAGTAACCGCTGAAAGGAAAAGCATAATCGCGAGATGAATCCAGAAAGCATTGGGGTTTTTTCCAAAAGGAATGTCGGCGCTCATGGCGAGAATATTAGAATAAACAGTCATCGGAAGCATCACGGCGGAAAAAATCGTGAGCACTTTCATGGTCATGTCTAGTTTGTTGGAAAGCAAGGAGTTATTAGTCTCTTCCAATGATTCGATCGTTTCTTTGGCACTTTCCAAATTATTCCAAATGCGAATATTAGTTCCGATCAAATCTTGATAGTATGGTTTCAAGGCTGGTTCGATTAGCTTGAAATCTTTTTGCGCCAAAGATTCAAAAACTGAGCGTTGCGGTTTCATTGTACGGCGAAAATTCAAAATGTCTCTTTTGACTACCGATATTTCAAAAACCATTTCTTTTTCGTGACCGGCAAAAATTTCTTTTTCCACATAATCCAATTTGTTGGAAATATGATCGAGTTTTGGAAAACAAGTTTCCAAAAGCATTTCGATAATATATCGTAACAGCGCACCAGGGGATTGATTCATATAAATTTCTCTTTTGGTTTTATCATTTTTCAATGAATTGAAAAAATCAGTAAGTTGAAAGATATCGCGATCATGAGAAGTGATCAAAGCATTTTCACAAAGAACTATGTCAATTTCTGCCGGATAGGTAGTTTTGTCCTCAGTGTCAAAAAGGGGAATGTGAATAGAGAGAAAGAGGCAGTTGTCATATTGCGTGGCTTTTGGCCTGAGAGTCGGCGTGGAAAATTCTTCAATGATAAGTGGATGCAAATTATATTTTTTCTGAATTTTCAGCACATCATCCGCGTTAGGTTCTTTGAAATAATGCCAAACTAAATCATTACATTTGACTGTTTCCATAACTTTTTAATCTTGTCATCCTGAATTTATTTCAGGATCTTATTTTTTTATTTTAGAGATGCTGAAACGAGTTCAGCATGACAATTTAAATATAATTTTTTTTATGTTATTATTATAGCAATAAATTGCTTGATTGACAAAGAGCTTTATGAAAAAGATAATTTTATTTTTAATCCGACTTTACCAAAAAACACTCTCTCTTGACCACAGCTGGCTGTCTCGCGTCACCTTCGAGCGCTATTGTCGTTTTCATCCTTCCTGCAGTCAATATACTTATGAAGCCATTAATCGCTTCGGGGTGGCCAAGGGTGGATATCTTGGCATAAAACGAATTATCCGTTGCCATCCTTGGAATGATGGTGGATATGATCCGGTACCGAAGAGGCAGGTAGAAAGTAAGAAGTAGTAAGTATAAAGTATCCTTTACTAATTAATGAATATAAAGTATAGTATATAAACAATAATACATTAGTATATTCGTAATAAATTAGTAATTAGTAAAGAAAATCATGCTTACTGACGAAGCTAAAATCAAGGTCGAAGCTGGCAAAGGAGGCGATGGGGCTGTGGCTTTTGACAAAATAATGATGTCACTTGGGCCGACTGGCGGAAAAGGTGGCAATGGAGGATCAGTCTATTTTGAAGGCGTATCTGATGTTTTTGCTTTGAATAAATATCGCCATCTCAAAGATCATCACGCCCAAGATGGCGAGAGAGGCAAAAAAAATCGCTCCGATGGACAAAATGGAAAAGATTTGTTTTTGACCGTACCAATTGGAACAGTAATCACACAATTAGAAACCGGAAAAAATATTGAAATCACAAAAGTTGGAGAAAAAATTCTTGCCACTAGAGGAGGAACTGGCGGACAAGGCAATTTCTTTTTTCGCTCTTCGACCAATACCTCCCCACAAGAATTCAAAGAAGGTAAAATCGGTCAAAAATTTGAATTTTCTTTGGAGCTCCGCCTTATTGCTGATATTGGGCTAATTGGCCTGCCAAGTGCCGGAAAATCATCTCTGCTCAACGAAATAACCTCCGCTCACGCCAAAGTGGCTGCCTATCATTTCACCACGCTTGAACCAAATTTGGGCGTATTCGATGATTTTATCATCGCCGATATCCCAGGTCTCATCGAAGGCGCTTCCGCTGGCAAAGGCTTGGGGATAAAATTTTTGCGTCACATTCAAAGAACAAAAATATTAGTTCATTGTTTGTCTCTCGAGTCAGATGATATCCTTCGTGATTACAAAGTAATTCGCAAAGAATTAGGAAAATATAATTCTGAATTATTAGAAAAAAAAGAGCTAATTTTGTTTACCAAAAGTGATTTGATCGACCCTAAAGATTTAGCCAAGCAAATGAAAAAATTCCAAGCAAAAAATAAATGCGAAGTTATCCCAGTTTCTATCCATAATTTTGAAGAAATTGAAATGCTCAAAAAGAAACTTTTGATACTGTTGCGCTAATTTTCTTGTTTGTGGTATATTAAAATTACTAAGACTTAATTATATGAAAACAGAAATCCTAATTATAATAATTGCCGTTGTTTGGACATTGCCTTGGAAAGGTTTTGCCCTTTGGAAATCAGCTCGCAAGGGGGATAGCATTTGGTTTACCATCCTTCTAATTGTGAATACTTTGGCTATTTTGGAAATTTTATATATTTTTATTTTTTCCGAAAGAAAAGTTGCTAACAGAATTCCCTCAAAATAATTTATGTATTGGATTTTTCTTATCATCTTCATAATAACGGTTCTTGTGCCTGACATCGTTCGCACAAATTTTGGTGTTATTTCAGAATCAAGGTTAGAAGAAATCTTGATTTTTTTTATGGGCGCAATGGCCTTTGCAATTTTCATAAAAAATGAACAGCAATTGATTTTTCACAAAAAAGAAAAAGAGAAGGACAAGAAAAAAATTGAACAAACCGTCAAAGATTTGGTTGAGTCATACAGTTATATTGGAGAAGTAAATCGCAAGATGGATCTTTTGATGAACACCGCCCTTGGACTTTCGGATCGATCCGTGCTTAGCAAAGCTCATGAAAAAGAAACCTATCAGTCAATCGTGAGCGCCACCAGCTTTCTTTTGAAATCAGATTTTACCTCACTTCGTTTTGTCGATATGAAAAACATAAGAACTAAACAGGAATTTCGTTCGGAAAATAGCGGTCAGCCCATAAAAAATAGTATGCTCGCTGAAATGAAAGATAATGTGAATGTGAAAAAACATGATGATTGTCTGATTATCTCTTCCAGTCAAAAAATAAATGACATCAAAGGTTATTTGATTATCTGTGGATTCGATGAAAAAGAAGAAAGCAACCCAAAAAACATCGAAATCCTCAAGGTCTTCGCCTCTCAAGCTCTTTTCCTATATTCATACACCCACAACGAACCCAAAAACTGCCTGCCAAGCGAGAAGAAGAAATAAGATATTTTATTCGAATAAAAAAATATGAAGCAATGTATTTTTTGTGAAATTGGGAAGGGCAAAATCAAACCTCTTGGTGAAGCAGTCATCTTTGAAAATGAAGATTATCTAGCTTGGCTTTCTCCTTTTCCCAACACAGAAGGTTTTTCTGTCGTCATTCCAAAAAAACATTTTGGGAGTGATGTGCTAAAAATGCCAGACAAAAAATTGCAAGAATTTATTCTCGTTGCTAAAAAAATCTCAAAAATTTTGATGAATTATTTTGAAGATGTTGGACGAGTTGGGCTTATTATGGAAGGTACCGGAATTGATCATGCGCATATAAAACTGTTTCCGATGCACGGCACAGGATATATGAAAAAAGGGGAGTGGAAACAATCCCACAGCAACAATGACAAATATTTCAAAAAATATGAAGGCTACATTTCTTCCCACGACGGCCCAAAAACTAATTTCAAAAAGTTGCAAAAAATGGCTGGGGAAATAACAGGCATGAGAAAATAACAATGCGTTAAAATACGTATTTAAATTCAACCTTGCGATAGTGTCGCTATAAATTGAAACTTTTTCGCGTTAAGAAATTTATCCTGTTTGAGGCCCGACGCATTTGGTCGGGTCGAGTTATAAATTTTAGCGAAAAAGTTGAAAATTTATCGACACGAAAGCTTGGTTGAGAGTTTTTCTTTTGATACTTTTCTTTTTGCGGAAAAAAGAAAAGTATGTCATCACTTCACCACCTCAAACCCTTTTTGTTTCCAATCATTTAGGCCGTCAGAGAGGGCGCTCACATTTAGGATGCCCATATCAAAAAGTCGGACAGCGCCTTGGAAGGCGAGTAGTCCGGTGTTGTCGTAGAGGATAATTCTTTTGTAAGTTGTAATTTCTTTGCGTCGGCTTTCCAAATTTTCTAGTGGAATGTTCACAGCATTTTTCAAATGATCAACAGTGAATTCTTTGGCGCTTCGCAAATCAAGTAGATATAGTGAGCCACCGTCTTCCGCCATCAAACTTTTCAATTCATCATTTTTGATATAATTTACTTTTGCTTGATTGGCAAATGAATTTTGATTGCCCGCTTCCACAATTGGATTTAGCTCATTAGCCCAAGCATATATTCCGCCTTCAAGATAAGAAACATTTTTGAAGCCATTTTTGACAAAAATATCAATGGCTTGTTTTTCATTAGGAGTGAGCCCCAAATCATCGACTATAAAATAGGTGCCATTTTTTTCAGTAAAAGGAAAATTTGCGGTCAACTCGTCGAGGGTTATATTTTTTGCATCTACGATGTGACTTTGTGAAAAATTTTGCGCGTCTCGAATATCAATAATTTCTATCTTTTCAGTACTATTGATTTTTTTGAGCAATTCAGATGATTTTATGCTCGAATATTTTTGCAAATCATCAACCTTTTCCTGCGCCAAATTTTTCGCCAAAGTATCCTCATTTTTTTTGTTGAGCCAAGACGATTTCAGAAAAAAGAGAACTGTCACCAAAACAATCAAGAAAAAACCAATTGTGATTGGCAATAGATTATTTTTTGATTGATTATCATTTTGATACATATTTTTATTTTAGCACGCTTCCAACAAAATTTGCATATCCGCAAACAAAATCCCGTGCGCTCATTTTGTTTTTTCCTTCCAATTGAACTTCTCCTAGGATTATATTACCCTTGCCAGTCTTGACTTTTATCATTTCATTTTCTTCAAAAACTTTTCCATTTTCAAAAACATTTTCTTTCGAATTTGCATCTAAACTAATTTTGCTTAGTTTTAATCTTAGATTTCGATTGTCCTTTTCAAAATAGGTAAATATACCAGGCCAAGTGCAGAACGCCCTAAAGCGATTATAAATATCCTTTGCTTCATCTGACCAATTAATTTTTCCGTCTTCTTTTTTGATTAATTGACAAAAAGTTGCCTGCGTTTCATCCTGCTTTTTGGATTCTATCTTTCCTGTTGTCAAAAGGGGAATTGTTTCCACAAGAAGTCTCGCGGAAATTTCTGAAAGTCTTTGGGAAAGTTCAAGATATGTTTCTTTTTCTCCGATTTCAATCTCTTCTTGCATCAAAATATCACCCGCATCAACTTTTTCTTCAATGAACATAATAGTTGCTGATGTTTTCTTTTCGCCATTCAAAATAGCGTTTTGAATTGGTGAGGCTCCACGATATTTTGGTAAGCTCGACGGATGAGTGTTGATAACGCCAAAACGCGGAATTTCCAAAATGCTTTTTGGCAAAATTTTTCCATAAGCCGAAACAATAATCAAATCAGGTTTTTTATTTTTGATCTCATTCACAACATCTTCATCAAATTTTTTCGGTTCAAAAATTTCAATTCCATAATCTTTGGCAACTTTCTTGACTGCTGATTTTTCCAATATTTGGTTCCTTCCAACTTTTTTGTCACCTTGAGTATAAACTGAAATGATATCAAACTTTTCTTTCAGCATCACACGCAAAATATTCGCCGCAAAATCCGGCGTCCCCATGAAAATAATTCTTATTTTTTTCAAATCATTCATAATATTGTCATCCTCGCACCCGCTTCGCGAGCATAAACTCCAGCGGGGATCCAGTATATAGACTAAGTTTATTGCGATAAAAATTATTTTGATACTAGATTCCCGTTTTCACTCGCCTCGCTGAAGCTTTGGCGAAGCGGGCGGGAATGACAGCTATTTCTTGTCTATAAAAAGCATTCCGTTTAAATGATCAATCTCGTGTTGCAAGGCTCGCGAGAGAAGTCCTTCGGCTTTGATTTCAATTTTTTCTCCTTTTTTATCCAAGGCCTTCACGGTGACTTTTTTGTGTCTCTTGACTGGGATAAATTTTCCAGGAAAAGATAGACAACCCTCTTCGCAAATTTCTTTTCCCCAAGATTTTCGAGCAATTTTCGGGTTGATTAGAATATGCGTTTTTCCATCTAATTTTATAATACAAAGTTGCACTGATTGTCCCACTTGCGGAGCAGCCAAGCCCAAAGCATTGCCACTTTCTTCCATAGTCGCAATCATATCCAAAATCAAGTCTTTGATTTCTCGACTTTTTGGTTCTTTTATCTTCTTCGCTTTTTGACGAAGAATTTCATTAGGATAGGTTATTATTGGTAATATCATATTTTATGTCATCTCCGCGTAGGCGGGGATCTAGTGTATAGATTAAGTTTATTGCGATAAAAATTATTTTTATGACTGGATTCCCGTTTTCACGGGAATGACAATGCTTTAAATAATTGAAATTGGATCTCGATCGATTATCCAACCTGATTTGAGTTTTCTAATTTCTTTTTCTAATTCAATTGGAATTTTATCTGGAAATTTAACAATCATTTGCTTTCGCCAGCGTCCTCTGATTTTTGAGAGCAGGGGAGTGTGCGGTTCAGATATTTTTATTCCTTTTGCTGATTTTAATATTTCAAAAACTGCCAGACTTTCTTTTTCAACTTTTTCAAAATTATAATCCTGAAAAACCAATTTGACAATTTTCCCATACGGCGGAAAATTCAAAGCTTTTCGTTCCTCAATTATCTTTTGAAAAAAACTTTGAAAATTATTTTCTCCGGCCAATTGAATAATTTTATTTTCCGGTTGATATGTTTGAATAACCACTTCTCCAGGAAAGCGCGCTCCAGGGCGATTCACTCTCCCGGCAAGCTGAGAGATTATTTGAAAGGCCTTTTCTTCAGCCGAAAAATCAGGAAATGACAAAAGATTATCTGCATCTATTATACCAACCAATGACACGCGAGGCAAATCCCAGCCCTTGGAAATCATCTGCGTTCCAATCAAAATATCCGCCTCACCTTTGGAAAAAGCATCATAAATTTTTTCATGAAAATTTTGTTCTTTTGAAGAGGCTGTGTCAGCCACAATTATTTTGGCCGAAGGAAACAAACTCAAAATTTCTTTTTCTACTTTTTGCGTTCCCAATCCAACGTTTTTGAAACTTATCCCGCCACATTTCTCGCATTTTGGAAAAATACTCGTCTTATAATTACAATGATTGCATTTATAGAATCCGCCTTTTTCATAAACAAGCGCCCGCTCACACTCAGGACACTTGAGCACTGCTTTGCACGCTTCACAAATTGAAAAACTACTCATACCTTGGCGATTGATAAACAAGATTGATTGCTGTTTATTTTTTAGCGCATATTCAATTTCACCTTTTAATTTTCTTGATATGCAAGTATAGTTTCCTGCCTGCCGATGAGGCAGGTTGGTCCAGCGTTCTTTTTTCATGTCAACGATGGTGGTGTTTGGTATTTTATATTTAGTGTCTAATATTTCAAGATGTGGCAATTCTAATAATTTCAAATCTTTGTTAATCGCACGATAATATGATTCGATACTTGGCGTAGCTGAGCCACGAACGATTTTCGCTTTATGAATCTCAGCTAATTTTTCTGCCACCGTTCTAGCGTCGTAACGCGGATTCATATCCCACTGTTTGAAAGACATATCCTGTTCTTCATCAATCACAATAAGCCCGAGTTTTTTAAACGGCGCAAAAACCGCCATGCGAGTACCAATAACTATTTTTATTTTTCCTGATTGAATGCCTTGCCAAGTAGAAAAAATCTGTCCCTTGGAAATATTACTACTTAAAACCCCAATTTCTTCCGGCTTAAAATATGCACCATATCTTTCCATGGCCTGCGGAGTCAAAGTTTTTTCTGGGATAATAATCAGAAATTGAAAATTCTTATTTATTTTTCTTAATTCAATAATTGAATTTATATAAACCTCCGTCTTCCCCGATCCCGCCGGACCAAAAAGCAAGTAATTTGTAATTGGTAATTTGTAATTGGTAATTTTTTTGACAGCATCTTTTTGCTCTTTTGTTAATACAATATTTCCTCCTCTCCCTTCGGGAGAGGATGTCCGAAGGACAGGAGAGGGAGCTTTGCGTGATTTCATACGCTTTGGGACAAAATTTTTCATCACTACACCCAATGGAGAAATATAATAATCAGAAATAAATTTTGCCAATTCTATTTGGCTATCGGAGAGAAAATTTTCAACGATTATTTTTTCAACTTTTTTTAGTTCAATATTACCCAATCTTTCAAAATCCTGCCTCGTCCCCAAAACAATTCCTTCCACACTTCGATGAAAAAGGGGAATCGAGACCAAGGTTCCAGTTGAAATTTTGACATCTGACAAATAGGAAAAAGACTGATGGGAAGACATCGGAATTTTTGTTAGTGGAACAATGTCGATAATAAACTTCTGCTTTTTGTTTGCCATAATTTAATTGTATCACTTTATTGCTAAAACTTCTAAAAGAAGCTACACTTTATATATGAAAAATAAGATATTTATCAGTATTAATCTTCCCTCAAAAGTCAAAAAAAGGCTGGTTTTGGCAACTGAAAAATGGCAAGAACTGCCAGTAAAATGGGAAAAAGAAGCTGATTTACACATAACATTGGTCTATTTAGGCTTTACCGATGAAGAAGTTGTCCTAGAGATTTGTGAAAAAGTCAAAAAATCTTGCGAGGATGTAGATATTTTTGACATTAAACTCGACCAAATTGAACTTTTTCCCTCTGCCGAAGAACCAAAAGTAATTGCCCTCACAGGAGAACCAAGCGAAGAATTGAAAAACTTAGTTAATGCGATTGAAAAAGAATTGGGAATCTCCACTTCACCCAAAAAATCTTTTCGTCCGCACATAACACTGGGACGAGTAAAGAAACATAAATGGGAAGATTTGGAAAATAAACCTGAAATTTTGGAGAAATTTCCTTTGACTGTTGATGCCAACAGCGTTGATGTTATGACTAGTCAATTTAGTTCCAAGGAAAGTCGCTATTCTATTCTTGATTCTTGCCCGCTACAATAAAAAAATGAATATTTTAGGAGTAAAAGTTGATAATCTCACTAAAAAAGAAATTCTGGAAAAAATCAGAACTTTTTTGACTGAACCAAAATTTCATCAGATCGCCACTATTAATCCGGAATTTATCTTGGAAACACAGAAAAATTTAGAGTTTAAAAATATTTTGAACACTTGCGATTTGAATGTAGCTGATGGAGTTGGGATAAAATTGGCTTTTTGGCGATTTGGAAAAAATTTGAAAACTAGACTTGCTGGCGCAGATTTGATGCTGGAAATTTTGAAAATTGCCCAGACACAAAAATTTTCAATTTTTTTAGCTGTAAATAAGAATGGTTTGAGTAATTTTGAAGAAACAAAAAAAGCTATATTGAAAATTTATCCTAAATTAGAAATTAATGGGGGAAATATAGACACAAAAACAGAAGCTAAGCTTCTGTTTGACAGAAGCTTAGCTTCTGTTTTTGGACAGATACTTTTTTGCAACTTCGGCGCCCCGCATCAAGAACTCTTCATAAATTCACAAAAATGTGATACTATAAGACTAGCCATGGGAGTTGGCGGAAGTTTCGATTTTCTTACCAAAAAAGTCCGTCGCGCTCCGCAATTTATGCAAATTATTGGCTTAGAATGGCTCTGGCGAATATTTCAACCGCAAGAATGGAAATTCAAAAAAGAAAGACTTCGAAAAATTTTTCAAGCGGTAATAATTTTTCCAATTAAAATAATAATCAACAAATAAAATTAAAATTGTCATACTGAACTTGTTTCAGTATCTAAAAAATTGCAAAGCAGATCCCGAAATAAATTCGGGATGACAAAACAATAACTATGACAACAAAGACAACAAGATTAGTTCGATCAATTTATTTGTATCTAGCAGCGCTTATTAGTCTTATTTTTGTAGCAGTTGGAGCCGGAAGAATTATAAACACGACCCTAAAGGCATATGTTTTTCCGGAAGCGGAAAAAGGAGGGTATGGAATGTGCAGAAATGAGCCTCCGATGTATGAGCTTACAGCTTCCAAATCCATAGAAAATGCAAAAGATAGTGAAATAACAACTCAAGAACAAAAAGATCAACTAGCATCTCTTTTGGTTGATTATAAAAACTGGAAAGAAAATAATTCCGGAGATATTTGCTTCAAAAGAGAAAGACAAACAAATTATGTCGATTCATTCACAATGCTTCTTGTTGCCCTACCATTATGTCTTCTGCATTGGAGAATAATCAAAAAAGATAAGGAGGAAAAAGAAACTGAAAACGCTTAAAGTTAAATTTATGCCACAACAAATTCTTATTATTCGCGGAGGAGATGCTCATAAAACTAATGAGGATTATTTAGATTTTCTTCGTACAAGAAACTTTGAAAAAGAAGATTTAGTTGGCAGAAAAAAATGGGCTAGCATCTTACAAAAAGACCTGGGAAGCAATTATGAAGTATTGTTGCCAGGAATGCCTTGTAGTTGCAATGCCAAATATATAAATTGGAAAATTTGGTTTGAAAGATTTTTTCCTTTTCTTAGAGACAATATAATTTTAATTGGTAGTTCATTAGGTGCCACCTTTCTAGCTAAATACCTCTCTGAAAACACTTTGCCCGTAAAAATAAAAGTTGTTTTTATGTTAGCAGGACCGTATGATAGTGAATATTTAGGAGATTTTTCTCTACCAGAATCTTTGGAAAAATTTTCCACCCAATGTCCCAAAATTTTTCTCTATCACAGCAAAGATGATCCTATTGTGCCATTTACTGAGCTCGAAAAATATTCAAAAGCCCTGCCTAAAGCTGAGAAAGTTATTTTTAAAGATAAGGGACATTTTGCTCTAAAAGAATTTCCGGAATTTGTAGAAAAATTAAAAAGTATAAAATAATATGAACAAAATCAGAACTAGATTTGCGCCGTCGCCGACGGGATACTTGCATATTGGGGGTCTTCGGACTGCACTGTATGATTATTTATTCGCCAAAAAAAATGGTGGTGATTTTTTGTTGAAAATTGAAGATACTGATCGAAAAAGATTTGTTGAAGGTGCGGTGGAAAAATTAATAATTTCATTAGATTTTCTAGGATTGGAAAGAAATGAAGGAGTAATGTTAAACAATAATACCAATGGTCAGGAATCAAAAAATTATCCCAGAGTTTTTGAAGTAGGCGAATATGGACCTTATATTCAATCAGAAAAATTAGAAATTTACAAAAAACATGTTGATGAATTAGTGAAAAATGGCCATGCCTATTATTGTTTTTGCGAACCAAAAAGACTTGAGGAAATGAGATCTGAACAAACCGCCCAAAAACAACCCCCTATTTATGATAGATTTTGTTTGCAAAATGTTAGCGAAGAAGAAATAAATAAAAATCTAAAAAATAATTGTCCCTATACTATTCGAATTAAAGTTCCGCACGACGAAATAATTGAAGTGGATGACGAAATCAGAGGACGCGTTAAATTTAATACTAATTTAGTCACCGATCAAATACTTTTGAAATCTGACGGCTTTCCCACTTATCATTTAGCTAGCATCATAGATGACCATGATATGCAAATCACACATGTTATTCGTGGCGAAGAATGGCTTCCGAGCATTCCAATTCATATTTTATTATATCGCTATTTCAATTGGGAAGCTCCGAAATTTGCTCACTTACCACTTCTTCTTAATCTAGACAAATCCAAACTTTCTAAGCGTCAGG
The DNA here is from genome assembly GCA_030654225.1 of bacterium. Classification (GTDB taxonomy): domain Bacteria; phylum Patescibacteriota; class Minisyncoccia; order Moranbacterales; family UBA2206; genus UBA2206. Next base: position 49,378 of record JAURXY010000034.1, read on the forward strand.
GGGATGTGGCGGTGGAAGATTACATTAAAAACGGATATTTAAAAGAAGCTCTTATTAATTTTGTAGCCTTTTTAGGTTGGAATCCTGGGAAAGGAGAAACGCAAGAAATTTTCACGCTTGAAGAATTAGTGGAGAAATTTGATCTGACTCATGTTCACAAGGCGGGCGCAGTTTTTGACATCAAAAAATTAGATTGGATAAATTCACAGTGGATCAAGAAACTTTCCATCGAAGAGTTATATCAAAAATCTTTGCCATTTCTTGAGGAAAAAGAATTTTATAAAAATGCTAGTGCAGAAAAAAAATCCGAAGACTATATCAAAAAAATCCTTTCCATTGAACAGGACCGTCTCACAAATTTGTCAGAAGTGGGGGAGAGCAATCAGTTCTTTTTTAGGGATACAAATTTTGACAAAGAACTTTTACGCTGGAAAGATATGAATGACGAAGACTTGAAAAAATCACTAGAAAAATCTCTCCGCGTTTTGGAAAATATAACGGACGAAAATTGGACGCGCGAAAATTTGGAAAAAATTCTGATGGAAAAGGCGGATGAAAAGCCTGCCTCGCCGGCTCGCCTCGCTGGAGCTATGGCGAAGCGGGCAGGCGGGAGGGGAGAGCTCCTCTGGCCACTGCGCGCCACGCTTACGGGAGAGAAAAAATCACCTTCACCATTTGAATGTGCGTGGGTGCTTGGGAAAGAAGAAACATTATCGAGATTAAAAAATACAATAGGCAAAATATAAAAGAAAGAAAATAAAACTCATGTTAAACAAAAAAACAAAATTAATATTTTTTATTTTTATCGCAATTTTTTCATTTTTAAATTTGGAAAAAGTTTTTGCTGTTGATTGCGACGATAAATGCAAAACTCTTTATCCAACCGACCAAACACTGCAAAAAAAATGCTCTGATGATTGCGATACTATTGAAAAATATCAAAAACTCATTGACATCAAAGACAAACAGCTGGAAGTTGTCACCACTCAACTCAGCTATATAAACAAAGAACAAGCCCAAAATCAACAAACTCTCCTTGAAACAATCAAAAATCTAACTAGTATTTCTGAAAAAATAACCAAACTCGAAGAAAGTATTGAACAGAAAGAAAAAGATATAATTTATCAAAAAAAGATGCTTTCTGGGCTGATGCAATCTTATTATGATTATGATCAACAGGGGATATTAGAAATAATCCTTCTGGATAACACCTTTATAAATCCTTTTGGACAAGTCGACTATATTAACCAATCCGGAGTTAAGGTTTCAGATTTATTAAGCTCTATTAAAAAAAATCAACAAGAATTAATCGATGATCAAAAAGAACTTCAGGGGTCTTATGATCAAAGCAATAAATTAAAAGATGAACTGCAGAGTGAAAAAAACGAATTACAATTAAACGAAAATCAAAAACAAAAAGTTCTAGTCGATACTCAAGCTGAAAAAGCAAAATATGAAAAACTTTTGTCCGACATTGAAGATGAAATATATAATCTAGAATCAAATAAAGCGGTTGATTATAGCAATCTACCCCCAGCCAAAGGCGGATATTTCAACTATCCAGTTTCTTCAGTGAGAATCACTCAAGGATATGGGATGACTGCCTATGCTAAGCGAGGGGCTTATGGTGGCAAACCTCACAACGGGGTTGATTTTGGACTTAGCACTGGCAATAATATTTTCACGGCTAAGGGCGGAAAAGTTGTTGGTGTTGGTAATAATGGAAAATATGCTTATGGCAAATGGGTTGCAGTTGACCATGGTGATGGGCTGCTCACGCTATACGGACACCTTAGTAGTCAACTTGTTTCAAAAGGTAGCACTCTCAAAATAGGGGACAAGATTGGAAAAAGTGGCAATACAGGAAATTCAACTGGACCACATCTTCACTTTTCTGTTTTCACTTCAAAAAGTTTTGAAACTGTTCAATCGAAATATGTTAAAGGACTTATGATTCCTATTGGTGCTTCAATCAACCCAACCAAATATCTAAAATAAAAACAACCCTCAAAATTGACTTGAGTGTTGTTTTTATTTATTTCGGGACACATTGATATGTATACGGAACCTAACCAATTCAATAAGGCCTGAAGTAATATATAGTGTCGCATAACTGTTCTTGTGCGACCCTTAATATATTTCCTTTAGCACTCCCCTCTAACAAAAAAACCGCATTAAGAGCGGTTTTAAAAATATAATTAAAATATTCTTTATTTTTTATTCTTCTCCCTATAATCTTTTATCGCTTCTCTTAAACTGTCAGCTGCCAAATTTGAACAATGCATTTTTATCGGTGGCAAACCTTCTAGTGCTTCCGCCACATCATTCCTGGTAATCTTCAATGCCTCCTCTAGGGTCTTGTTTTTTGCCAAATCCGTGATCATAGATGAGGTCGCAATCGCGCTAGCGCATCCTAGCGTCTCAAATTTGATGTCATTTATCACTTCCCTCTTTTTGGAATCTTTTTTTACCTTGATATAAATTTTCATCATATCTCCACAAGTTGGATTGCCAACCATCCCAACTCCTGACGGATTTTTTATCACGCCTTGATTGTGTGGACGAGTGAAATGTTCCAGAACTTTTTTACTATACATAATTTTATTTTTTATTATTTAAATAGAAATCCCTAAGCACATTGCCAGAAACTTTTCTTAATTTTTCCACTGATCCCTTGATTACTTTCACAGCATAATCAATTTCTTTTTTGGTCGTATTTTTTCCGAGCGTCAATCGCAGTGACCCATGCGTTTCTTCCGGTTTCAAACCAAGTGCCAAAAGCACATGCGATGGAGAAAGCGATCCTGATGAACAAGCAGAACCAGTCGAAGCAAAAACTCCTTCTTGCGAGAGCATCATAAGTAGACTCTCCCCTTCTACTCGCGAAAAATTTACATTCACATTATTTGGTGATCTTTTTATTTTCGAACCATTCAATCTTGAATCCGGAATTTCTTTGAGAATTTTTGCAATTAAATAATCTCTTAACTTTTGAATTTGCATATTGTTCTTTGTTCTTTGATCATTGATCATTGATATTGCACTTCCAAGACCAACAATTCCTGGCGTATTAATTGTGCCTGCGCGCAATCCAAATTCTTGCGCCCCACCATCTTGAATTTTGGCTATATTAAGCCCAAATTTGGCATATAACGCCCCCACTCCCTTTGGTCCATATATTTTATGCGCTGACATTGAAAGTAAATCCACGCCTAATTTTTCCACATTACAATCAAAATAATTTACCGCCTGCGTCGCATCGGTATGGAAAATTATTTTAGCATTATTTTTTTTAATCATTTTTCCAATTTCGGAAATTGGTTGCACAGTGCCAATTTCATTGTTAACATACATCATAGAAACAAAAATTGTATTTGACTTGATCGCATTTTTTATATCCGCAACACTTATAACCCCGTCTTTTTTTGGATTGATAAACGTTGCTTCGATTAGATTTTCTTTTTCCATTTTCTTCACTGTCTCCAAAACACAATGATGTTCAAAGGTAGTCGTGATTACATGTGGTTTCTTTTTTTCTTTTTTATAATACGCTTTCACCACTCCCTTTATAGCAAGGTTATTCGATTCGGTTGCGCCACTGGTAAAAATAATTTCATTTAAATTAGCATTGAAATATTTTGCCACTTGCATTCTGGCTTTTTCCACTGCTTGATCCGCTTCTTGACCAAAAGAATGAAGTGATGAAGCATTGCCAAAATTCTGACTAAAATACGGTATCATTTCCTTTAATACTTTTTTGTCTATCGGTGTAGTCGCTGCGTGATCTAAATAAATTGTTTTTTTTGTCATAAAATGTTTTGTCATTCCCGTGAAAACGGGAATCTAGTCTCAAATCACTAAGTTTCTACACTAGATTCCCGCCTACGCGGGAATGACAGAGGTTAGTTTTTTATTAAATCGCTCAATTTTATTCCATACAAAGTTTTTCTAATTTGCTCACCTAATTTTATCCACACGAAACTGGAAGCACATTTTTTCATCGCCGAGCAATGTATTCCTTGGCATTTGGCTGTCATCGGCCCTTCCATGATCTCAATAATCTCCCCCGCAGAAATTTCTTTCGGTTTTCTCGCCAAGACATACCCACCATTTTTTCCTTTGATACTTTTGACTAATCCACTCTTTCGCAAATCACCAATCAATCTTTCCAGATATTTAGCCGAGATTTTTTCTTCTATTGATATCTCTTTTATATTCTTAATTTGAGGATAATTACGCGCCAAATTAACTATTGCTCGAAGCCCATATTCCCCTTTTGTTGATATCTTTAACATTTGTTTATTCATACTAATTTAGTATGCTTTAATTATAATCTTTTTGAAATAATCTGTCAACAGTGTTATAATTAAAATGTAATTGTAATTTTTATGTCATCCTCGCGAATGCGGGGATCCAGTCTCAAATCATTAATTTTCTACACTAGATTCCCGCATTCGCGGGAATGACAAAAATTTTTATGCGTATATCATACAGCGCCTTTGATGCCTATCAAAATTGCCCACTGAAATATAAATTTCAAAATATTGACCACATTAAGGTGCCCAAATCCAAGGAGGCGGTTTTTGGCTCGACAATCCACGAGACAATGAAGTTTATCCATACTCCTGGCATTCTCTCCCCTACATTAGATCAAGCCATGGAACATTTTTCCAACTCTTGGAATCCGGCAGTTTTTGACGGAGAAATGGAGGAGCGCGCCGCTTTTTCTCAGGGCGTAAAAATTATTCAGGACTACTATCAAAAAAATAATCCCGCAGATTTTAATATCATCAATTTAGAATCACGCTTTCAAATTGAAATTGGGCCGGAAAATGATCGGCATATTATCTCCGGCATCATCGACCGCATCGACAAAACTGAAGACGGTTTTGAAATTATTGATTATAAAACTACCAAGAAAATGCCTAACCAAGAAAAAGTTGACAACGACATTCAACTTTCCGTTTATCTCCAAGCATTTCTCTCTAATTATCCTAAAGAAATTGAAAATCTGGATAAGATAAAAGTAAGTTTGTATTTTTTAAAGCATGGCGTTAAACTTTCTGCCACAAGAACTTTGGAGCAACTGAAAAAAAGCGAGCGACTTTTTTTAGACACTATAAAAGTCATCGAGGCTGGCAATTTTGAACCGACTATGTCCCCTCTTTGCGATTGGTGCGGATACCAAAATCTTTGCCCGATGTGGAAACATAAATTCAAGGAACTGCGCCATATCGACACAGAGGAAATTAATAAATCAATCGAAGAATATATTGATCTAAAATCAGCCATCGCTATGACGAAAGATAGGATGGCTAAACTACAAGAAGATATTCTGGGTTATATGGATCAAGAAGGCGTGGAAAGAGTTTTTGGTCCGCAAGGCGTCATTGCCAGGTCACTTCGTAAGACTTATAAATACGACGAGAAAAAACTCCGCGAAGTTTTGGAACCGCTGGATCATTGGGAAGATGTGCTAAAAGTAGATGGCATTGCACTGCGAAATATTCTGGGTGTCTTACCATTTGAAGCCAAAAAAGAAATTGAAAAAGCTAAAGTTCTCGACAAAGAAACTAAAAGTTTAAGCGTGAAGAAAAAATGATAACCTCAGTTGTCATCCTGAACTTGTTTCAGGATCCCTATTAATCTATGAAACAATATTGTGTTTACATTATTACTAATAAACTAAATAAAGTTTTTTATATTGGATTTACTGGAAATTTACCAAAAAGAATTTACGAACATAAAAATAAATTAGTAAAAGGATTTTCTGAAAAATATAATTTAACAAAATTAGTTTATTTTGAGCAAACAACGGATGTTTATTCTGCTATCTCCAGAGAAAAACAACTAAAAAATTGGCACAGGGATTGGAAAATAAACCTGATAACTAAAAGTAATCCGGGTTGGATAGATTTGTATGACACATTATTAGATGCTGAAACAAGTTCAGCATGACAGTCTTTTTTATCTTATCATCCTGAGTTTGTCTTTTTGTCATCCTGAATTTATTTCAGGATCTCTATAAAAATTCATATGCATAAACTGAAAACCTTTCTCAAAAAATTCTTTCTCATCGACGACACTCCACACAAAATTGCTGCGGGAGCATCTTTGGGAATTTTTTTAGGAATCATTCCTGGTGAAGGAGTTTTAGCAACTCTTATTTTGGCTTCGCTTTTTCGCTTCAATCGTTTGTCAGCTACTGCTGGAGTCTTGGTTTTTAATATGTGGGCCACGGTTGCAATCCTGCCCTTTTCCGCAGGAATTGGCGCTTTTATTTTCAAAACTAATCCGCAAGAATTGATTGATAATTTTAATTCAACTTATCATCTTGGACTAAAATATTTTTTCAGTAAAATTATTTTTCTCGAATTATTACTTCCGCTTATTGTTGGCTTCTTCATCACCGCCGGCATCATCGCTTTAGCTTTTTATTTCTTGATTTATTTTTTGTTGAAATATAAAAAAGTGAGTTTTAGGTAAATTAAAAGGCATACGCAGTTATGAACTGGATGCCTTTTTTGTTTTGTTGCTCTGGCAGGGATTTGAACCCCGGACTAAGACATTGACAGTGTCTTGTTCTGACCGCTGAACTACCAGAGCATAAAAAATTGGCGGGAGAGAGAGGATTTGAACCTCCGTCATAAGGGATTATGTGTTGACCCTTCATCCTATCCATAATTTCTAGACGACTCTCCCAAAAGAACAACATCTTAATAAAAAATCCTAGCATAACGCTAGTCTTTTTGTCAAGTATTAAAAAAGTAAAAATCCTATTCACTAATAAACTAATCAACTATTCACTATCTTATCACCGTCCCTTGAAATTCCTTCTCCTCTAAAATATTTTTCAAATTCTTTAAATTTTTTCCTTCGGCAATGATGACCTCAAGATTGTTTTCCTGGGCAAGTTTTGAAGCTACTGGATCAAAAGGCATATTGAGTCCTGGGTCCCAACGATTGCCAACAATTTTGCGAAAATTTTTCCAATTAATTTCTTTGATTATTTTAGCATCCGGATATTTTTTCGGATCTTTGTCGCAAGCATATTTAATGTTGGAAAGATTGATGAGTTTTTTAGCGCCCAGTCTTTCTGCGATAATTGTGGCGACATAGTCAGTGGACGCTCCTGGCTTCCAACCAGCAGCCACCATAATCCCCTCCCCAGCCGCAAAGTGAGTGGATAAATTTTCTTTAGTGCGCGGGTTTTTGTTGATTCTTGGATGAGCATAGGCACGAAAAATAGTTTTCACTAAATGCGCATTGAGTCTTGTTGCATGAATACCTAGCCAGTCTTGGTCATCCTTGGTAAGTTTAGTCACTTTATTAGCTGCTTGCGCATATTCCCTCGCCGCATATCCCCCGCCCGTAATAATCGCAAATTTTTTGCCTTTCTTAATTTCTGAGACTATCAACTCGCGAAACTTTTTCAAAAACTGCCAATCGATTCTTTTTGGAACGATTAGTGAACCTCCGAGAGAAATTACAATGATATTATTTTTATTATTCATAGTGTTTTAATTTTGTTCGTAGATTCGCATATAATTCGCCCGCCTCGCGTCGACGAGCAATCGTCTTGCGAGTCGAGGCGGGTAGTTTCGCATCGGTTAATTATTTAATACAATTTTTATCCGGCAAGTATCCTCTTGATTCTGCCTCAATTTTCGAAGAAAAGCAAACTAGGTTTTTCGGACTTATATTCTTGGCATAACGGCAAGTCGACAAATGATATTTATTGGAATTTTTTGACCCTACGAAAGCGCAATTTTGAGGTTGGCCAGTAGCGCCAGTTTCATCCTTTTTCGCCTCAGATGGCAAATTTTGGCTTTGAGAGACGCCACAAACCGCCTGATTGTTGTTATCGGCCGGCTTTTCAATAATAAGCGGGTTTTGAGCCATTTTTTGACCTTTCAAAACTCCCCCTTCAAAAGAAATTACAGCGACTAAAACAAAGCCCAGAATGAGAATTATCTTATGTTCGTATTTTTGCCAAAAATCTTTAGTTTTTGCTTTTATGACGTTTTTATCCATAGCTGTTGACATTATACCACAAATAAAGTAAGCTTATTTAAGTAATAATAAACAATTTAGTAATTCAATTATATGGCGCATAGAAAAGCAGGTGGTTCCACTCAACTGGGACGAGATTCAATTTCGAAAAGATTAGGTGTGAAAAAATTTGCGGGAGAAAAAGTTGCTCCCGGACAAATCATTATCCGCCAACGAGGAACAAAATTCCGACCTGGAAAAGATGTTAAACGAGCAGAAGACGATACTCTCTTTGCGTTGAAAGAGGGAGTAGTGAAATTTACTGCCAAAAAAGTTCGAAAATTTACTGGTAAAATGATTTCAAAGAAATTTGTTTCTGTAGAATAAATTCAAAGTCAAAAATTATCTTTCAAAAAACCCTGCTCATCTGCAGGGTTTTTTATTATATCAAGCTACTTTTTTTTTGCTACTTGCTTTTATAAATTCAAGAAATAGTGGGTGTGAATTAATTGGATCGGTTTTGAATTCCGGATGAAATTGAGCTCCTAGAAAAAATGGATGAACATTTTTTGGCAACTCTGCTATCTCCATCAGTTTTCCGTCGGCTGATTTTCCAGAGAAAACTAAACCGGCTTTCTCTAATTTTTCAATATACTGCGGATTAACCTCCCAGCGATGTCGATGGCGTTCAGAAATTTTATTTTTCCCATAAGCCTGATGTGCCAGCGTTCCCTTTTTAATAACTGCCGAGTAGGCGCCGAGTCGCATAGTGGCTCCGAAATTATGGTCAGCTAGATTCTTCTTTTGCTCTGGCATAATATCAATTACTGGATTTTTTGTTTTTCTGTCAATTTCGGTGGTATTAGCATCTTTCAAATCCAATACATTTCTGGCATATTCAACCACAGCGAGTTGCATTCCATAACAAAGTCCAAAAAAAGGAATCTTGTTTTCTCGCAAAAATTTGATGGCTTTTATTTTCCCCTCAATTCCGCGTGAGCCAAAGCCACCAGGGATAATCACCCCGTCATAATTTTTCAATTCTTCCAATTTTTCCGGCTCTTTTTCAAAAGCCTCACTGTTCACCCAACTTATTTTTGGTTTCAATTGAAATTTGTAAGCAGCATGTTTTATCGCTTCAATCACACTAAGATACGCATCCGAAAGTACAAAATCACCTGTGCCAAAATATTTTCCCACTATACCAATCTTAACTTCTCCCTTTGGATTCTTAATTTTTTCCAAAAGATCATACCATTTTTTCAAATTAGTTTTCTTGTATGGCAAACCTAATTTCTTAAGAAGCAACCGACTCAAATCATCTCGTTCAAAATTTATCCCCACTTCATAGATACTCTCAATATCCGGAGCGCTAATTACATATCTTTCTGGGATATTGCAAAACATCGCAATTTTTTCTTTTCTTTTTTGATCAAGTCGAGTGTCACTTCTAGCCACAATAACATCCGGCAAAATTCCGGCGCTATTAAGTGTTCGCACTGCATATTGAGTTGGTTTAGTTTTCATTTCTCCTACCTTAGAAGGAATTGGCAAATAACTCACCATCACAAACAGAACATCATCTGGATGTTTTATCTTCATCATCCTAGCCGCTTCTAAAAAAAGAATATTTTGATATTCACCAACTGTTCCGCCAATCTCAATCATAGTCACATCTGAATCAGCTTTCTTGGAAGCTTTTTCTATTCTTTCAATAACTTCCATTGGAATATGTGGCACAACCTCCACACACTTTCCATTATATTCAAGATTTCTTTCCTTGTGAATCACTGTTTCATACACTCTGCCAGTGGTCATATAATTATCTCGATTCAAAGTAATACCCAAAAATCTTTCATAATTTCCCATATCTTGATCAGTCTCATCACCATCATCCAAAACAAAAACTTCTCCGTGTTCAGTTGGGTTCATTGTACCAGCATCAACATTAATGTAAGGATCAATTTTTATAGCCGTCACATTAAATCCACGCGCCTGAAGAATCGCGCCGATAGCTGAAGTAGTTATCCCCTTTCCCACTCCACTCATCACACCCCCAACAACAAAGATATACTTTCTGTTTTTCATATTTTTTCAGACAAAAAGTCGCTCTTCCCCGCGACTTTTAAAAATAAATTTATTAAGGTTGCTACTCAATCCCCCTTACTTCTAATTTAATTTTTTCTCTTATTTCTTCTGACAATTTTATTTCAATTTCATATTCTCCCACCTTCTTTATTGCTTGTTTAATTATAATTGAATTTGCTAAAATGTTCAAGCCTTCTTTTTTCAGGGCTTCTTCGATATTTTTGACTGTTATCGAACCGAAAAGCTTACCCTTTTTTTCCTTAGCTTCAATAGTAATTTTTTTGCCTTTTAGAACACTGGCTAAATTTCTTAGTCGCTCCGTCTCGGCCAGTTTGTTTTTTTGTTCTTTTTCTTTTTGCGATTGAAAAAACTTAACTGCACTTTCTGTTGCAACGCCCGCTAATTTTTTGGGAAGCAAAAAATTTTGCGCATACCCTTCCGCCACTTCTTTCACATCTCCCTTCTTCCCCAAACTTTTCACATCTTGTAATAATATTATTTTCATAGATTCGTATAATTAAAATTATTTAACAGGGTTAATTTTTTCCTTAATTATTTCCATCGCCTTATCCAATTGTGGATCGCGTTCGTTTTTATAGTCATCACTTGTCATTTTTACTTCTACATCCGGAGCAATTCCTTTTTCCATAATGTAATCACCTTTGGGTGTGAGCCACTTGGCAACCGTAATTTTCACGCTTGAACCACCAGGAAGATCCATAAGTTGCTGAACACTACCCTTGCCAAAAGTTTTTTCTCCAATCAAGGTTATCCCACGATCATCTTTCAATGCTCCTGCTAAAATTTCTGAGGCGCTAGCACTACCTTCGTTAATGAGAACTACCATTGGAATAGAGCTTAACTTATCTCCTCCAATTGTATGTAGACTATCTTTCTTGCCCGCATTATTTTCTTCTAGTACCACAACATTGCCCTTAGCTATCATGCGACTGGCTACTTTTATTGATTTATCCAAAAGACCGCCTGGATTATCACGCAAATCCAAGACTATCCCCTTACTTTTTTGGGCAATTATTTTATTCATTGCACTGTCAAACTGCACATCAACATCATCAGAAAATTTTATTATTTTTAGATACGCAATGCCGTCATCCTTAAATTCTACCTTAGCACTATCTAATTTTATCGTTTCTCGAACCACTGTTATTTCTGTAGTCTCCTGATCTCCAGAATGAAGAATGGTGAGTTTAACTTGTGTGCCTTTCTTACCTCTTATTAAATCTACCGCTTGATCGATTGTGAGCTCCAAGGATGATTTTTCATCAATTTTCAAAATTTTATCCCCTGAGCGAATCCCAGCTTTTTGCGCTGGAGAACCATCTAGCGGAGCAATGACTGTTAGAATTTCATCTTTTATCCCGAGTTCGGCGCCTATTCCATCAAAAGAACCTGCGATATCCTGCGAAAACATCTTGCTTTCCTCCGGATTAAAAAAACTTGAATATGGATCGCCCGTAGCACTAAGCATTCCATTGATCGCTCCATAAACCATTTTTTGTGCATCTAAATTGTTTCGCTCAATATGCTTTTCTTTGACCAAATCCCAAACTTTCCAAAAAAGCGAGAAGTCAACTTTTTCATTTTGCGAAGACGCTTTATTTTCAATAATCGCTTTTTCCAAAGGAACATTTTTATTATCAGGTATATTGGACTGCCCCTTTTTATATCCCAAAAAGAAACTGCCCGCCACTAAAAAAATAATCACCAGTAAAGATGAATAACGCTTAAAAAGATGGAGATTTTTCTCCATATTTTCTTTTTCTTTTTTTTCTTTATCTTCTATTATTTCTTGTTTTATTTTTTCTTCAAAATTTTCTGATTCCATAAATTTTTTCAGTTATGTTTTGGCAACGGCTTGCCCCGATATTTCCAAAAATACTTAATCGCACTAGCAATATGAATTCTAGAAAGTTTATTAAAAAAAAGGAGTTTGAAAATATTTTTACCAGCCGAACTTCTTCTGTGGTAATGATACATTTTAGCGATTGGATAATAAATAACTTTATATCCGTTTTCCCAAAAATTTCGACACCAATCAATATCTTCGAAATAATATGTGAACCGCTTATCAATAAGTCCGACCACATCCGCTATTGCACGCCTTGTCATCATAGCTGATCCCAAAATCCAATCTACCTCCTGTATTTTATTATTATCCACATCTTTCATCAAATAATACTCAAGGTATTTCTTAGCAAACCACAATTTTCCTAAAGGAGTTCTGCGATAAAGAATAGTTAGAGGAGTCATAAATCTAAAGCAGGATGTCTGGATAGAATCATTGAAATTAAGAAGTTGTGGTCCAACAACACCCACTTCTTGATTATTTTTCATATATTCCAAAAGTTTCTCAATAGAATTTTCCTTGATAATAATATCGTCATTCAGAATGAGAATAAAATCTCCTGTACTCTCCTTATATCCTCTCCGTACCTCACCTCCAAACCATAAATTTATTTCCGAACTTAAAAATTTTATTTCAGAATAATCCTCTCTCATCATAGTAGAAATTTCTTCAGTAGTTTCAGAATCTGAAACTACAATTTCATAATCTGATCCGCTATAATTTTTCTTAATCGAATCAATGCAAACTTTCAAGAGTTCCGGACTTTTATAGCTAGTAATGATGATGGATAATTCCATTTAATTTATTTGGGTTTTATGTCTGATTGTGCTGGAAGGATAAAAATATCTTTTGCCATCTGGCGAATGCGATCGTAATTACCACCGATTGGCAAAAGAATATAACCGACTTCTTTTGGCATATCAGTTGGATTATAAAGTAATCCCTCTTCACTATTTTCCAAAACTCTTTGGTAAATTTGCAAATTTCCCAATTTCTTATAAAGCTCGTAGAATTTTTGCATTTCCCAAACCTGCATATCAGTTCTAACATTATCTCCTAAAGCCTTAAGCATAGCACTGCCCTTGGAAAAATCAGCTAGTGTTCCAATGCTTAACATTTTATCCTTAACTAGTTGAATTATTATTTGTTGCCTTTTAGCTCTTTCAAAATCACTAGAAGTCACACGAGATCTGGCATAGCAAAGAGCCTGATCACCATTAAGCATTTGCTTACCTGCAGGAAGCTTGAAATTTCCACCACATTCCAAGGTGTTTTCAGGCGCTGCGCACAAAGGATAACTAGCTACAATTCTAGTTTTGTAAGTTTGTGTAGTTTTGCTAAAATATTTAACTGTTTTGTCTTCGTATTTTCCAGTTGGAATAGTGAAAAATGAATCGCAAACGTGAGGTTCCTTAAACTGCATAGCTTCTTCAAAAGGTTGATCAAGAGTTATTTCAATTCCGCCAATAGCATCAATAAGTTGCTTGAAGCCAGCAAAATTTATACTCGCTCCATATTGAATCGGAAGTCCTGTCACTTCCCCAATAACTTTTTTCATATCTTCCATTCCTTGTTTTTTGCCATTCTCTTCACCAGCAGCATAAACTGCATTAACTTTAGTTTTATTGCCCCAACCAGGGTTATCCACATATAAATCACGCGGGATGGAAATTAATGAAGCCTTGTTATCTTTGATGTTGATACTAGCCACCATAATAGTGTCGGCTAAGGTTCCCCCGCCAACCACACCTTCTCCTCGCATTCCTAAAAGCAAAACATTGATTCTGCCGTCTTTTTCACCCTTTAAATCATTATTAACTCCAGGGATATTTTTTACTAATGATTGCAATAATCCACCCTTGGAAATTTTGTTAAGTATTCCGCCAGTTTTCCAAGCGAAAATTCCTCCGCCCAAAAACAAAACAACCGCAACAACTGCAAAAATTTTAAACCATCTTTTTTGATAAAATTTCATTTTATTTTTTTAAATTTAAATTAATACTGCCAAATTATTGATTTGGCAATTATTACTATTTTACTTACAATTATATATTTAGTCAATGACTCATCTGCAAAAAAATTTCTAGCAATTTTTCCGCAGTTTTTTGCCAGGAAAATTTTTCAGCTTGCAACTTTCCATTTTTCGACAAACTATCTCGCACCATCTCATTGGTCATTATTTCCTTGATTTTTTGGGTCAACTCTCCGGGAATTTCTGGTTTGAAATATAGCGTTGCGTTATCTGCAATTTCTCTGTGTGGTGGAATATCGGAAACTATGGTTGGCACACCTAGCGACATCGCTTCGATAATTGGCATACCAAAACCTTCATAAAATGAAGGGAACACAAAAATATCCGCACCTTTGATTATCCCTGCCTTATCTTCTTCATCAATATACCCAGGAAAGAAAACGTCTTCAATTAAATTATTTTTTTTAGTTACTTCATCTATTAATTTGTCATAATTATACCCCTTACCTCCGGCGATAACTAATTTCAAAGAATTAAGTTTTAACTTTAAGTTGAGTTCGGTTTTTAACAGTGCCACTGCTTCGATAAGCGCTGGTATATTTTTTCTTGGTTGTAATGTGCCGATATATAGAATGTATCTTTCTGGAAGATTATATTTTATCTTGATTGCTTTTATTTTTTCCTCGGATATATCTTGCGTCGAAAAATCCTCTGACACCGCATTATGAAACCAATCAACTTTTTTTGGATCAGTTTTATAATATTTAATTATTTCGTCTTGAGTGAATTGGGACACCGCAATTATCTTGTCCGCACGCTTGAGACTTTTTGGAATCAAAGTTTTTAGAAATAACAAATCCCAAAATTTGATAAATTGCGGATAAAAATTGAAAGAAATGTCATGAATAATTGTGACGATTTTTATTTTTTTCGGCACGAACCATGGTGTGATATATTGCGTGAGATAAACATCGACTGGTTTTTTTCGCAAATACATTGGAAGCGTCCAAAAATTCCAACTAAATTTGTTTTTCGTTGGAAGTGAAATTATTTCAAAATTTTTCTGATTATCTATTCCAAGACTTACTCCAGTATTCTGTAATACTGTAGTATCAGTTATGTCGGTGAATAATTTATATTCATTCTCACTATCTATTTTAGCTAAATTTTTAGTCAAATTGAAAAACACCGCTTCGCTGCCAGTTTGTTTTTTGCCTATAAGTCGAATGTCAATACCTATTTTCATTTTTTTATTTGTGCTATTCCCAGCCAGAGCCAAAAAAATCCCAAAAATATTCCAGCATTAAAAAAATTGGGAACAATGATCGCAAACCAAGAAATTATTAAAAATAAACTAATAATTATTTGCGAATCATTTTGTGCTGCGTAATATTCTTTTATCGCTCTACCTAGTATATACGATAGCATAATCACAAAGGACGCAAAACCTAGAATTCCACTGCCAAGCCAAATTTCCAAAAATATATTGGAAGAATTGAAGTTCATGCCTCGACCGTCTTCTCCTAAAATTTTCCCAATACTCCCCCAACCTATTCCTAAAATCGGGTGATTTTTTATCTCCTGCCAAGATCTTTGATAAATAAAGCTTCGAATTGAAATATTTGGATCTTTTCTAAAAATCTCCGTTACTAAATTTCCCTGATTTTTTTCTATTTCAATTTCTTCCAAGTTAATATGTCGACAACTATATTTTTCCAATTCAGAAATATTTTCAATTTCTTTTGGTAGGGAACGCAAATTTGCGTTCCCTACATTACAGGAAACGGTGATTTTCTGCATTCCTGATCCGGTTGACTGAACACGATTAAATAATTGGAAATTAGTTAGATGAAAAATATAAACCAGACCAACAGCAACAAAAAGCGCCGGGACTATAATCAGCTTTATTTTAATAGTTTCCCTCCATTGCCAATTTTTGGGATGGAATTTTAAATTTGTAAAAATAGTGAAAAGAAAAATAAATGTCACGGCAAATGCACCGAGCCAAGCGCTTCTGCTTACAGTTAGGATAAGTAAAACATATGAAATAGTAAGTAATAAAAATAAACCGCCCAACAGAAGCTTAGCTTCGGGAGCTCCCGAAGCTAAGCTTCTGTCTGAGTCTTCGAAGTAATATATCAAAACATAAATTAAACTTATAACTAGCACTATAAAAATTCCCAACCAATCCGCCTCCGAAAAAGTCGCATTTGGTCGTCCGGGCATCGTTTCAAAACTATTTAGCCCTCGCAAGAACCAAATATTTTGCCAAATTCCATAAAACACAACGACCAAAGAAGAGCTAAGAAAAAATGGCACTACTTTTTTCAAGTCCTCGATATTTTGAATATAATTTCGCACTAAAAAATATAGCGCGGAAAATGTGGCCAGGATTATCGCCAATTTTAAACTTAAAATTTTATTCGACGCATTTATAATACTAAAAAGTCCGCCGATATTTATTATGACAATTAACCAATCATACCATTCCAATTTAACTAATTTGAAATTCAGTTTTCCGGAAAGCAATCTGATTATTATGGCAGTAATTGTGAGTGCGCCGATAAATTGATATGGCCTGATTGCAATTCCAAGCTCCAATGGCGCCAGATTGATGTTTTCTAGCGCAATCGTTCCAACAAAAAACAGAAACGCCCACCCAGGACGGTATAGCGCCAAAAACAAAGTCAGAATTGCAAAGAAAACAAAATCCCCTATTCGCAAAGGAATAATCCCTAAATTATTAAAAATAATCAAAAATAAAACTAAAGCCACATTCACCAAAATCAACCAGCTCTTTGGTTTGTTGAGGTTATTAATTATTTTTTCAAAAAATAAATTCATTTACATTTCTTCAATTATATTCAAAATCTTCTCACTAAATTTTTCCCACGAAAATTGCTTGGCTCGTTCTTGACCTCTGTTTTTTAGTTGTTCTCGCAAGTCATGATTAGTCAAAACATTCTTCAAAACCATCGCGATATCAGTTATGTCATCAGGATTACAATATAGCACACTATCTCCACCAACTTCTGGCAGTGAGGAAACTTTTGAAGTGATGACAGGCGTGCCAACATTCATTGCTTCCAGAATTTGCATGCCGAAACCTTCATAATGTGATGGATAGACAAACATAACAGCCTCACTAAACAGTGCTGGCAAATCTTTTTGCGGAACTTCACCCAAAAGAATCACGTGTTTCGTTAAATTTAATTCTTTAAGAATTCTTTCTATCGGCGTTGCCAGGCTCAAACTTTCCGGCAAAACTTTCCCGTATATCGCTAACTTCGGAAAATTTGGCAAGAAATTTTCTTTTTTGTTTCTTTCCAAAAGCAACTTATATGCCCGCACCACTCCTTCGACATTTTTCCGCACTTCATATCCCCCACCAGCCAAAACATATCCGGGATTTATTTTGTATTTCTTCAAAATATTCGCATGTCCAGCATTCGTAGCGCCGGTTCGCGAAGCGAATAACTCATCTACATCTATATAATTAGTAGTAATTTTGTCTGCGCCTATATTTAAGTGTTCAATTAGATCTTTTTCTGTCCTTTTGGAAACAGCAACAATTTTGTCCGCCTTTTTTATCCCATATTCTGTTAATTTCCAATACAATTTCTTTCTAAAGTTATCCAGATATTTGGGAAACAATTTTGGAATAATATCATGCACCAGCATAATATGCTTCACTTCCTTATATGGTTGAATGCCCGCCTGCCGGCGAGGCAGGGAAGTAGGACATTGGTACATACTAACAAAAACATCGCAACCGTCTTTTTTGACAAGGCGCGGCAAAAGGATTTTTTCCCACCAAATTTTTCGAATCAAATCATCGCGCTTATAAACTGGTAGGAATATTTTCTTGCTAAAATTATCAGGAAGCTTAAAATCTTTTGGAATATCTTCCTCCAAATACAAAACAAATTCAAAATCATTCTGCTTATATCTTACCAACATTTTCAAAAAATTGGTTGTCACTTGCCCGATGCCCGTATGAGGCTTTCGAAGATAACTTGCATTGATTCCTACTTTTTTCTTTTTCATATTTATATTGTAAAGCCAAAATCAAATTATGTCATCTGCTGAAATTATGCATTGCCAGATAATCACTTCTGAGCTATAATCAAGTTATAATAAAAGCTAATTTTTAAGCCTATAATACTTATGTTTAGTATTGTTAAATTTGCCATTTGGATTGTCCTTTTTTTGGCCGCAACCTATTTTGTGCTTAAATTTTTCGGTTATGATGTTAATCGGGAATATTTTTCCGGCACCAGAAAGCAATGTGAAGAAAGATTAAAAGAATGCACTAATGATATTTTTCATCAAGGCGTCGATAACGCCAAATGCGATTTTAATTGCGTCGACCCGAAACTAATAATTAAAAAGAACTAATATGAAATTAATCATCAACATTCCAGCCTACAACGAAGAAAAGGATCTTGGAAAAACAATTGAGCGAATCAAAGAAAGTCTTTCTAATGATTTCTATTCTAATGAGGGCGCGCGTATTACTGAAAAATTAATTCAAGTAGTGGATGACGGTTCAAGTGATAATACTGCTGAAGTTGCTAGAAACAGCGGAGCAGATATAGTAATCTCCTACAAACCCAACAGACGCCTCGCCTATTCTTTCAAACAAGCAGTGGAAAGCTCCTTAGAAAAAGGCGCTGATTTTATGGTCAACATCGACGCTGACGGACAATTTGATCCTAACGATATTCCAAAGCTTCTTTTGCCAATACTGAATGGTGAAGCTGATATGGTGATTGCTAATCGTTTTGGAAGTCACAAAGCTAAAAACATTCCATGGGTGCGAAGTTTCTTTAATCGCTTTGCCGCTTCGGTTATTAGTTTTTTCCTAAATTGTAAAACCGATGACCTCACTTGTGGATTTCGTGCTCACTCTCGAGAAACCTTGCTCCGTTTTAATCTAACTAATATTCATTTCACCTACACTCAGGATACTATTATTGACGCCATTGGAAAAAATTTGAAACTAAAATGGGTGCCGATTACCGTCACTTATTTTGATAATCGCGAAGCCAAAATCACTAAGTCTATTTTTAAGTATATCAATGACTCTGGAAAAATAATTTTGAAAGCTGTTCGGGATGTCAGACCTTTGAAATTTTTCGGCTGGCCGGGAATATTTCTAATGTCAATCGGAGTTATTGGCTTTCTTATTTTCCTTTTTAATTACATTCAAGATTTGAAAATCGCCCCCTATCTTCATTATATAGTTTTTTCTGCTATCTCTTTACTCCTTGGAATTCAGCTGGTTGTTTTCGCCTTGATTGCTGATATGATCAAATCTGCCCGCCAACTCACCGAAGAACTTTTCTACCAATGGAAGAAAGATAAATACAATAAAAATTAATTCATGAAAATTCTTTTTATCTCCCATTCCTATCCTCCAATTCTTGGTGGAGTGGAAAGTCAAAATTACAATTTAGCCCAGGGGCTTTCAAAAATTGCCCAAGTTAAGATTATCGCTAATGGCCGTGGTAAATGGTGGCTGCCTGTTTTTGTGCCGATAACATTCATACGGGCATTTTTTTTGATGATGAATTATGACGCCTGTCTCGTAGGGAATGGCGTTTTAGCTCCCCTAGCTTATGCTCTAAAACTTTTTCATCCCAAAAAGAAGTTTTTTTCAATTATCCATGCGCTTGATATAACCTTTTGTCATAAAAAAGGAATTCTACCAAAAATCTATAGCCTTACAAATATTCCTTCTATAAAAAAAATGGATAAACTTTTCATGGTGGGAAATTTTGCCGTCGAAGAAGCTATAAAAATTGGAGTGCCTAAGGAAAATTGCGTTTTTATTCCTAATGGAGTTTTTATTGAAAATTTCAGAAAAGAATTTTCTAGGCAAGACTTGTCCGCTCTTTGGGGTGCAGACACCACCGAAAAAAAAGTTATTTTGCGCCTTGGCAGATTTGTTCCTCACAAAGGTACAGCTTGGTTTATAAAAAATATAATGCCAAGACTCCCGGAAAATGTAATACTACTTGCCGTAGGAGGTCGCGTTGATAAAAATACCCCTGGCGATCCGGATAATTTTTCCGATTGCGAGAAAGAAATAAAAGAAAACAATTTAGAAAACAGAGTGAAACTTATCCCTAACATTCCACAAAAAGATTTGGAGATTTTGCTAAACACTGCTGATTTGGTAGTTTCTCCTAATATTCATTATAAAAGTTCCTCAGAAGGTTTTGGCATCAACGCTATTGAAGCTGCAGCTTGTGAAAGAGTAGTTATCGCTTCAAATATGCAAGGTTTGGCTGACGCAATCAAGGATGGCAAAAATGGTTTTCTAGTTGAAAGCGAAAACATAGATCAATGGGTCAAAAAAATCAACGCTATTTTTTCCGCCGGACCGGAATTCGCCAAGAACTTTGGAATAATGGCTGGAAAATATGTGCAGGAAAATTTCACTTGGGAAAAAATTTCGAGGAAGTATTTAGAAGAGATGGAGAAAATAAGTAGCAAATAGAAAATATAAAGCAATAAAATGTTAAATTTTATTTACAGTCAAATTTTATTTTATATATCTATTTTAGTAATTCTGTTTGTCCCAGGATATTTTTTGCTTTTGGCGGTTTTTGGTAAATATGAAAATCAGATAAGTAAATTAGAAAGATTTATTTTTTCTTTTGGATTAAGTTTAATCGTTGTTGATTTTATCGCTTTTGCTTATTCCAAACTAAACGTTCCGATTACTGCCCTCTCTTCAATTTTGGGGGTACTGTTTTTTGCCATAATTTGCCTTGCATTTAGACACTGGGTGTCTAAAAAGACACCCAGTGTCTCTGTAGGCATTCAAGAAGAAGATAAATTATTTTCTTTTTCCAAAAATCAATTTCTCCTCCTTTTGCTTCTTTTGTTTTTGACAATTTTTATTAAAACTGCCTATCTCAGTGGAACAGTTGCCCCAACTGCCACTGACATGGGTCATCACACCTATTGGGCTAAAGAAATGTCCACCACTCACAAACTTCCTGTTTATGAAGGAATGCCTGATTTTATCATTGGTGAACATATTGCTTTGTCAGAGATAAATATGATCAGTGGAAAAAGTTTCTTTTCAGCTTTCCCGGTTATTTTTTTGCTACTGATTAATCTTCTTAGTATCCTCACTGTTTTTATCTTGACTTTACGAATTTTCAAAAACAAGAATGTTGCTATTCTTTCAATTCTTTTTTTGGGAGTTCTTTTTGCTGTTTCCTCACCTCAGGCTAAATTTGTTAGTGGTGGTGTAATAGGAAATATCTTGGGAAATCTTCTGATGCCTATGGCCTTTTATTTTTATTTCAGAGCTACAGAATTTCTAAATGTAGGGGTTCAATTTATTGAACCCACTAATAAACCGATTGGGTTTGATAAATCAAACCCCTACATTTTAAATGATAGTCAGAAATTTCTTTCCCTTGGAATTTTTTCCACTTTCGGACTTTTTTATACGCATCATCTCACTGCTTTTATATTTTTATTTATTTTTTCCTTACTTATTATTATTTTCCTAGCTCTAAATTACAAAGACCTGAAAAATATTTTTGGAAAAATATTTGATTTGGTTTTTTCCGTTCCTGTTATCACAACTTTTGCAGTCGGATTGATTTTTTTCTTTTTTATTTTCACTCCAAATTATATGCAGACTAGTGCGGTAGAAACCGCTGTCGGCACACCCTCAAAAGCCACTCGCGAAGGATTGAGTATGGACAACATAAAATCTTCCGTGGGCGAAGTTCGTCTGGCTCTTGGATTTTTAGGACTTCTGATTTTATCTTTGAATTATAAAAGAAAAAATTTCGGCTTCACTTTGATTTCTGCTTGGACAGTTATGCTTTTTATCATGTCCACTAAACCAGAATTAATTTTCATCAACTTGCCTAGTTCTCGAATTGGAAATTATATGAGCTATCCCCTTGCCATCCTTTCTGCCTATGGATTATTTTCTATTTTCAATCCCAGTTTAGTTGATTCAAAAAAAATAATTCCCAAGAAATTTCTAGCTGGCTCATTTTTGATTATCCTAATTTTTGTTTTAACTAGCGGGATAAGCGACAGCGTTCAAGCTTTCAAAAAAGCCCCTGACTTCACTCCCGTTATTGAAACTTATGACGCTTCTAATTATTTAGTGAAAAATACTAACGAGGAAGATGTGATTCTAAAAGATCATAATTATATCACTGCAGATTCTTGGATAAAATTGTTTTTTATGCAAGGTTATAGATACCCTCAGTCTCGTGGCTATTTCAAGCGTTATGAAGATCCCACTAAACCTCGTGAAATGTGCACCCTCTATATGATTTCCAATCCGGCCGGTCAAGACGCCCAGGATTGTTTTTTTGAAACAAAAACTAATTATATTTTGGTTAATCCAAAATTTGATAGCTCCCAATTTGTAAAACTCAAAAATTTTAGCAAAGTTTATAACAATGGCGATGTAGCTGTTTATTATAAAAAATAAATTTCATTTTTATGCAACAAAAAAAGATTATTCTCTTCCTATTGATTACCTTCATAGCCAGCTCCGTTTGGCTTTTTTATGTGAGTGACAAAATTCTTGATCCGAATGTTGGGAAAAATTGGTGGTCAATCTCTTTTTCCGATTCTAAATCAGAGAATTTAGATTTCGTAATTGAAAATCATAGTGATAAGGATAATTTTCAATGGGTTGTTTTGTCTGGCAATGATACAATCAAAGAAAGCGATGTGACTATCAAAAAAGGAGAGATCAGTTCAGTTAATGTTAATTTTGAAGATAGCTATAGAAACAAAAAAATTACCATTCAAGTAACTTCAGGAGATGAGAAAAAAGAAATTTATAAAAACTTATGAAAAAGATACTTCTAGTAACGAGGCCAATTGCCCCGCCGTGGGACGAAGGTTCAAAAAATTTCGCCTATTACCTAGCAAAAAATCTAGCAGGTTTTGAAATTAATTTAATGACTAAAGGAATTTTGTCCGGACTATCTGATAATGTTCACCAGCATTCGGTTTATTCAACTTCAGAAATTCGCGATTTCAATTTTTCACAAAAGCTTCGCGCGCTTCTTTTCCAATTCAAAACCAAAGGCAAGTTCGATATCAATCACTATTTTTTCACTCCAACAAAACTCAACTCCTTCCTGATTAAGCATTTTTTCAAATCATCCAAAACTAAAACTATTCAAACTGTCGCTTCTCTTCGTGATGACTTGTGGTCGTCGGATGATATTCGAAAATTGATGTTTGCAGATCTCATCATCACCTATTCTGATTATGCCAAGAACAAATTAAATTCACTTGGATTTCAAAATGTCAAAAGGGTTTATCCAGGAATTGATCTGGAAAAATATCAACTACAAGAAAGAAACTTGGAGCTTATGCAAGAAAAAAACATTTCGCCAACGGACTTTGTGATAAATTTCACTGGCGAGTATGTGCGCCTTGGTGCGATTGATTTAGTGATTGACAGTTTTATCGAAATTTCCAAAAAAATTCCCGAAGCCAAACTCACTCTAGCAGTTAGAATCAAAAACGAAAAAGACGCTCAGAAAAAAGAAGAGGTTATGGAAAAGATCAAAAAAAGTAATCTTCTGGAAAAAGTTTCTTTTTTTGATAATGGTAAATATGATATGCCAGAAGTTTATAATCTTTGCGACATTAGTCTTTTCCCAGTACAAAATATGCACGGAAAATTTGATATCCCTCTCGCTGTTATCGAAACGATGGCCTGTGAAAAACCAGTCATCTTAACAGATTTGGAAATTCTAAAAGAATTGGGAAATAATAATAACTCTGTTATAATTGAGAAAGACAATCTAAAACAATTGACTGACGCAATTTTTGATTTATACCAAGACACAGAAAAAAGAAAAATGCTCGGGAAAAATGCTAGAAAGTTTTGTGAGGAAAATTTCGACATAAAAAATATAGCTAGGGCTTATGAAAAAATATATGAACAATTATAATTTTGAAAATTTAAACGAAAACAAAAAAAAGTTCCAAACGGAAAAAATGAAAGTGCCGGCTATTTTTTTTATGAGTGAAGATTTAATACCTAAGGATGATTCTTTCGAAAAATTAGAAGATATTGCTTCTAATCAAGATACACTTTTCCGTAATTTAGTCGCTATGCCTGATGTTTGTTCAAAGCCAGGCAGGAAAAATGCTTCCGGAACAACTATAGTCAGCGAAAATTACATACTGCCTCAAGTTAATGACTCAGACCCAAACTGTGGAATGCGTCTAATTAAAACTAATTTAACTGAAGATAATCTAACTAGTAATGATATTGAAAATATTTTCAAGGAATTAGTAAGCACCGTTCCAACTAAAAAATTCGTCGGAACCAAAGTCCCTTTTAATGTTGTCGTTGATATTTGTCGAGAAGGAACATCCGCCATAATCAAACATCTCGGAATCAAAACAAAAAACGAACTCGAAAACACTCAGGATGGTGGTAATTTTTTCGGACGTATTATGGAAAGAAAAGATATTTTTGATGTAATACCAAAGCTGTACTTGTTTTTTGCGCGGTATCGCTTGGGAATTTTAGGCGCAGCTGGAAACCATTTTTCAGATCTTATGAAAGTAGATGAGATTATAGATTCCGAAATTGCCAAAAAAATGGGAATAGAAAAGGGACAGTATCTCTTTATGATTCACACTGGTTCAGGAATTTTGGGACAATACACAATGTATACTCATACTGCCAAGAAACGCGAGCATCTTTCACAAGCTCTTATGGTAACACTTGGAAAAATGACTTTCAATTCCAGAAAAAAAGAAACTTATAAAAAGATGCAACAAAAAATAAAATTGCATATGTCAGGAGAAGAATCACTGCTTAGATATGACGGCAACGGAGAGGATGGAGAATTATATATGAACGCGCGAGCAGCCGCTTCTAATTTCGGCACTGCCAATAGAGCTGTTATCACTCACAATATCTCCGAAACGATAAAAAAAGTTCTTGGGCGTGACCCCGAAATGGATTTGATCTATGACATGCCTCACATTTCAATTTCCAAGGAAGAACATTTTGGGCGTGAAGTTTTTGTTCACCGAAGCAACACTTCAAGAGCATATGGCCCTAGCAAGATGAAAAGTCATCCGATTTACGGCGAAACCGGCGAACCTGTCTTTATTCCATCTTCAATGGCCACTGACGCCTACATTTGCGTCGGAACAGATGAAAATCAAGACAGTTTTTTCTCAGCTCCTCATGGCACCGGCAAAGGAACTAACGATAATGAAAAAACCATTGCCAATAAAGATGACCTTTTCGCCAAAATGAAAGAAAAAAATATCCGTCTTTACAATGCCCAATCTTCCATTGTTATCAATCAAGATTCTTCTCGATACAAAAATATAGACAAAGTAATTGAAGGTATTGAAGCCAACAAAATCGCTCACATTGTAGCAAAAATGAAACCCGTAGCGGTTATAATGTATTAAATTTTATGAAACTAATCACAATTTCTGGTCTTGATGGCTCAGGGAAATCAACTCAAATTGAAATGCTAAAAAAGCATTTAGAATCGCAAAGTAAGCGGGTTTTTTATTTTCATGCTGGGCAATTTAGTATTAGTAAGATTTATAATATTTTAAGACCACACAAGATTATTACTGGCAAACATCATGAAAGCGTGGTCAAAGCTAATGTTTTTCAAATTTATCTTCGTCGTTTTGCATTACTGATAGATTTGGTGCGCTTTAAGTTATTACATAATAAATTACGTAATAAAAATTATGATTATATTTTGAGTGACCGGTATTTTTATGATAGTGTGGTTAATATTGAATTTTTATGTAGGGAACGCATATATGCGTTCCCTACGTGGATTGTAAATCCCGATTTGGCAATCTATCTTCAAACTGATCCGGAAATAATAATGCAAAGAGAAAGAAAGCCTGATCAAGGAATTGATTATCTCAAAAAGAAAAAAAATATATATGACGCAAAAATTCTCGATTGGAATATGAAACTAATTAATGGCAATCGAGGCCAAGAAGAAATTTTTAAAGAAATAAAATCATTTTTATGAAAAACAATTTAGTAAAATCAGTTTTCTGGGTAACGGTTTCGGAAATTTTATTTAATCTTTCCGGTTATGTAATCCATTCTGTTGCTGGAAGAGTTTTGGGTCCGGGTGATTATGGTCGCTATGGAATTGTAATAACACTCACTACGATGATTATTATTCTTGTTGGCAATGGCGTGCCAACTGCTATGGCAAAATATTTGAGTGAAGTTTTTGAATCCAATCCGATAATGATTGGTGTAATTAAGAAAAAAGCTATCATTCTCCAATCCATTATTATTGGAACGCTAACCGTAATATTTTTTCTTTTAGCGCCAGTTTTGGCATGGGCGTTAAAAGATCCAACACTTACCAATCTTTTTCGTCTTTCCACTTTGATTATTCCTGCTTTTGCTATGTCCTCTTTCTATTTTTCCTATTACACCGGTCTTCACAAGTTCAACATTCAATCTCTGCTAAAAACTCTGCGCTCGCTTTTTAGAGTGACTATTATTGTTGCTCTCGCCTATTTCTACAAAGTGCCCGGAGCAATCTTGGGTTATGTCATCGCTCCGTTTCTAACTTTTATTATCGGTTGGTGTATTGATAAATTTAGAGTTAAAGCAGAAATTGAAAATCAAATACAACTTAATCCCAATAAAGCAGAAATAGTTTTTGAATATAAAAAACTTATGCGTTATGCTTGGCAAATCGTTATTTTTTTTCTCGCCTACGAGCTTTTTATCAGCATTGATTTATATTTAGTAAAAGGAATTTTGAGAAATGATTATTTAACCGGAATATATAATGGCGCCCTTACAGTTGGACGCATCCCCTATTATGTTTTTTATGCCCTCACCGTTGTTCTTCTTCCGGCAATTTCCAAAAGCACTTCCGAGAACAACCATGCAAAAACCAGCCAGATCATTGGAAATTCCTTGCGCTTAATGTTGATTATTTTGGCCCCCGCTATTATCTTGATGGCCTATTTTTCTCAACCAATAATAAAGATTTTTTATAGCGCTAGATATTTGGCGGCTGCTGAACCGATGGCGGTTTTGGTTTATGGGGTGGGATTTTTGACAATTTTCTATGTGATGAGTTTTGTTATGAATGGAGCGGGAAAAACTAAGATCCCGATGATTATTTCTATTATTGGCTTGACTTTGAATTCTGTTTTGAACTATTTTTTCATTCAAAAATTTGGACTTATGGGTTCCGCTTGGGCCACAACAATTTCTTCATTTCTAGCCATGCTTCTAATGGTCTATTTCCTCTATAGAGAGTTTGGGGTTGTAATTAGTATAAAGAGCCTTCTAAGAGTTATTTTCTCCTCAGGAGGGCTTTATTTGACTTCCACACTCTTCCCTAATGAAAATTATTACTTTATTATCTGGTCTATAATTCTGCTATCTTTCTATTTTATTTTTCTTTATATACTAGGAGAAATAAAAAAAGATGATATTTCATATTTCAGAAATATCATCCTTAAGAAAAAATAATTTTCTATTTAACCTTCAAAGCAAAAACTGAAAATTGGCGAAAGATTGAACATTTTTCAATGTCATATTTTTTTGCTATCTCTTGGGAAAGCTCGCATTTAGCCGAAGCATTTTTAAGATAGAATAGCTTGTCTCCTGAGTTTAATTTAATTTCTTTTCTAAGTTGAATTATTTCAATTTGTTCTTTCCCTGCTAAAAACTGAAGTGAGCGAAGAGATTTGAAAAGATAACCAGCTTGCGCATCAATGTAGGCTGTTTTATTTTCTGAATTATTTTTGATAAAATCAACGATATATTTCCCCTCTCCTAAAGTCAGATAATCAAAATCTCCATTGATTTCTCTTCCGCCATATTGCAAATCTTTATAGGTATAGAATATTTTTTGCAAATTGAAAGATGAAAAAATGGCAATAATAGCTATCGCAACCCACAAGCCTTTTTTGAATTTTTTCTCAAAAAAATTCAACCAAAATCCCAAGATCAGCAATGGAATAAATAACAACGGCAAAAAGAAACGAACCGCCAATTCAGTGGCCCAAGTTATATAGAAAAGAAAAGACAATATTATATAACTAGATATAAGCCCCAGGAAAAGTTTTTTATTCCTATCGCTTTCTTTTATAGCTTTTTTAAATAAGAGAAAATATCCACCCAAAGAAAATACTAGCGACAAAATAATCAAAACAACAAAACTTGCTTTTTCTCCTATGGTCATCCTTGTTCCATCTAACTTTTTGAAAATTTTCCAATCATTTTCATACCCGCATTCATTTTCATTGCCTAATGATGTGAGGATGTGATTATTGGTTTTGATATGACAAGAAAAATTCAAAAGCAAATTATTCGCCCAACTTCCATTTCGTTCATTCTTGCTGGTAATTCCCAAAATAAACTGATATGAATTAGCCCCACCGCTTCTAACTTCACTTACAATCTGGGGAATATTAACAAAAATAGTGGACGCCACAATGATTACTATTGCCGTTGCTGAAATTATTTTTTTCTTGAAAAAGATAATCGCCGTGAAAAAAGAAAGCACTGGAAGGATTATCAAAAGCGAAGTATGCAATTGAATGCAAATTCCCAGAGATATTCCTGTCAAAATTGCCCAGGCAATTTTTCTTTTTTGTAAAATTGCCAAATTATAAAGTGCGTAGATAAAAAGCATCACAAAAAACGGGGTGGAATTTGGATTCCAAGCAAAACGAGAAAATTTAATCGCAAAATATGAAATTGAATACAGCCAAGCCAAAGCCAATGCGATGGGAATTTTGAAATAAATTTTTGCTAAAAGAAAAAACATCCCGATTGACAAAATAGAAAAAAATAAATCCGGATAAGCTACTTTTTCCGGCTCTGCCCCAAATATTTTCGCTGAAACTAACTGAAAATAATAGAATGCTGGGCCAAGCAAAAATTCTGTTCCGCCTGCTCCAGGACCAAGATCTGGCAATCTGTTATTTTCGCTTAAATTTTCTATCAATTCCACATCGCGCGATTGATCCATATTGAATCTGAGCCAATCAGAAAAATGATAGGTACGCAAAAATATTCCCACTAAAATAATCAGCATCAATAATATTGCGACTTGATGTTTTTTTATTTTTCCAAAAAAATTATTCATTCATATTTATATCACTGGTTAATTCCTCATCTTCTTCAATAGTTTGTTTTTTTATCCCAAAAACATCCTTCCAAAAAAGTCGATCAGTTTTGGAATATTTTTTGTTAAACCTAAAATTCTTGGAAATGTTTCTCTCTGGAAAATTTATCTCATAAACTGAAATTTGTCCACAATCTTGAGAAGACAATATTTCAACTGGCACCCCATATTTTTTTTCTAAGGCTTTTTTTGGCTCCGTGTCAGAAGGAATAGTTGCAAAATATTGGGCGTTAGGATTATCATTCAAACTCAAAGTTTCATAAACAAAATTAGGATCATTTTTTTGCGCCAAAATATATTTTATCGGATTTATATGCTCCGGCTTAGTATAAAAATAACTCGTATCGCCAGTTTTTCTTTTTGTATATATAAAATCGGCCACTTTTTGCAGTTCACTCAAGGTCACACCATCTTTTGTTTTCAAAATCAAAGTGCGGTTTATTTCCACATCCTTGATTTGAGACTGCTTCATTTCCGAAAACCACGCCAGCGTTCCATACACATTCAAGCTAAATATAATGATTGCGACTGCCGAAATAGGATACGCTGATTTTTTCGGCCATCTTTCTTGAAAAAAATTAAATACTACTCCGCTCAACAAAAATGGCACAGCAAAAACCAAGATAAAAAATCTTGGACGAAGTTGAAAAGAAACTGGGAAAGTAAAAATGAAAAACACACCTATCCACAAAAACAACAGTGCCAAAAAATTTCTTCTGCTAGAATCTTTTTCTCTCCTTAGGGCTCGTGCCGACAAAATTATTCCGGAAGAAATAAGGATAATTGTGAGAATTGACGGCAAATCATTATTTGTGCCATCAAACGGCTCACCTTCTCCGCAAAAAGAAGTAGTGATGAGACAATAATATTTGGTATTCTCAGAAAAATTTTTGGAAATTTTTTCTGCAAATGATTTGTCTTTTGCTTTGGAACTCAAAGCTTGAATGAAATTTCCGGCATTTTCCCCTTTTCTCATCACATCACTTATAATCACAGGCGAATAAATCAAAGCAAAAACAGAAATAAAAACCAAAGAATAAATGGCTATTTTTTGCAAAATATTTTTTTGGAATATATCCTTGATTTTTTGCAATTTCCAAAACTGACTATGAAACAAAATCAAACATCCGGAGATAGCGGTGAGCACAAAGAAACCAAAAAAATGCAGTTGTGATCCGATAGAAAGTCCGAGTACCCAAATAATGAGCCAACCTATTTTTCTTTTGAGCTTTTGTTCACTCAGAAACTTCAGGAGTCCAAAAAAAGTCAATAAGGCAAAAAATTGCAACGGATTAGGATTCCAAGCAAAACGAGAATATTGAATCACAATGAAAGAAAAAGCATACATCGCCATAGTAAGCAATGAAATATTTTTGGAAAAATAAATTCTCGCCAGAAAATACAGCAGGACTATCGCCAAGATTGAAAAAAATAAATCCGGATAGGCAAAAACTTGCGGGGCAGTAGAGTTGGAAATGGCACCCGCGATATATTGAAAATAATAATAGGCGGGACCGAGTCTCAAAAATCCACTATCCACTTCGGTTGCACCGGCTCTTGGCCCCAAAAGCGGAAGCATCATTGGTCCTTCATTTATCGCATGACTAACGAGTTGCGCATCACGCGATTGATCCATTTTGAAATATAGCCAATCGGAAAAATTGTAAAAACGGAAAGCAAAAGCACCGATAACTATCGCTAGCATAATAATCGTAACGGCATATTTTTTGGTTAGTAAGTTTTTCATAATTTGCTATTTTAGTTTAAGCCAAAAATTATAATTTGGCAAAAAAATTATTTGGGGTCATTTTTAATTTTCAAAATTGTAACATCATAAATCCGATGAAATTTTTCGACTTCACCATATTTTTTATATGACATTCCGACATAGAAGTTTTCCGATGATTCATTCACTGCAACAAATATCGGTAAATTTTTATCTCTCTCTATTCCTTCATTCAGCATAATAATTTCAATTTTTGCATCGGATAAAAAATATTTTATTCTACCAACAAAACGACCCAGATAAACACTCTGTCCATCCAATTGGATTCTCTTATATGAGCCAGCTTCAGAAACTATGTATTCAGCAATTTCCTTGGCTTGATTCATGGTTCCGTCAATCATATTACTGGGAATATTAGTAGCATAAGTGCGAAAAGTTAATAAACAAAAAAATAAATTATACCCGATTAAAATAGACATCGTCATCCAAGCCAAAAATTTAGTCGCCACCATATTTTGACTTAACAAAAATTCAAGCCATAGACCTAACAATATAAATGGAATAAAAATTAATAAAATAAAATATCTCAAACTAACTTCAGCTCCAAATGGCACAAAAACACTCAATAGCGATAAGCTAAACAACACTAAGATAATATACTTACCATTTTTTTCTTTATCTTTCTTTATTTTTTTATATATAAAAAAATAACTCACACCCGAAAATATCACGACCGCAATAATCTTAGCTACATACAAAAACCAATCCACAAAACCATCGTTTCTTCTTTCGAGTCGTTTTAGATATTTATCTGCAAGCGGAAAATCACAACTCTCTTGATTTGCGTATGGCGCTAGAATTTTCGCATTTGATTGAACCTGACAAGAAGCAATGAAGAGTGCATTTTTCCAAAGTGAATTCTGATCATCAGATTTATATACGAGAGCATTTTTAAAATCCAAATAATTACCCCTTCCGGTTTTTATCTCACTTACAATCTGAGTATTATTTAAAATTAAAACGATCAAGGCAATTAACACCATACCTGAAAATTTAATCCGTTTATTTTTGAACAAATATATTGCCAATATCAAGGATGCGAATGGCATACCGAACAAAAGCAATGTATGAAGTTGCATACTTATGCCAAGAGAAATTCCAATTAAAATAATCCAGGGCATTTTTTTCCTCTCCAGACTATTCCATAATTTAAGCACGGAATAAACAAAGAGCATATCAAAAAACTGAGCGGAGTTAGGATTCCAAGCAAATCTTGAATATTGCACAGTGAAAGATGCTATTGCATATAGTGCAGTCAATATCAATGAAATATTTTTTTCAAAATATTGTCGTGCTAAAAGATACAACAATGGGATAGCCAGAATACCAAAAAACAAATCTGGATAAGCCATCGTGTTAGGCGACACTCCAAAAACTCTTGCACTTAAATATTGAAAATAATAAAAAGCCGGACCAAGTTTGAATAATGTACCACCAGCTACAGGACCGAGTAGCGGAATTTTATTTTCTTCAATCATACTTCGTACTACGGAAGCGTCTCTGGCTTGATCAGAATTAAATTTTAGCCAATCGGAAAAATGATAGGTGCGAAGAAAAATACCAACGATTATAATAATAACTAATGCCCAAAAATAAATAGATATTTTTCTAATTTTTTTTATCAAATCATCCATATTTAATTTTCTAATTTATAAATTATAATTCTTCCAAAAACTTTATGCCTTTCTATTTTATACATAGCAAAATAATTATCTGCCGCATCTTTCAATTTATCAGTTATATAAAATACTGACTTTGAGGGAGGTGCATCGTTTTTTTTATAATCAAATTCAATGATATCGACATTTTGTCGTTGAGCTATATACTTTAATGGTGGCAGTAGCGAGAATCTATCACCAGAAATATAAATATCTTTTTGGTTATTTGAATTATCAACTAGGTATCTTATTATCGATTCAAGCTCTCCTAAAACAGCATAGTGATAATATGCATCGCTTTTCACCCCAGCTTGAAACTTTTTAAATTCATTTTTTATGGAAACTATATTTGTGATTATAATAAATAAAATAATAGCAAAGGAAATTACTAAATACTTTTTTGATAGTTTATTGTTTATAAAATCAATCAGAAAACCTAAAAATATAAGTGGGACAAAAAAAGTTGGGCTAAAATATCTAAACGAATCAAAGCTTTTGCCAATAATAAAAAGCATAAGTAAAAAGAAAAATGCAATAAATATTGTTATCAATCCCAGAAAATATTTCTTACCATTATCCTTTTCTCTCCAGAGCAAATAAAGCAAAGAGGCGTATCCAAAAATAGCAAATAGTGCTTGCAGAAAAATGAGGATAATAAAATCAGCGGACTTAAGCTCTGCTATTAATGTCTTGGATTTCTTATTTTTCAATATATCACTATATGAAAAATTACAATTTTCACTACCATAAGAAGATAGTATGTATAAATTAGCCTCTGCGTGGCAATCAATGTTGTTGACTAATTTTCCTAAAAAATTTTCATTATTGACCCGCTCTGATTTGAAAAGAATTCTTGTGTTAGAAAAATCATTTTTATATTCACTTATCAAATAACCTAAATTCAAAATAATAACAATCAGTAAGGCGACAGCCAATTTTTTCCATATACTGCGATTGCACACAAGTAAATATGAAAAAACTAAGAGGGTGACTGCTGAAAATAAAACGAGAAGCATAATATGAAGCTGGATACCAATTCCAATAGCAATTCCAACAGCAACTACCCATATCCAATTGGTTTTTTCTTTATTTAATAGTAATTCCAATAACGAAAACAAAAATAGAATTGTAAAAAAGGGAATCAAGTTAGGATTCCAAGCAAAGCGAGAATAGCGGATAGAAAAAAAAGATATAGTATAAAGACTAACTAAAATAAGTGTGGTATTTATACTAAAATATCGTTTTAAAAAAATAAATAATAATGGGATAGATAAAAAAGAAAAAAATAAATCAGGATATCCGAGCTTTTCTGGTTCGTTTCCAAAAAAATTAGCAGATAAAATTTGAAAGTAATAATAAATTGGACCGATGTGAAATAGTTCGTCTTTCGAATCGCTTGATTTTCTCATTGTTGGTCCAAGCAGAGGCCAGCTGGTACTTCCATCCAAAACATCACTCACTAAAATTGCATCCCTCAATTGATCATTTTCAAAATGAAGCCAATCATGAAAATTATATGTTCGCAAAAAAATACCTATCAACAAAACAGCCAAAAGAAACCATAAATATTTTGGGATTGTTTTTATTCTGTTTAATAATTTACTATAATTTATATTTAATTTCATTCTAGGATGCATAAATATACTATCTTTACAATAAGCCTATTTTTAATTATATTATATACAGATAGATTGTCAAAGTTTAATCTCAATAAAAATTATGTCTAAAAAAACAATTCATATCCTAATAATTATTGTCGTTATTTGCACTAATCTTTTTTTTGGGTTTCCTAGAATTTCCCACTTTACTGCTGGCGATGAAACACTTTGGTCTTATGATCGAGTTCCGAAATTTTGGCGTAGTGTCGCCAAGGGAAACTGGCGCGGAACAAACTTGTGCGATAAGCCTGGCATAACTCTGGCAATGATTTCCGGGGCTGGATTGCCTTTCATTCCAGATCCGAGAGATTATGAAAAATTAACTCGACTGCCAAAAACGCCAGAGCAACTGGCTATGATTGAAAAAATTTATTTTTCTCTTCGATTGCCAGTCTATCTTTTTACTCTCGCCTCGCTATTTATTTTTTATTTCTTACTCAAACGACTACTCTCAGCAGAAATCGCACTGTTATCAGTCATATTTATCGGGCTATCCCCAATCCTTCTAGGCATTTCACTTATTGTCAATACTGATGCAATTCTATGGATTTTAATGCCTATCACTTTGGTTAGTTTTCTAATTTACCAAAAAGAACCTACTTCACCGGCAGACAAGAGTAATCAAAAATTTCTCTATTTAACTGGCTTTCTGCTTGGACTAGCAATTCTTGATAAATTTGTAGCTAATTTTCTGTTTCCATTTTTGTTAGTTTTGGTTTTTGTTAAATATATTTTGAGTAATTATGTCAAAACAGAAGATAAGATTGAATATTTCAAAAAAGCAATGCGTGATTACTTAATTATCATTGCAATTGCACTACTAACTATTTTTCTTTTTTATCCATCTGCTTGGATCAAACCCAAAGAACTGCTCAACACTACCATCTATAGTCTGGCATTTGCAAAAATATGGCCACTAATCATTGGCACTATCGCAATTATTTCAGCGGATATTTTTCTTTGGAAAAGCACAGTTTCCAGAAAAATTTGTGATTTTTTTTCAAACCACAAAACAGCTTTCGTTAGAATTTTAAGTGTTATTATTTTAGTCGTAATTGCTTTTACCCTCCTAAACACCTATGTAGGAATGAAATTTTACAATTTTGAAAAAATTCTTTCGGATCCAAAAGATGGAGAATTTTTTGAAAATTTTTTCTCAGCTTTTTACCCCTTGCTTTTTGGTCTTACCCCGCTAATCTCCTTATTATTTTTGTCATCAATAATATTACTAACAAAAATAAAAAGCACAGAGTTAACAAAAAACATAGGCTCGATGCGCATCCTTCCTTTTATTTTATTCGTACTAATCTACTATGTCGCCAATTCAATTTCAAACACGGGGTCAACTATTCGATATCAAATCGTAAATTATCCCATTGCCTCAATAATTGCTGTTATAGGATTATGTGAACTAATTGAGATTAAATCAATTAAAAAATATTTTTCTGGAATAAGATTTTATTTTCTTATCTTTTTTATTTTTATAATTTCCATTATTTCCCTCGCATTAACAAAACCATTCTTTCTTGCCTATTCTTCAAAACTATTGCCCGCCAAATTCATAACCAATCTGAAGGATATGGGTGATGGTAGCTGGGAGACATCCCAATATCTAAATAGCCTGCCCAACGCCAACCAACTTAGTATTTGGTCGGACAAAAAACAGGTGTGTGAAAAATTTGTCGGCAAGTGTAACGCCAGTTCCAACCAGAAATATATTGGAACTTCAAAATTTGATTATTTAGTTTCATCCAGAGGCGGAATAATAAATATCCCAACTTCAAAAAATCAAAAGTCCGCACTAAGAATTGGTGCTGACATCGTTGACACAAAGAAACTTTATTCACCAAATGAATATTATGACTTTAAAGTAAACATTGATAATAGAGAAAATGATTTTATCAAGGTTATTAATCCTACTAAGATACTATCTAATTAAATCTTGCTTTGTTTTATGAAAAATAAAAATATTCCCATTGTTCTAATTTTTATCAGCATCATCACCTCTAGCTTGTATTTTGGATTACCGCGTCTCAAAAATTTTTCCGGCGTGGATGAACCGTATTGGTCATATGAACGCGTGCCAACCTTTTGGAAAGCCATCAAAAATATGAAATGGGAAAAGACTAATATTTGTGACAAGCCAGGGATACCTCTGGCAATAATTTCTGGCACAGGATTGCCATTTATAAGTGGCAATATTAAGGAGCTAAAAAATCTACGCTATAGCACAAGAACACTCCAGCAACGCGAAGATATAACTGACCTCTATTTCTATCTCCGTCTTCCCATTTTTCTTTTCACATTAGTTATACTTCCACTTTTTTACTATCTTATTAGAAAATTATTAGGAACTGAAACGGCTGGCTTTGCGCTTATATTCATTGGCTTTTCCCCTATTCTTCTGGGGATTTCACTCATAATAAATTCAGACGCAATGCTTTGGATTTTTACAGCACTCTCAATTCTGAATCTTTTTGTTTTTTTAAAAAACAATAAAAGGAGGTACTTATTGTTTTCAGGTTTTTTTCTCGGACTTTCAGTTATCACTAAATATGTTGCCAATATACTTTTCGTATATTTCTTCTTAATATTCTTTTTAGAATACATATTTTTTGCTTATAATAAAATTGCCATTGGCAAATATCTTAAATCCGCCCTAGTCAATTATCTCGTCCTTTCCGTCACCGCCCTTGCTACCGCTTTCGTTTTTTTTCCAGCCACTTGGGTAGATTTTTCAGTTCTTATAAATGCCACCATCGGCAACCTCGTTTTTTCTTCAATATGGCCGATTTTTGTTGGAATTATGGGTATACTAACTTTAGATATATTAATTTTTAAAACAAAATTTTCAAACTTTCTGTTTAATTTTTTGATTAAATATAAACAAGTATTGACAAAAATTATCAGTATCCTATTTCTTATCTTTGCCATAATTGTTTTTCTTCATATATTTTTTAAGATTAATATTTTTGACATTCAAGGAATGGTATCCTCTCCTAAGGGCATTGGTCAGGATTTGGACACCAGAGATCCCCGATTAGAAAATCTCATATCAGCTTCAAAAGGAATTGGGATCGCAAATATATCCCGCGAATATATTGGAGCAATTTTAGCTGATTTTTATAGCCTACTTTTTAGTATCTCTCCAATCGTTCTCTTGGCTATTCTATTCGCAATTATTAATCTAGCACGCAAAAAAGAAATGACCCGTAATTCCATAGTTGCCCTATATATAATAATTTTTATCCTTCTTTTTTATTTTAGTTCGACTTTCAATAATGTGATTGCCACTGTGAGATATCAAATTATAATATATCCCTTAGCTTTTATTTTGGCAGCGATTGGGATTTCAGAATTTATGAAGATTGAAATAATTAGAAAGTATATAAATTTACCAATCGCATATGCATCATTAATTATCCTGCTTCTCATAAGTCTCTTCTTCGTCAAGCCACACTATCTTGCTTATTCAAGTGAAATTCTACCCGATGCATTTCTTGTCAATCTTAAGGGTATGGGAGAAGGTAGTTTTGAAGCTACAAATTATCTAAATAGTCTTCCAAACGCACAGAATATGATCATCTGGACAGACAAAGGAACTGTATGCGAAAGATTTGCTGGACTTTGCTATACGGACTTCAAACCAAAAACACAACAAAAAAATATTGACTATTTTGTAGTTTCCACAGATAGAAAATTAAGAACCTTGAAATTAATTGTAAACCCGTCCGATTTACAACAAGCCTACGAAAGCAAAAATCCCGCTTTTGAAGTTTTGATAAACAATAATCCTAATAATTTTGTAAAAGTTGTAAAAAGTGATATTATAATCAAATTAAACAAGTAAAGAATAAACATTTTTTATTAATCACTAATTAAAAGAACATGAAAGAAAAAATAGCGGTTATTCTAATTTTTCTAAGCATACTAACCTCCAGCCTATATTTCGGACTTCCTCGCCTTAGGAATTTTTCTGGCGTGGATGAACCATATTGGTCGTATGATCGCGTTCCTCAATTTTGGAACAGCATCAAAACTCAAAATTGGAAAAGTACCAACATTTGCGACAAACCAGGAATACCGCTAGCGATAATTTCCGGCACTGGGTTGTCATTTATCTCCCAAGATATCAAAGAATTGGGCAAACTTCGCTATGAACCAAAAACTGTTTCCGAACTCAACGCTATTCGCGATATTTATCACAAACTTCGTTTTCCGGTTTTTATTTTCACGCTTCTGGTCTTGCCGATTTTCTATTTTCTCATCCGAAAATTACTAGGAGAAAACACAGCTAATTTTGCCTTGATTTTCATCGGTCTCTCCCCTGTTCTGCTTGGAATTTCACTCATCATCAATTCTGATGCCATACTTTGGATCCTCACCGCCCTTTCAACCTTGAGTTTATTCAACTTTTTCAAATCAGATAATAAAAAATATTTGATTTTGTCCGGTTTTATTTTGGGTCTTTCCGTCATTACTAAATATGTAGCCAATATGCTTTTCATCTACTTCTTTTTGCTTTTCTTTTTAGAATATATCTTTTATGCTCACCAAAAAATAGAAGTGGGAAAATATCTAAAACAATCTTTTCTAAACTATCTCACTCTATTTGCTAGCGCCATGGCAACAGCCTTCATTTTTTTCCCGGCTACCTGGGTGAAAATTTCCGTCCTCTTCAACGCCACTATTGGAAATCCGGTTTTTTCTTCAACTTGGCCGATTTTTATGGGAATAATTTTGCTTTTAGGCGTTGATACATTCCTTTTGAAAAACAAAATATTCTCCTATATTTTCAAATTCCTAATTCGCTACAAAAGAATTCTTTCCCGCTCAATTGTTGCAATTTTTGTCATTTTTACCATCATTGTCTTTTTGCATGTATTTTTAAAAATAAATATTTATAATATTCAAGAATTTATTTCTTCACCCAAAGGAATCGGCATTGATCTTGACACGATTGACGCCAGCGTAAAAACTATCACTTCCACTCAAAAAATGGGTTCTTTTTGGATTATCGCCAATCAATATGTCGGCTCAATGATTGCTGATCTATACAGCTTGATGTTTAGCATTTCCCCGCTTATCTTGTGCCTTATACTTGCGCCGATATTTTTCATTTTTCGCAAAAAAGAAATAGACCGAGATCTGATCACGGTGATCTATATAATTATTTTCATTTTATTTTTCTATCTCGGTTCCGCCCTTAATAATGTCACCACCACTGTGCGCTATCAAATTATGACTTACCCTTTGGTTTTTGTTATGGCAGCCATCGGAATGGTTCAACTTCTGAAATATATAAAAATAAAAGAAAATTTGAAATTTCCCGTGGCTTATATTTTCTCTATCTTAATTCTCCTAACTAGTCTCTTTCAAATCAAGCCTGACTTTCTCGCTTATGCTTCGGAAATATTGCCGAAAGACTACATCGTCAATTTGAAAGGAATGGGTGAAGGCAGTTTTGAAGCAGGAAGCTATCTCAATACTTTGCCCAACGCTCACGAGATGACAATTTGGTCGGACAAGGGAGCGGTGTGCGAAGCTTTTGTTGGCAAGTGTTATATTGATTTCAAAAACAAAACTTTCAAAGAAAATAATTTTGACTATTTTGCAATCTCAACTGATCGAATGAGTCGCAGTCTCAAAATGTCCAATGGCGGTGTGGGTAAAATTGATTTTGAAAAATTATATTCCGCAAAAAATTCAGAATTCGAAATTATCATCGGACAACGAGAAATAAATTTCGTTAAGGTGATAAAGAATAGTTCGCTAATTGAAAAACAAAATGAGAATTGAAAATATAAAAGAATTTATCAAAAAAAAACCGGAAGATACTTTTCATCAGTTTCTCCGGTACCTAGTCGCAGGTGGAACAGCCACCCTTGTTGATCTTTCAGTTCTTTTTGTTTTATACCAATTCCTGCATATCAATCACCTTGTCGCAGCCGCAGTGAGTTATTGTTGCGGAATACTGACCAATTTCACTATTAATGTTCTTTTTGTTTTCGAAAGTAGCGGTAGAATAAAAAAAGAATTTATTATCTTTGCCTCTGTTGGTGCTATTGGACTTCTTTGGACAGAACTCATCCTTTGGTCGCTTTCCAACAAGCTTGGCATCCCCGTAATGCTAGCCAAAATTGTCGCAGTTATTTTTGTCCTTTTTTGGAATTTCTTTATGCGAAAAAAATTAGTTTTCAGAAAATAATTTTATTCAACTCTTCTTCCAATTGAACGGTATTCGAAACCAAGTTCTTGCATCTTTTTGACGTCATACATAAGTCGACCATCAAAAATCAATGGCTGTTTTAGATTTTTTTTCATTTGAGAAAAATCTGGGGTGCGAAATTCTTTCCACTCTGTGATGATCAAAAGTCCATCCGTTCCGGAAAGTGCTTCATATTTATTTTCAAAATAAGTGATGGCGGGATTGTCGCCAAAATATTCTGGAGTTTTTGCCATCTTCATCGCTTCCGGATCATAGGCTTGAATTTTTGCGCCATTGTCGATAAGTTTGTTGATGATTGTAAGCGCCGAAGATTCTCGCATATCATCTGTCCCCGCTTTGAAAGCCAAGCCCCAAACAGAGAAAATTTTGCCTTCTAAATTATCCCCAAATTTTTCAATGACCATATCCGCCAAGACATGTTTTTGTTTTTCGTTAGTTTCCAATGTTTGCAAAAACATTTCCGCTGTATAGCCATAATCTTTGGCGATTTTGATGAGAGCTTTGACATCTTTCGGAAAACAACTCCCGCCAAACCCCGGACCAGCATACATAAAAGGCTCTCCAATTCTCGGATCAGCCCCCATTGCTTTTCTTACCAAATCAAAATCCGCACCTACTCTGGCACAAATATTAGCCAACTCATTATTGATTGATATTTTAGCTGCCAAAAAGCTGTTGGCCGCATATTTGACGGTTTCTGCAGTTTTTGCATCCATAGCATAAAAACGGCCCTCTCGGCGCATAAAAGGCGCATACAGCTCCTCCATCGTTTTTAGGGTATTCTCGTCATCTGACCCCACCACAATACGACTAGGCTCCATAAAGTCTTTCACAGCCGTTCCTTGGGCGAGAAATTCCGGATTGCTCACGACATAGAAAGGAATGCTTGTCCCCCGTTTTTCTTGTTCTT
This sequence comes from bacterium, assembly GCA_030654225.1. Lineage (GTDB taxonomy): Bacteria > Patescibacteriota > Minisyncoccia > Moranbacterales > UBA2206 > UBA2206. Next base: position 90,726 of record JAURXY010000034.1, read on the forward strand.
CTTGGATAGTTTTTTTGACCAAATCCGCTGTTCCAACGGGCACCGTTGATTTATCCACGATAATCAGTTCATGCTTCATCATTTGCCCGATAGATTTTGCCACGCCAATTACATGACTCAAATCAGCACTCCCATCTTCATTGGGTGGAGTGCCAACAGCAATAAAAACAATATCGCTAGTAGAAAGCGCTTCTTCCAGATTAGTAGTGAAATTTAATGTTTTGTTTTTTAGATTTTTTTCTACTAATTCATCTAGCCCTTTTTCGTGCAAAGGAACCTTTCCACTTTTGAATTGTTCTACTTTCTGCGGATTGTTATCCACGCAAATTACCGTGTTGCCCATTTCGGCAAAACAAGCACCCGTCACTGATCCAACATAGCCTGTCCCAATAATTGCAATTTTCATTTTATCTCTACGAATTACCCGCCTCGCGTCGACAAGCGGTCTCCGCGAGTCGAGGCGGGCGAATTTCGTACAATTATACGAATTACGAATTCTTTTTTAATATTTTTATGACTCTCTTATCTCTTTTATCGAATAATTCATTCGATTTTGGCTTTTATAATAATTTTTAATGAGAATGTCAGCCAAGAGTCCGAAGATGAAAAGTTGGATGCCGATCATAATGAAAAACACACCCATGAGTGGCCAGATTTTTTGTGAAAGCGACATAGCAAAAAATATTTTTCCAATCGCCATCCAAGCCAAAATTCCAAAGCCAGCCAAGGACAAAACTATTCCCGAACCGCCAAAAAGATGCAACGGCCTGTTGGAATATTTTCCCCAAAACCAAATAGAAACCATATCCACAAAACCTTTCATTCCCCGCTTCCAATTATATTTTGTCACGCCACTGACTCGCGGATGATGTGAGACTTTCACTTCCCCGACTTTGTACCCCTGCAGTTCCAAAAGCGCGGGGATAAAACGATGCATTTCGCCAAACAAATCCACATCATGAAAACATTCTTTTCGATATGCTTTCAGTGAACAACCGCTGTCGTGAATCTTGTCGTGAATCAAAATCTTTCGAAGCATATTAGCTCCGCGAGAAAAGAATTTTTTGGAAAAATTATCTTTTCGATTAAATCTCCAGCCGGAAACAATATCAAAACCTTTTTCCATTTCTTCTAGAAGTAGTTTTATATCGGCCGGGTCATTTTGCAAATCACCATCCATCGTGATGATGATATCTCCTTCGGCATTTTTTATCCCCGCATCAAAAGCAGCGGTTTGGCCAAAATTTCGTCTAAATTCAATTAATTTTAAGGGCGAAAGTCCTTGGCAATTTTCTACTGTTTTATCTTTTGATCCATCATCGATAAAAATAATTTCAAATTCTCGACCAAGATTCTGGCAAGCGCTCAAAATCTTCGCATGCAAATCCCTCACATTTCCCTCTTCGTTGTATAGTGGAACAACCACTGAAATTTTTTTGTTTTCTTGCATAGATATAAATTAAAAAATAATTAAGATATTGATTATCTTCTTGCGATTAAATGATACTACAACTTCAAAAAAACAGCAATTATCCAAAATCGGCTTTTGTGCTATAATCTAAAAATGAAAACATATATAGTTATTCCCGCCTATAATGAAGGAAAAATTATCCAAGAAGTGATAATTGACATTCAAAAAGCCGGGTATCAAAATATTATATTAGTTGATGATGGCAGTGCTGATGACACCTTTTCCAAAGCTCAAGAAATCTTGGATAATTTGGTTTTTCGACATAAAATCAACCGCGGAAAAGGCGCCGCTACCAAAACCGGCATCGAAGCTGCCAAAATTCTGGGCGCGAATATTATTGTCACGCTTGACGGTGATGGCCAGCATGCTCCAGCTGATATTGCCAAATTGACCGCACCGATTGAATTTGATAGTTTTGATGTAGTGCTTGGCACAAGACTTCTCAATCCCAAAGGAATGCCGAGATACAAAATTCTGGCTAATAAAATTGGAAATTTTTTTACTTGGTGTCTCTATGGTCTTTGGGTGACAGATTCTCAATCAGGATTTCGTGCCTACTCTCGTCACGCCGCCGAAGTAATCAACACGCAAAGCGACCGCTACGAATATGACAGCGAAGTTATTCGCGAAATTAGAAAATATAAATTAAAATTCAAAGAAGTTCCGATCACCGTTCGCTACACCCAATATTCAATGGGCAAAGTGCAAAAACAAAGTTTTCTCACGGGACTAAAAACATTATATAAAATGATTTGGAATATAATTTCTTAAAATTAAAATATGAACATTCATTTGTATCAAATCGCCGTCATCATCGTTTCCTCTCTGATGATTTATCAAGGTCTGGATCGATATTTCAAAAAACAACGCCAGCAAACATTTCTCAAACTTTTCGTACGACTAATCGTTTGGGGCGGAATGATTGCAATTGTCATCTATCCCAAAGCCAGTATGAACTTGGCCATGCTAATCGGAATCGAGGGAAACATCAATGCCGTAATATTAGTTGGATTTATTTTGATTTTCCTCATCATCTTCAAACTGCTAAACACTATCGAAAAAATTGAACAGAATATTTCTGTTTTGACCAGAAAAGACGCAATTAGGGAAATTAAAAAATGAAAATTTCTATCATTACTCCCAGCTTCAATCAAGTTAAGTTTATTGAACGAACAATCCAAAGCGTTCTTTCGCAAAACTATCCTGACTTGGAATATATCGTGATGGACGGTGGATCAACCGACGGAACGATTGAAGTTCTTAAAAAATATTCTGACCGCATTATCTGGAAAAGCGAGAGTGACGCTGGGCAATCCAATGCCATCAACAAAGGTCTCAAGATGGCAACCGGCGACATCGTTGCATATCTTAATTCTGATGATACTTATGAACCGGAAGCGCTCAAGAAAGTTGCAGAATTTTTCCAAAATAATCCCGATAAAAAATGGGTCTATGGGAAATGTAAAATCATAAAGGAAAATGACCAAGAAATCCGCAAACCAATCACTTTTTATAAAAACTTGCTACTCAAAAAATACAACTACGCCAAATTACTTAGTGAAAATTTCATATCCCAGCCAGCGACCTTCTGGAAGCGTGAAATCCACTCTAAAATCGGTTTTTTCGATGAAAACGAGCACTATTGTATGGATTATGAATTTTGGCTTAGGATAGGCAAAAAATACCCAGCAGGGGTCATCAATGCTTACCTGGCTAATTTCCGCTATTATGCAACAAGCAAAAGCGGTAGCGTCAATAAAAAACAATTTCAAGATGAATTGCGTCTCGCTAAAAAATTTGGTGCTGATCATCTTCTGTCGATTCTTGTGCACGAATTCAATTATTATAAAATAGTTTTTATTTATCAAATATTGAATATATTTAAATGAAAAATAAAATTATCTTCCTGCATCCCCATTTTCTTAAACCAGGTGGGGCTAGCAAGGTCGTACTAGAGTTTGCAAGCAGACTTAAGAAGGCTGGTATTCAAAACATTATCATTACTACTAATATTGATAATGCTATTGTAAATGAGTATAAATCCATACAAATAGTAAATTTAAAGTGGCTCACAACCGGAAATATTTTTTTTTGGTTAACTTTTCCATTTTTTTATTTTAAACTTAAAAAAGAACTTAAAAAATATCCAAGCACTACGCCTTTATTTTGTCATTCGCTTGCTATTTATTGGGGAGCAATTTGTAAGCTCTTGAATAAAAAAATAATTTTAGTTAATTATTTTCACGATTTGGGAATGCCCTATACTGATTCTACCGTTGAAATTAATGGTCTTCCATTTTTTTCACGAATAATTGCTCGCATTACACTCCCTATTTTTGAATATTTTAATTATAAAATAATCAATACGGCCGATTATTTAATAGCAAATAGTCAGACTTCCGCTAATTTTATTAAAAAAAAATATGGTCGAAAAATAGATCTTGTTGCTTGCCCAGGGGTTGATATTGATATTTTTAAGCCATCAATTACTAAAGAATCTTACATTTACACATTAGGGCGTCTTGAAAAAATAAAAAATATTGATTTGATAATTAAATCATTCGCTCTGTATTGTAAAAACTTTGAAGATCAAAAATTAAAATTAATTATTATTGGTACTGGAATCGAAAAAAATAATTTGGAAAACTTAACTACGATTCTGGGTATTAACAAGCGAGTTACTTTTTTGGGAAGTTGTGATCAAAAAAAAGTAGCCCTTATTGCATCACACGCTAAGGCTGGAATTTTTCTTTGCCCTAATGAATCTTTTGGATTAGCGGCAGTTGAGTCAATGGCTTGTGGGACGCCCATTATTGGTGTTAATAGTGGCGGTATCAAAGAAACAGTAGTTGATGGAAAGGTTGGCTTCTTAGTCAGTCTTGATGAGAAAGAAATTGCAGACAAAATCAATACGACATTAACCGATGAACAAAATCTAAAAATATTATCAGAAAACGCAAGAAATCACGCCAAAAATAATTACGATTGGAACGCATCCGCTAGACTATTGTGTCAGTTTTTTATTGAAATATAATTTTAAGAAATGGATTATCACTTAATATTTTCATTTATTCCGATAGCACTTATTTTGCTTTTAAGTCTCTCCTTATTTGCACTATTATCAAAGCTTTTAAATGATTGGGGGTTTTTCCTCCTTCTGTCAGTTTTTACTGCCACCCCGTTAGTTATTAGACCTGTTGCTTTTTAAGCACCTTTTTGCCTAACCATTTTGCGATTTCAACTCCTATCTCTTTCCATAGCACATAATTATTTTTTTGTGTAAAATCATCCGCCTTAATATTCCGTTTTATTATTTCAGGATGCTTTAAAGGAAAATGCATTTGCTCCACGGAAATTTCAGATAATTTGCTTTTTCTTTTTGTGTGAGTTGCATCTTCTGATCCAAAACCAATATTTAATATGAGATTTTGACTAGGTATTATTGATAAATATTTTTTCGTCCAAACCATAAACGTCCACTGATAATCCCATGCTGAATCCATCCTTCCACTATAAACCGCATTAAAAATTAATGTCCAATAAAGTCTCACTGGTAACTTCTTGAAAATTGATTTTAACCATTTTGTGCTTTTTAATTTTGGCCAATTTTTTATTTCTAGATCATATTCTTTCCAAGCTCTCCGCCATGTTGCCCAACCACAAGTGTGACTAAAATGAGAAAAATAGTAGCTATCCCCTGTCTTATTTCTGCCGAATTGAAAATTATTGCCACTAATACTTGCGATCCTATCATCATTCTTATATTTTAAAAGTAACTCTTCACAAAAATAAAAAAAACTCATATCTGGCAATGCATCATCCTCGAGAATAATACCATCTTCAACATTTTCAAAAAACCATTTCATTGCAGAGTATGGACCGAATTTACAACCAAGATTTTTGTCGCTAAACATAGTCATGACTTCACACTGCCAATCAACTTGCTTAACGAGTTTTTTCACTTCGTCACATCTTTCAAAATCATAAGGCCTGTCCATTCTAGGGCCATCCACGGCAAAATAAAGTTTTTCTGGTTTGGCTCTTCTAATTTGATTAAATACCCGACTAGTTAATTCTGGTCGATTGAAAGCAATGAGCAAAACGGGAGTTTTTAAAGATTCTTTTAGCATATTGTATAACTAATAATAATATAACTAGAATTATAACAGATATAATAAAATTTGCGACCCAACTTCCATTAAAAAACTTGTTTCCAACAATATAACCCACATTATTTGTATATGGATGCATAATTAAAATAGCTAAGGAATTTCTGCCCCAATTCTCAAAGAATAAATTATTAAGATATTTATCACCAAAATTTCTAAATATAGCAACTAATAAAATAATAATAGAAAAACTATACAAAAGACATAGTGCTGGATTTTGAGCAATTTTAGTTGAAATATTAATTACTGGTATTGGCAAAAATGATACAATGATTATTGCAATAACTGCTAAATATGTACCAGTTTTTAGCTTATCTTTTTTGACATTATATTTATAAAAAAGATAGCCACCAAAAAGCCAACTCAGTGAAAACAAGCCCTTATCTATACTAAATGGAAGTATAAAACTTTGATTTGCTAGTGTAAAAAATAATATTAAACAAATTATTCCTATTATGATTTCACTCCTAATGAATTTAATAAAAAACTGCAACACCAGTTTACCCCAAAATAAGGCGACCAAAAACCACAGAACAAAACCATACTGATGCATATGCGTAAAATCCATCCAGAAAAATAATCCTTGAATTTCTTTTGCGATTATGAAATTTGGAACAGCAAATTCAAAACCCGCAAATAATTTACGTTTGATTATTTCTATGACAAAACCTATTAGGCCAAAAATTAAAAATGGTAATAGTAATCGTTTTGCATTTTTTTTTACAGATTCCTTGATGGGTCGTTCACTATTAATGAAAAATCCTGAAAGAAAAAAGAAAGCCGGCATGTGCCAAGAGAAAATAAAATTGGTCAAAGGAGTTGCTATGTGACCAAGGACCACAGCAAGCATAGTAAATCCCTTAAAATTTTCTATCCATAACACCTTTTTATTCATCACTTTTTTTATATTTAATTTTAATTATAAAATCAACAAGGCAAATCAGCCAAATCGGAGCAATATGATTTTTAATTTTTATTCTATGGTATTCATTTAATACTGCCGTAGTATTTCCTTGTCCGATGCCTCCCTCTTCCCATTCTGAAACAATAATATCTTTCAATATGACCTCAGGGAATGTTAAATATGCCCTTAAGAGCAAATCATAATCCATGGCGTATTTGCAATCAAGATCGAAATTACCAAATTGTTGAAAAAATCTTTTGTTAGTGAAAAGAGCTTGATGAGGCAGTCCCATTTTATAAATCAACTTCCATTTTTTAAAATCAAGAGGGCTAATATATTTTAGTTCACCAGTTTTAGTGACTCTTTTTATTCGCCCGCAAATAAGCATGTCCTTTTCTAGATCGATTTCTTGCATAATTTTTTCTATCACATTGCTTTCAGCAAAACAATCGCCTGCTCCTTGAAAATTAATATACTCACCCTGCGCCATCTCCAAACCTTTGTTAAAAGCATCCGAAATTCCTTTGTCTGATTCGCTGATCCAACGTACTTTAGAATTATTTTCATACTTTTTTAAGACTTCCAATGTGTTGTCCTTCGAACCGCCATCTATGATTATATGTTCAATATCTTCATAAGACTGTTTTAAAACACTAATAATTGTCTTATCTAGAGATGCTCCAGAATTATAAGTTGCGGTGATTACACTGATCAAGGGTTTGCTCATATATTTTCGCCAATTATTCTAAACCTGAATCAAATTTTTAGTTTACACTGTCTCAAAATAGAAGCTATCTTCTTTAAAATAAAATAAATTGCTTGCATGATTTCCACATACGATCTCTTATATAACGAAAGATCCACAGAATCATTAAAGTCAGACAAAATAAACTCAGATATTTTATTACTGTCCTCTGTCCATTTGATATATCCGTTCTCGCAATAAATTCTTGCATTTTCACCAACTTTTGAAAATTCAGAAAAATCTATTTCCTCCAGCTGATTCAATTTTAGCAAATAACCGTTTTCTCCGTGTTTGATGTATTCATTCATTGTCGGATTATCAATCGCCGCTACCGCCAGTCCCATCGTCATGGCTTCGATAAAACTCATACCGATGCCTTCAAACTTTCGCGGAGATATAAAAAGATTACTTTCTGAAAGCATCTGCATATATTCCTCTTTGGATAAAAACCCTTGCACAATTCTAACATTATATTTTTCCATATCTTTTTGAGATGGAAAAACAGCCTTATACCTCGGATCCGGATCGAGTTTTAATATAAACTGATTAATTTTCTGATTTCCGATAATTTTTTTTACATCATTGAAGTTAAAATCAGTTCTTTGCCAAAAAAATATTTTGATTCCATCGGATTTTTCTATTTTTTCAAATTTATTGAAATCAAAGAAATATTGCACATCAAACACGTCAAATCCAAAATACCTTAATTTATCGGAAAGTGTTTTACTAAAAGAAATTATTTTTATGGAAAGTGACGACATTTCCATCCAGAAGAAATTTCCCAATCCAACAACACCATCGTACATCGGCACCCAAATAATTTTTGCCTTAATTTTTTTAAACTCATTAACCGGCAAATGCGATTGAAAAAACAAGACATACTCAAAATTTTGTGAATTAATAAATTCGGCCGTAAGTACATCTCCCCCATTCCAGGATTCATCCCAAACATCAATAACTTCAAAATGCTCAGCCAAAATATTCCGGAGAAAATAGGTCGATTTTGTTTTCTTATGAAAAGAATGATCAACACAGCCCAATCTCTTTTTTATCATTTTTTTAATTTTTTTACGATAGCTTGCATATCAGTAAAAGTTTTACTATTGATCAGGTTTTTAACAAACAAAAATAATCCGAAATTTGAAAACATTGTTAAAAATTTATATAAAAACTTGTTTATCTTTTTTGCCGTAAACAGATGCAAATTGCCACGCGAATATAAATTTAAATGGTATTTATTCGCTATGTATTGCAATGTTTTTAATGAGTAAAAAGAAACATGCTGCCCATGTTCTAGACCATAATACCACCATTTGTCAGGACTGGGCACTGGATTAATCAGCAATCCTGTAGAAAAAAATATGCTCTTTGAAGTTTTTAGTAATTTTTCCAATTCAGCCAATGGATTGGAAAAATGCTCGAAACTTTCAAATGATGTTACGAGCTCGTATTTTTCCTGATCAGTTCCTTCAAAACCTTGCGCCAGAATATTTTTTGTATACGGATCATGCCAAAAAAAATCAAATCCAATATCTCGCATTAGTCTCGTGAAAATTCCATAACCGCCAGCATAATCAAGAAATTTGGCTTTTTTATCAAATAAAAAATAAATAATAACTGAAGCATATTTTGAAAGAGCTATGTTTCTAAGTAGAATTCCAGTATCTGAAAGATTCATTGAATCTTCATATGCCTCCTTGAGCCAATACGGTTCTTCTGTGCATAAAAATCCACAATTTTCACAATGAAAATAAGCGGCATCATATTTGTTTAAGATTCTGCCTTTAAAAATTTCCTTGATTTTAGAATTGCAAATTTTACAGTTCATCTTTTTTTTCTTTTAAAATATGTTTGATAAATCTGGCTGGATTTCCGCCAACAATTGAATAGTCCGGAACATCTTTTTTGACAATGCTTCCCGCGGCAACGACACTATGCTTTCCAATAGTTACACCACCCAATATTATTGAGCCACTTCCTATCCAAGCACCTTCTTTAATATGAATTGTTTTTTCAGTGACAGCTTGCTGTCTTTCTAAATTAAAAAGATTATAATCATGCCCCCTGGCAAGAATCTGGACTCTGTGTCCAAAAAAAACATAATCATCAATTATAACTTTTCCGTTTTTATCGCCAGCATTAATAAGCGTGTCAACTAAATTAATATTTGATCCAAGAAAAATATTATGATGTCCGTTAAACACTGAAAAATTTTTATAAAAGAAAACATTTTTACCCTTGTTTATTATCCGCTGAAAATGTTCGGCCGCTGAAATCTCATCTCTTTTATTTATATTATCCTGAACATTTGAATTTAAAAATTTATTTACTATTTTATGAATTTTTAAAAAAATAGGCATAGTGGATATTTTATTATAAAATAAATCTATTTTGCTTGGACTAAAAAATTTTTTAAATATATATTTATCGGAATACTTATTTTGATTTATAGAATTGGGATGAATAATTATATCAATTGAAAATGTTTCAAGATTAGCTAATGGACCCCCAGTTGTATGTGTTGAATTTTTACCAAATCCTATATTGGAAATAAGATTTACATTTGGAACAATAGCGAGTGCATTGTTTTTAAATATTGCATATGCCCACTGATAATCCCAAGTGTCAATTTTACCATCATACACCAAATTGAATATGTTTAACCAATATTTTTGCTCATTCTTATCCTCAAAAATATGTCTTATCTGTTTTTTCTCTTTAAAAACAGGCAGATTTTTTAGATTCACATTATAATGTTTCCAAGCCCTTCTCCATGTCGCCCATCCCCAGATAAAAGCATACTTTGAAAAATAATAACTTTCATCCCCCCGTTGCATACCATTTTGAAAATTATCCCCAGTAATCATCATAATGCGTTCATCATCTTTGTATTTTTCAAGCAATTCCTGGCAAAAATTAAAAAATGATGGATTTGGAAGACAATCATCTTCCAAAATTATTCCCATTTCCTCATTTTCGAAAAACCAATTGATTGCCGAGCTAACTCCAATTTTACACCCCAAATTTTCATCACGAAGAAGTGTTTTAACTTCACATTCCCAATCAACTTGCTCAATAATTTTACGTGTTTCCTCGCAAAGATCTCTTTCTCCTTCTTTGTCTTTTCGCGGTCCATCTGCAGCCACGTATAATTTGGAGGGTTTTGCTTTTTTGATTTCGTCAAAAACCCGCTTGGTCGTATCGGGTCGATTGAAAATTATAAATAGAATTGGAGTATCCATACAATATAAATCGCAAAAATATTTATTAAATAATTGACTTCAAATATTCGTATTTAAATATTACATCATTAGCTGTTTTGGCAATAGCCCTATAACCAATTTCACACATAAATTTATATATCTGACTATCAAAAATATCTTCAAGCTTAGAATTTAAAATTTCCACAACTATAAAATCTGGTTTATATTTTTCCCAATTATTTGATTTTAGAACATTATAGTCTAACCCCTCAACATCAATTGTCATAAAATCAATATGTTGATTATCCGGTAAATATTTATCTAATATTTCTGATAGTGTTTTTGTTTCTATATCTTTTTTAAAGATAATTTTATAGCCATTTTTACCATCTCTTTCAAGTGCTAATTCGTCCGCGAATCCATTCAAAGCTGGTTCGTTAAAGCCATAATATGTAAGCATTTCTCTCTTATCAGATACCGCTTCTTCTATATTTATATCTCTAGATCTTACTTTTTTGAATAGCTTCATGCTTCCAGGCATTGCATCTATATTAATACCGTTCCAGCCCTTTTTATAAAAATAGTATGTATTAGAAAATCTTTTTGGATGATGCGCTCCGATATCCACATAAAAACCTCTTTGAATATTACCAAAAAATCTTGCCAAAACAACATCCTCTCCTTCCTGAGAATACGACTTTTGAGCATAGCTAGAAAAAAAATGTACTAGTACGCTATGAAATTTTTCTGGGATAATTTTCTTTATAGCTATCTTCAGCATACTTTTTTATATAAAAATTTATTTAACATTATCTTGAAACATCTTTTTTTAGCATGCCAACACTAAATTTAAAAACCCTAACAAAATTTAAAGTTTTTATAAACATTAAAAAATTCCGCGATGCCTGCTTGGCAAAAATAATGGAAAAAGCAGAAATAAAATATGATATCAGCGTTGCCCAGGCAGAGCCAATTATACCGTATCTAGGGATTAGATATAAATTCAATAATATATTTGATATTCCTCCTAGCGCAGTTCGCATAAAAGAAACTTTGGTCAAATTTTCCGCAAGTAAAAACTGCTCACTTGCAACTCCAAGGAATACTGCAATGCCAGCCCAAATGTAAACGGCAAGAACCGGACCAGCTCCAATATATTGCTCGCCATATATCAGATAAATAATATCTTTAGAAAAAAATGCTACTGGAATAGCAATTAATATTGCAAGCCACATCATAAGATCATAAAATATCTGCAAACGATTCAAATAAAGAGCATTATTTATTTTTCGCAATGCGACAATAGCTGGAAAAACTGAACTTGCAATAGCCATTGGAATAAAATACCAAACTTCACTCAACCTGACTGCAACAGAATATATGCCAACCTCTTTTGATCCAAGCATATTGCCAATCATAATCTGATCTATCTTCATATAAATAACAACTGCCAACCCAGAAAAAATAAGCGGCCAACTGTTTGACAGAAGTTTTTTTATGATTGGAAACTCAACTTTCCATGTCGTAATTTTCTGATTACTTTTTTTATAAGCAATCAACATGCTCAACGCTCCCATGATAATTTCAGCAAGCGCCAACCAAACAAAAGCGAGAAGATGTACTCCGAATAGAAGTAGGGCGATGCGCAACAAATTTGCTATAATAAATGCTCCTAGTTTTGCGCATACTACAAATTTTGATTTAATTTCTGACTGAAACCAAAATGCAATTGTGTCGAACGAGGAAAAAATAAAACCACCAGCTAAGATAATGATGGCTATTTTAATTATTGTATCATATTCTTTTATAAAAAATATACTAGCGACAATAATAAAAAAAGTTGCGATCCCCGCCACTATTTTCAAGAAAAATGCACTACCCAGAATCTTATTCGTATCCGCTTTTTCTTTTACAATTTCACGCACAACGATACTGTCCAGACCCAACGTAACCAGCGAACTAAACAGTGCTACATACGCAAGTGCATAGTTATAAACACCGTATTCATTTGGTCCCATATAACGAGCCATCCAAATGCCAACCCCCGTACCAAGAAGCAACCGCACTATGTTTTCACCAACAAGCCATCCTATATTATGGATAACTTTTTTTAATTCAATCTTTTCTTCAAGTTTAACTCGAAAAAAATTAATAATTTTTGTGGTAATTTCAAAATTCATTTAGTCTTTTGTTAGCTTGTAATCTTTACTTTAAAATACCCAATAGTTTTTTTAAGCCCTTTTTCCAATTCAGTTCTTGGCTCCCATTGCAATTTTTCTTTTGCTAACGCTATGTCTGGTTTTCGTTGTTTTGGATCATCTTGGGGCAAATCCTTAAAGATTATTTTGCTTTTGCTTTCGGGAATAAGCTCAAGAACCTTTTCTGCTAGTTGCTTTATGGTAAATTCGACTGGATTTCCGATGTTAACCGGTCCAATAAAGTCTTCTTTGTTGTTCATCATTTTTATCATGCCATCAATCAAATCATCCACATATTGGAAACTTCTAGTCTGTGAACCATCACCATAAATAGTTATGTCTTTATTCTTAAGTGCTTGAACAATGAAGTTTGAAACCACCCTGCCATCATTTGGATGCATGTTTGGTCCATAAGTATTAAAAATTCTTATTACTCTGATATCAACTTTATTTTGCCTATAATAATCAAAAAACAAAGTTTCCGCACATCTCTTTCCTTCATCATAACAAGACCTGATTCCAATCGGATTTACTCTTCCCCAATACGACTCTGGCTGCGGATGAACTTCCGGATCACCATAAACTTCTGAAGTTGAAGCTTGCAAAATTGTAGCTTTTGTCCGTTTTGCCAACCCAAGCATGTTGATTGCGCCATGAACTGAAGTTTTTGTGGTTTGCACTGGATCAGATTGATAATGAACTGGGGAAGCTGGACAGGCTAAATTGTAAATTTGATCAACTTCAACATAAAGAGGAAATGTCACATCATGACGTAGAAGTTCAAATTTTTTATTATCCATTAAATCTAGGATATTATCTTTTGTCCCAGTATAAAAATTATCAAGACAAATAACATCCTCCCCTTCTTTAAGCAATCTTTCACAAAGATGCGAACCAATAAATCCAGCGCCACCAGTAACTAAAATTTTCATAATAAAAAAATTAATCTATTACACTAACCATTCTCTCATTCTACCACTTTCCACGCACCTATTCAAATAGATAAGACTATTCTGATAAATGTCCAAAAACCCACCTATGCAGGCTTTCGACGATTGGGATTGATTTTTGTTTCAAAATTTCAAACATATTATATCTTTATTTCTTCCTCCGATATGCCAGCGTGATTTTTGTCGCTGAAGTTATGATGAAAATGGCATAGAAAATTCCAATGATTAGCAAATCAAAACTACTCCTCGCGTTATTGCATCCTCATCTCCCTCAAATTACCAATAAAAATGCTTTTAGCCGGTTCGAGGATATTTCTGGTCACTGATTTTTCTTTTTCGATATCTGATATCAATTTATCCACTTCGCGATTGATATTTCTAGTGATATTTTTGAGCAGTTGATTTTTCAGTTTGTCTGGCCAAGGAGTGAGAACAATGGCATCATAGAGCATTTTTTGGATTTTGATTACTTTAAGCTTAGCTTCCAAAAAATTATAGGTAGAT
>JAURXY010000010.1 GCA_030654225.1 bacterium
TCAACATACAAATCTAATGAACATTTTTGGTGCTGCATAGTGATAATGATAATTTTTAATTTTTGTTTTTACCCCCTTGGGTACATTATCTCATTATCACTAAACAGAATCAAATTTAAGCAAACGCGTAAGTCCTATAATTAATAAAATTAAAATGTACGAATTACCAGTCGACATTGATAAACAAAAATCAGCATCAGAAAGATATCGCAATATGGTTATTGAATTGAAAAATAAGCTTGATAAAATCACAATGGATCTAGCTGACATTGATCAAACTTTTGAAATTATGGAAAGGGTCTCTGCTTTTTCCGAAAGCATAAAAAGGAAATTTCCAGATTATGCAAGTTATGGTGCTTGGCATGGATTTAGCGGTAGCGATATTTCGAATAATGAAGCTCCTGTCACTAAGCTAGACTTTGATGGGGAATATAATGTGAAAAATTTTCTTGAAAAAACATTAGCTGAATTGGAGAACACAGAAAAATAGTTGACTAAAATACTAAAATAATATAAAATGACGGCATAAGTCGTCGTTTTTTATTTGGTGTAAATTTGCTTAATATAAAGCATTTTATCATTTATAAATATACTAAATGACGATTAGTATTGATAGTTTTAATTATTAAGAGTATAGTGCTATGTTAAACGAAAATCAAAGAGAAAAGATTAAATCGGCTCTTTTACAACTAAATATGACAGAAAAAGAGATTGCTGTGTATATTTCAGTCCTGCAGTTAGGCGAATCCAGCATTCCGATGTTATCCAAAGAAACCGGCTTTAGCCGAGGGACAACCTATGATCTAGTAGAAAAGCTAAAAAATGGAGGATTTTTAGCGGAAATCAAAAAAGGCAAGAAAAGGCGATTTGTGCCGGAGAGTCCAACAAACAAACTCTATAAAATTTTGGATGGAAAGCATGATCAGCTTGAAAGAATACAGCACGAAGTTGATGAAGTCTTGCCAATCTTGCGTTCGATTAATGCCAAGGAAGATTTCAAACCACAGATCAGAACCTATTTTGGGGAAAAAGGCTTCAGGCAAGTTTGGGATGAAATTTTTTCCTATGAAGGCAAAAATTTTTTGAGCATCGCACGGATGGAAACATTCATTGCTTTTGCTGGAGAAGAATTTTTGGATGAAATTCTTTCTAGAAAAAAGAAGTTAGGATTTGTTAGTCGAGCAATCAACGAAGATTCGCTTTTGGCTCAGAATATGCAAAACAAAGATGCGCGAGAAAATCGAGAGACACGACTTGTGCCAAAAGATTTTTCATTTCCCTCAACGGAGATAATTTTTGGCGACAAAATTGCAATGTTTTCAACGGACAAAGAAAATATAATTCTTCTCATTGAAAGCAAAGACTTCGCCGAAACTCATCAAGCGTATTTTGAAATGATGTGGAATTTTTTGGAGAAATAAAAACAATTATACAGAAAAGGAGATACTGATATGAATAATAAACCTTTATTGCTTGCTTTAAAAGAATGTCCGTCGGAGTGGGATTTCTTGTATAACTTTGCAAGACGTTATCCAATAAATGCAACTATCCGGATGAAAAATTCCATTAATACAGCCATTGTGCAATTTTATGTTACTGGAATTGAAACCATTTTTTACCCAGGCGATGCCTGGAAAATTAAAGGTCATTTCCTAGAATGGAAATGTCTTTATAAGGAGAATAAAAAAACAAAATACTATTACCATCTGTCAGGTGAGTTCTCTGGTACCTACAACACGAAAACACGAAGGGGAGAAATCAGGGTTATTAATTACAAAGAAAGTGTTGAATAAAAGCCCAGAGTTATTTTAAGAGCTGGCTATTACAACAAAACAAAAAATCCTACCTCTCGAAAACTTGAGGTAGGATTTTTATTTTGAGAAAATATTTTTTTATAAAACCGTACTCGCACTAACTTTGTCTCCTGCCTGTGGTCTCATAACTCTCACGCCTTGTGTCGCTCGGCCAAGGACAGAAACAGAAGAAAGAGGAATGCGGATTATTTGGCCTTTTTCGGAAGTGAGAATTAGGTCAGTATCAAGGGCATCCATATTGATGATAGTGGCACCAATAATTTTTCCAGTTTTGGCTGTGACGGAGGCAGTTTTGATTCCTGAGCCACCTCGTTTTTGCACTTTGTAGAATTTGAGATCTGATCGTTTACCATAGCCATTTTCAGAAATCACAAGTAGTTGATTGCCTTTTTGATTTTTGAAAACTATATCCATGCCGACTACGGCGTCATCTTTTTTGAGTTTGATTCCGCGCACTCCCGCCGCTGTTCTACCCATACCACGCACATCGGCTTCTTTGAATCTAATAGCTTGACCATTTCTCGTGGTCACCACTACTTCATCCGACCCGGTTGTAGCATCCACCCATCGCAGAGCATCTTCTTTTTCGAGTTTGATGGCAATTAGTCCTGATCTTCTCACATTTTCAAATTCCGAGATGGCAGTTTTCTTGACTGTGCCCATCTGAGTAGTCATAAATAGATATTTATAATTATCATCTTTGTTGAAAGGGATGAGCGCAGTGATAGATTCATCTTGAGACAATGACAAGAAATTAACGATTGATTGACCCTTAGCAATGCGAGTTGATTCTGGAATTTCATAAGCCTTAGTTTGGAAAACTTTTCCCGTGTTAGTGAAAAACAGAAGATTGTCATGCGCCATCACGCCAAGCATCTTTTGAATTTCATCACCTTCCCGAGTAGTGGCACCAATCACGCCCTTGCCTCCACGCTTTTGCACTTTATAGACAGATGGGTTCATTCTTTTGATATAACCATCTTTGGAAAGAGTAATGATGGCTTCTTCATTTGGCACAAGATCTTCTTGTTTGAATTCGCCCACGCCGGATTTGATCACTTTCGTTCTCCTCTCATCGCCATATTTTTCTTTGACTTTCTCCAATTCTTCTTGCACAATATTTGCAATTTTCTTTTCACTTTTCAAGATCGCTTCCAATTCAGCTATGAGTTTTATTTTCTCCGCCAATTCATCTTCAATTTTCTTTCGCTCCAGTCCGGCCAATGTTTGCAATCTCATTTCTAAAATCGCAGTAGCTTGACGCTCAGAAAGTTTGAATTTTTTCATCAAACTCTTATGTGCTTCTTCTTTGGTAGGGGATTTTCTAATCGTATCAATCACCGCGTCAATATTATCCAAAGCAATTTTGAGTCCTTCTAGGATATGCGCTCTATCTTTAGCTTTGTCCAAATCAAATTTAGTTCTTCTGGTCACTACAATTTTTCGGTGCTTAATATATTCTTCCAAAATTGCTTTTAGATTTAGCACTTGCGGTTCAATGCCATTGACCAGTGCCAACATATTCACACCAAAGTTTTTTTGCAAGTCCGTGAGAGAGAAAAGCTTGTTTAGAACTTTTTGTGGATAAGCATCTTTTTTAAGATCCACCACAATTCGCACACCATCTTTATCTGATTCATCACGCAAATCTTTTATTCCTAAGATTTTTCCTTCATGCACAAGGTCAGCAATTTTTTCAATCAAAGTTGACTTGTTAGTAGCATAAGTAATTTCTGTGATGACAATTTGAAACATTCCTGTCTTAGTTTCAACAATGTCAGCTTTGGAGCGAGTCAAAATTTTTCCTCGTCCAGTCTTGTAGGCTTCGACAATATCTTTTTTGTTATAAATTATTCCACCGGTTGGAAAATCTGGTCCTTTAATATATTCGCAAAGATCATCGATGGATGCTTCTGGGTTTTCAATCAGATGATTTATCCCGTCAATTAGTTCAGTGAGATTATGTGGAGGAATGTTAGTCGCCATTCCCACAGCAATTCCCATTGAACCATTGAGAAGTAGTTGGGGTAGACCGGCTGGAAGAACTGTTGGTTCCTTGTGCTGTCCATCAAAATTTGGCACGAAATCCACGGTGTCTTTTTCGATATCAAAAAGCATTTCTTCCGCCATCGCAGATAGTTTGGCTTCGGTATATCGATAGGCCGCCGCACCATCGCCGTCCATTGAACCAAAGTTTCCTTGTCCTTTAACCATTGGATAACGCAAAGAAAAATCTTGCGCCATACGCACCATTGAATCATACACCGCTACATCGCCATGCGGATGATATTTTCCAAGCACTTCTCCAACTACCGTAGCTGATTTTCGAAATTTCGCGCTGGCACGAAGTCCACTTTGCCACATTGAATAGAGAATTCGACGATGCACTGGTTTCAAACCATCACGAACATCCGGAAGAGCGCGGGAAACAATCACGCTCATCGCATAATCCAAATAGGATTGTTGAATTTCTTCAGTTATCTCACGAGCACGAACATTAGCAGAAAAATCTGGTTTTTCTTCTAGAATTTTTTCTTTTGGCATATGATTTTGTTATCTTAAAATAAAGCCGAGCTTTTAAAAATCCTAAAGCTCGGCCTTAGGAAGACAGCCTTATTGATTATTTAAATTTTTAGCATCATTATTTTGCGATTGGTTACCCAAAACATTCTTCAGTTGACTCGTAGCATCTTCAATAGATTTTTTTTGTGCACTCAATTCTTGCATAGCACTTCCATTATTTATGTTGTTCACAGGTTTTTTTTCACTATTCAAACTACTAATTTGAGCAGAAAATGAAATCATCCAGATAATTATAATGAAAAACATTCCCACCACCGTAAGCCCCCACGCCCAACGCAGACGAATATGATCCGGCTGTTTTCTAATTTCTTCTATTTTATTAAATATATTCATCATTTACGAACTACGAAAAATTTATTCTATATCCATTAACACAACTTCCATGTCTTTTTCTTCTAAATCTTTCTTTTTGATATTAATTTTAGAAACTTTTTCTTTTGGACAACTGCCCATTTCACTGCAGAATTTTTTCTCGTCATCAATGTCAACCGTAGAACCTTTCATCTTATAGTGCATCGGGATGATAATTTTTGGTTCAATCTTTTTCACAATTTCCACAGCTTTCTTACCATCAATTGTATAGTTTCCACCGCCAACTGGAATCATTAGCACATCAATCCCATTTATTTTTTCCAATTGTTTCTCTGACAAATCAGTTCCGAGGTCGCCCAAATGACAAATGCGCAAATCTTCTGTTTCTAAAACATAAATTGTGTCTATCCCTCGCTCTGCTCCATTTTTATCGTCATGAAAAGATGAAATTCCAATCACATTTACTCCCTTAGCGCTATATTCTCCTGGGATATCAATCACATACGGTTCACCCTTCAACGCTTCGACATTATTATGATCATGATGATCATGGCTAACCAACACCAAATCAGCCTGCCCTTGCGGTGGCCGAAGCCCCACTGACTTGTCAAACGGATCGAAAAAAACCGCCACATCATCCTTGCCTCGCCCGGCCGGTTTGGTAGTTATTTTGAAACAAGAATGTCCGTAGTATTGAATAATCATAAATTTATATTGCTAAATGGTTAATTTTCATTAATTTATTTCAACTATTCCAGTTTATCACTAAAATAAGCAGTTGTCGAGATTTGACTAATAAGCTAATTACCGTTAATTTAAGATTAGTCAACGGTTCGTTAAAAAATAATGCTACTAAAATTAGCTTTTATATATAAAAAGGCTCTAGACCATCAGAAACTATGTTAAAATAGTTAAATGATGTTTAATAAAGCCAAATTAACGAGTTATCAAATTAAAAAAATTATTGAGTGTTTTTCGCTTGATCTTACTGCCACTCAAACCAGCAAGCTTTTGCAA
>JAURXY010000014.1 GCA_030654225.1 bacterium
AATAATTCTTGAAGAACTGGCGTGAGAAATTGATAACTAATTCCCTCTACTGTAGCTATCATCTCATATTGAGTAATTTCGTCAATAATATTGATGTGATAAACTCCCTTTACGCCGTTTAAATCGCCCTGATGCACCGTACTGCAAAATGGGCTTTCGGGCTCATTTTGTATTGGAATGGGTGACTCGTTCAGGCTTATCTTGTATTGGAGAAGACTTAATATTGACAGTTTCACTGGATGTGGTAGAATAATGATATAATATCACTGGAATAAAAATATGAAAAAAGATAATAAAAAACTTATTATTCATAATTCAACTGTAGAATTTTTAATTTTTACTTCTCAAGCAGGAGAAGAAGGAATTGAAGTAAGAGTAGAAAGCGAAAATATCTGGCTGACACAAAAACTTATTGCTAAGCTTTTTGCAGTTAAAATTCCAACGATAAACGAACATTTAAAAAATATTTTTGAAACCGATGAGTTAGAGGAAAAATCAGTTATTAGGAATTTCCTAATAACTGCCAATGATGGTAAGGATTACCGAGCAAAACATTATAATTTAGAAGCGATTATTGCTCTTGGTTATAGAATAAATTCCGAAAGAGCAACTAATTTCCGGAAATGGGCTACGCAGGTCTTGAAAGACTTTGCTATTCGTGGCTATGTGCTGGATAATGTCAGACTTAAAAACGGAGCATATTTGAGTAAGCAATATTTCAAAGATTTAATTCTTGAAATTCGCGATATTCGGGAAAGCGAGAGAAATTTTTATCAGCAAATTACTGACATTTATGCCAGTGCTATGGATTATGATATAAATTCCTCAACAACCAAAGATTTTTTTGCTACCGTCCAAAACAAACTTCATTTTGCCACGCATGGCCATACTGCCGCAGAATTAATAGTCAATCGCGCAGATCATAAAAAAGATCATATGGGGCTTACGGCTTGGAAGAAAGCTCCAGATGGAAAAATTTTAAGATCAGATGTTGTTATTGCTAAAAATTATTTGGAAAAAAGAGAAATAAAATTTTTAAACAGAATTGTGACAATGTACTTGGACTACGCGGAGCATCAGGCAGAAAAAGGCGTTCCTATGACAACGAAAGACTGGTCGGAAAAATTGAACACTTTTTTGAAATATAACAATGAAAAAATCTTGGAAAATTCTGGAAAAATTACAGCGGAAATAGCCAAGACTTTTGCTGAAAGCGAATTTGAAAAATATCGTCCTATTCAGGATAGGCTTTTTGAATCTGATTTTGATCGAGAAGTAAAAAAGCTTTTAGAAATAAAAAAGAAAAAATAATTTTAAATTTATTGATTGAATTCATTTTATTTGGTAATATAGTGATAGAGGTAATAATCTCAAATCCATGGATCGAATTAAATCAATACTTAAAACTTTGTCATACTGGTTAGCCTTTGTTGTCGCTATGCTTCTCGGTTTTGGGGCAATATATAGACTAACAGAAAAAGGCGGTCTTGGTTCAGTCACTGGCTGGGTATTCGCGGGCATAACTTTATTGCTACTGATCTTTCTTCTCAAACCGATCGGCCGATTTTTATTGAATTTCAAAAATAGAGATTGGAAAAATTATTTCATACACATATTACTAATACTGAAAAAAATGGGTCTGTGGGTGGTTCATGCTTTAGTCGTCTGCACCTTGCCTTTTTTGTTATATTTTGTCCTGAAGTATTTTAATTTGAGTGTGCTTGTCGCTACTAGAATTACAATCGTTTTAGTGTTCTATTTTTTAGGCGGATATTTTTTAAGGAAACATGGTTGGTCTAAGGCGTTGGGAATCATTTTATTTCTAACAGCTATTGTCCTAAATCTTACCTTTGTAAATCCTAAATATGTTACAAACGAGTTTAAAACGACGATAGTTTTTTCACTATTTCCATTGTTAGCGAGTATTTTTTTGATTTTTTGGCAAGGCAAATTCTTGAGAGTATTGGGGGCATTAGTAATTATTTTTATTGTTCCAAGCACTTTTTATATGGCAGTTTCATCTTATTCTTCCTCGACCTTAATTACCGGCCAAGACAGGACGATAATATTAGCCAGCGTCGAACCGCTAGTTGATGACATGTTTCAAGCTTGGGATGATAAAGATTACCAAGAATTTTCCAAAGGTTTTAGCGATGAATTGAAAGGAAATTTCAGTCAGGATAAATTTTTATTTAGTCGGAATGAATTGGGTAAATTAATTTCAACAGATGAATTGCGCAAAGTAGCCCCCAAAAGCGATTCTCCTTTAGTCGCCGTTGAGACAAGATCTATTGTCAAATTTACCAAAGTTATGTATGAGGGAGCATTTGAAAAATACCCAGATGCTATACATGGAATTATAGTTGATTTCAAAAAATCTTATAAAGATAATACATACTCGATAGTAGGGTTTACTCTTAGCTCCTTTGAGGGTGCTAATACCGATTCTAAAGCATTATTGAAAGCATTGGATTATAAATAATAAACAGCAATATTACGCATATGTTATCAATCAAAGAATTATTAAAGAAAATAGGCCGTTGCGCAGTTTTTATTTTAATTACTTTCGTCCTAGCCATTTCTTTTGTTTTTATTTTAAATCATTTTAAATTAAATGAGAATGTCAGTGTCGGAATTCCAGGAATTTTTATGTTTTATTTCTGGGGCGGATATTTTTTGAGGAAACAGGGCTGGTCTAAAGTGTTTGGAGTTGTTCTTTTTTTGATGGCCATCCTCTTAAGTTTTGTTTTTATAAGTTCTCCCTATGATACTGCTAGCGAGTTTAAGGCGACGAGAGTTTTTCTGCTATTCCCCTTGTTAGCGAGTATTTTCTTGATCTTGCGGAAAGGAAAAATTTCAAGATTAATGGGGATAGTATTAATTATTTTTACTATTCTAAGTGCTTTCTTGGGTTCAGTTTTTTGTTCAAGTTGTCGGACAGAAGCACCGGATTCCACAACTTCACCAACTGCAACATACGATGTTCCTTAAGGTTTGATATTTCTATTAAAATTTTTTTCGAACGCATACCGCCAAGAATAGACCTGCTTTTTAGCGGGTCTTATTTTGTCAAAAAAAATCATTGACAGTTTCGCAGGATGTGGTAGAATAATGATATAATATCACTAGGATAAAAATATGAAAAAACAAATAATTCCCAATAATAGTTTTACTGAATTTTTGCTTTACACTACGCCAAATGGTAATGTGAAAGTAGAGATATTTTTACGCAACGAAAATATCTGGCTTACGCAAAAAAGAATAGCGGAACTTTTTGATGTTGGTATCCCCGCCGTCAATAAGCATTTAGCAAATATCTTTGAAAGTGGGGAACTAGCTGAAAATTCAGTTATTTCCATTTTGGAAATAACTGCCAAAGACGGAAAAAATTATAAAACAAAGTTTTATAATCTCGATGCTATTATTTCTGTCGGTTATCGCGTGAACAGTACACGGGCGACGCAATTTAGAATTTGGGCCACAGAAAGACTGAAAGAATACATCATTAAGGGTTTTACAATGGATGATGAACGACTCAAGACTCCCAATTATACTTTTGGTCAAGATTATTTCGAAGAACAATTGGCTCGTATAGCGGATATCCGTAGTAGTGAGCGTAGGTTTTACCAAAAAATTACCGATATCTATGCGCAATGCAGTGTGGATTATGATAAAAATAGGGCTGAAGCTCAACATTTTTTTGCTACTGTGCAAAATAAATTGCATTTTGCCATTTCAGGGTATACAGCCGCAGAAATTATTAGCAGTCGTGTAGATAGTAGAAAAACAAATGTAGGCCTCACTAATTGGAAAAACAGTCCACAAGGAGCTATACGCAAATCAGATATGGTGATTGCTAAAAATTATTTAAACAAAGAAGAGCTCGCAGGTCTAAATAGTATAGTTGAGCAATATCTAATTTTTGCCGAGTCGCAAGCTAAGCGTAAAAAAGCCATGTTTATGTTGGACTGGAATAAAAAGCTAAGTGAATTTTTAAAACTTAATGATCGTGATATTCTGGGAGATTTAGGTAGGGTGAGTCATGCAGTAGCGGAAGAATTAGCACTCGACGAATATGAAAAATATCGCGTGGAGCAAGATAAAAATTACATTTCCGATTTCGATAGGGAAGTAAAAAAGCTTTTAGAAGTAAAAAAGAAAAAATAATTTAAAAAAACAATATGAAAAAAGAAAAAGGTTTGGCTATTTTTGAGGGGAAAAATATTAGGAGGGTTTGGGATGAGAAAAAAGAACTTTGGTATTTTTCGGTAATTGATATAATAGCTATACTAACAGAACAAATAGAATATAATAAAGCAAAAACATATTGGACAACATTAAAAAATCGCTTGAAAAATGAGGGTAGTGAAGTGGTCACAAAATGTGACCAGTTGAAAATGTTGGCTCAGGATGACAAAATGAGAGAAACTGATGCGGCTGATGTGGAAACATTATTGCGTCTTATTCAGTCAGTTCCAAGCAAAAAAGCTGAACCAATAAAATTATGGTTGGCGAGAGTTGGCTATGAAAGAATAGAAGAAATATCTGATCCGGAGAAAGCCCTTAATCGCAGTCGAGACTATTGGCAGAAAATGGGACGAAGCAAAGAATGGATTCAGCAAAGAATGATGGGTCAAGAAATTAGGAATAAGCTTACTGATTATTGGAAAAATAATGAAGTTGAAAAGCAAGATGAATATGCGATTCTTACTAATATTATTCACAAAGAATGGAGTGATTTTTCCGTTAGAGAACACAAAAATTTGAAAAAATTGAAGACTGAAAATCTGCGTGATTATATGTCAGACGCTGAATTAGTTTTTACGGCTTTGGCAGAACTTTCTACTCGTCAAATCGCCGAGACACTAGAAAGCAAGGGATTGGAAGAAAATAAAATCCCAGCGAAAAAAGGCGGGCGAGTGGCTAAGAATGCTCGATTAGAACTGGAGAAAAAAACTGGCAAAAGAGTGGTAGTAGAAAATAATTTTAAGAAATTAAAAATATGAAAATAATAAGCACAGATAATGAAAAGATTAAATTTTTGAAGAAACTTGGAGACAAAAAAGTTCGAGATGTTTCGGGGCAGTTTTTGGTGGAAAATTTGATTATCATATATGACGCAATAAGCGCGGGATTTTTACCAAAACAACTTTTTGTTAGCGAAGAACTTCTTGAAAAAGCAGATGAAAAAATAGACAAAATAATTGAAAAGTTTCCCGACCACTTTGTCATTAATGAAAAAGTGAATAAATATTTTTCTTCGCTATCCACTCCCTCGGGAATTGCAGGAATTTTTGAAAAACAAGAAAAAGAACTAAATTTAGATGAAGTTGTGATTTATCTAAACGCAATAGCTGACC
Source organism: bacterium (assembly GCA_030654225.1). Lineage (GTDB taxonomy): Bacteria > Patescibacteriota > Minisyncoccia > Moranbacterales > UBA2206 > UBA2206. The sequence continues at coordinate 5,361 of JAURXY010000014.1, forward strand.
CAGGGAATCTAGGTACAATTTTGCGTACTGCCGTAGCTTTTGGACTCAAAAACATTATCGTCGATGAAAAATGTGCTGATATTTATAATGCCAAAACAATTAGCGCGGCCAAAGATGCAATTTTCAAATTAAATATTGCCAAAGATGAAAACTTGAAAATATTTGGGGAGATAAAACAGAAGATGAAAATTTTTGTGACTAGTTTGGATGGCGAAGTTATGGATGATAAAATTTTTCAAGATAAAACTTTTTGTTTAGTACTTGGTAATGAAGCTAATGGAGTGGAGGAGGGGATAATGAAATTGGCGGATAGAAAAGTGAAAATTGGAATGTCTGGCGAAATTGAATCACTGAACGTGGCGGTTGCGGCGGGAATTTTGTTTGAGAAAATATATAGTGCGCAGGGCTTACACGCTTGACTCAAAATTACTAAAGCGTAATTTCCATATTTAAAATAGCGTAGTGCTGGTTTACTTAAGGATTTATCTGTAAATATTACCCTACATGAGTAATTTCTTGTCAAACGTGTAATCCCTTTAATATAAGATAATTTTTTGAAACTATGAAAGTTTCTAGGGAGCAATTTGAAAAGTGGATGGGGGAGGCGATTGATAGTGTACCGGAAGCATTTCGGGATAAAATTAATAATCTTGTTTTTTTCGCTGAGGATTTTCCCACTCCAGAGCAAATGAGAAAAGCAAAGCTTTCAGGCAAGAATGTACTCCTACTTGGGCTCTACGAAGGCTATCATCAATCCAAAAGACTCAATGTTGGACCGGTTTTCCCGGACAAAATTACCATTTTCAAAAATTCTATCGAAAGTTTGTGCCAAACGGAAGATGCTTTGAAAAAGCAAATCAGAGAAACTGTTTGGCACGAAATAGCCCATCACTTTGGATCAGATGAAGTGGGTGCCAGAAAAGTTAGCAAAAATAAAAAGTAGAAGCTTATTTGTGTTTGTCTTTTAGCTCACGAACTTCACTAAGAAGTTCTTTTAGGATCAATTCTATATGATGAATTCTTTCTTGGCTGTATTGATGTTTGAGAATTAGTTTTTCATCACCCTTGCCAATTCCTTCTTCGATATCTTCGACATCTTCGCTAATTTCATCAATGTCTTTGGAAATTTCCTCCACATCTTCAGAGATATCTTCCATTTCTTTGCTCACTTTGGTGAGTTTGTGTGATTGACGGTTGACAGTCATTTGGATGAAAATTGCCAAATAAATTGCTTCCAGAGAAACAACAGTAGTGAGGAGTAGCATTATTTGGTCAAAATTATAACCAAACCATTGCAAGGAAAAAATTCCCACAAAGAAAATTGAGTGGATAATAAGGGAAGTGAGTGATCCAATCTGATGCGTGGCATCAATTGCAAGTTGCTCAAGGAATGAACGATCATGATGTGTTTTATTTTCGTGGTTATTTTCCATATTACTTCAAGTATAATCTTTTTTCTCCTTAGCGTAAAATATTTATTTTGTTTTTGCTAGAAAGATTGTTTTCGGGTAAAATGGAGAGGTAAGTAATTGATTACGTAATACACAATGCGTATAAAAAAAGTAAAAGTTAGAGACAAAATGCAATTCGGCTATAGTTATGAATTATCCGAGCCGGTCGGGAAAAATTTTGATCCGGATTTTAAACCGGAGCTAACTCCAAAGAAGATGTTGGAGCTTGGAGTTTTTGGCGGAAAATATATGACTGATTGCCGAAAAGAATTTCCAACTGATTGGTTTGAGAAAGCCAAGCTTAACTCTGTTTTTCACGATTCGAAGGTTAATTTTTTTAGAATCAACGCTTCACAACCCCTTTCTGTTTGGAAAAAGAAAGGCTGGATATGGGCGGATGATCCGCGAGGTTGGTTCCAATGGTACTGCCGTTATTATATGGGTCGAAGATGTGTGGATGATACTCGGCAGATAAAAAGATGGAGAGCTATCATTCGGCATGTTGCGCAGATAAAAAAGAATTGCCAGAAAGGAGATTTGAGTTGTCGAGCTCGTCAACGTCAGGCAGTTCTTCATTGGGCGTATGATTCCAGAAAAATGTAGTGCTAATTATTTTTTTTGTGGTATAATATATTTAGTTAGTAAACAAAAAACAAAATGAAATATTTGTACGGAAAGGGGATGTTTGTATGAATAAATTAAATGCTATCGATTGGGTGGCGATTATCCTTTTGGCCGTTGGAGGGTTGAACTGGGGATTAGTTGGAATTTTAAACTTTGATTTGGTTGCCACTATCTTCGGAGATATGTCAGTCCTTTCAAGAATTGTGTACGCTGTTGTTGGAGTCTGTGCTGTCTATGTTTTGGCAATTTCTGTTAAGTTAAGAAAAAGCTAAATTATAAAAATCAAGAAGGCATTTCCTTGAATTATCTGTGCCTCAAAAAGTGAACACGCTAAAAAATCGCCTGTTCACTTTTTGTTTTTGCAACTGTTGAAGATAATCAAATATAGCAAATTATCGTGAAAAATGAATGGGTGTCTCTTCTGGTTGTTATTTAGTTGCCTTGAATTGTTGGTTGGTTAGTGATAATATAAGAACATATAAAAAGGTTATAGTTATGGCAGAAATAGAAAACGAAAAATATAAAGACTTATCAAGGGATGACCTCTTGAAAATTATTGAAAAGATGAATTCCCGCAAAAAGTACGGGCTTATTTGGGATGAGGAAAAAGTGAAAGAACAATTTGAAAAAGATGCTGTGAATGCTTTGCCAATTTTGAAAGAAATTAAGGGCAAAGAAATTGAAACCAATTCAGATGAGCCAATAAATATTTTAATTGAGGGTGATAACTATCACGCCCTTTCTGTTTTGAATTTTACCCATCAAGGAAAAATAGATGTGATTTATATTGATCCGCCATATAATACTGGAAATAAAGATTTTATTTACAATGATAATTATGTGGATAAGGAAGATGCATATCGTCATAGTAAATGGATTTCATTTATGGGCAAGCGATTAAGACTTGCGAAAAATATTTTGAAAGAAACAGGACTGATTTTTATTAGTATTGACGATAACGAGATTGCACAATTAAAAATGCTTTGCGATGAAATTTTTGGAGAAGATAATTTTGTTGCTAATTTTGTTTGGAATAGCACTAAGTCCATAACAAACCCAGCCTTAGTTTCTGTGTCGCACACTTATAATCTTGCTTATGCGAAAGATAAATCCATATTTGATCAAAGCTATAGGAAAAATTTCAAATTGCCAGCTATTCTTGAAGGTTTTAGTAATTCAGATGACGACTCAAGGGGGCCATGGAAGGCGGATCCATTTGAAGCCGGTGGCGTAAGAAAAAATCAAATGTACCCAGTAAAAAATCCAAATACCGGAGAAGTATATTATCCAGGAAAAGGTAATTGTTGGAAAAATGACTTAAAAAAGTTCGAAGAACTTTTGGCCGATAATAGAATTGTATTCGGAAAAAATGGAGAAGGTAGGCCACAAAGAAAAAGATTTTTATGGGAAGCCGAGGAGCGAGGCCTTACCCCAAATACATGGTGGGATAATGCTGGAACGACAACGAATGGAACAATGGAATTAAAAAATATTTTGGGTGATAAATTATTTAATAATCCTAAGCCAGTCTCACTTATTAAGAAAATATTAATTTTGGCTTCAAAAAAAGATTCATTAATTCTTGACTTTATGGCTGGATCGGGAACAACTGGACATGCTGTTATTGAACTAAATAAATATGATGATGGGAAAAGACAATTTATTTTATGTACCAACAATGAACTCAATGGACTAGAAAAAAAGCTTCGAGAAAAAGGACTGAATGAAAAGGAAATTCAAGAATATGGAATTTGTCGGCGTGTCACTTATCCTAGAATTGAAAAAGTTATCAAGGGTTATAAAAATTCAAAAGGCGAAAAAATTGAAGGACTTGGTGGTAATCTAAAATATTTCAAAACTGGTTTCGTAAAAAAGACAGTCAATGGTGATGATATGAAAATTAAACTTACGCGAGAATGCACGGAAATGCTTTGTATTCGTGAGGGAATTTTTGATGAAAAAAAGAAAGCCGAAGATTTTGCAATTTTTGAACAAAATGGAAAAATTATGTCAGTGTATTATTCTGTTGAACGCAAGGGATTGAAAGAACTCAAAAAAGAGTTGGACAAAATGAAGGGTGAAAAAGTTTTGTATTGTTTTACGCTTGATCCTCTTGGCTTGGACAAAAGCGATTTTATTAATTGGAAAGATACTCAGCTAGAACCAATCCCACAAAAAATATTAGAAGTTTATGAAGAAATATATGAATATTAATCTTAAAGAATATCAAGAAAGAGCCGTTGATCAACTCACAGATAAAGTGAAAGGACTTTTGGAGTTGGAAGGAATTGGTGAGGTTTGTGTTTTTCAAGCTCCAACCGGAAGCGGGAAAACTGTGATGACTGCCAAATTTATCGAAGGACTTATTCGTGAAATGCCGGAAACGGATTTATGTTTTGTCTGGGTTAGTATTGGCAAGGGTAATTTGCATTTGCAAAGCAAGCATAGTCTTGAGAGAATTTTTGGCGGATCTCCAAGAGTTTCTTTGATTGAAGAAGAATTTAATGGAGGAAGAGAAAGAATTGTGAGAAATGAAGTCGTGGTGGCTAATTGGGAAAAATTGCGAACAAAGGATCGAGAATCTGGAGATTGGAAAAATGTCTTGATGAAAGACGGAGAGAAAATAAATTTTCGTGAAGTATTGGCAAAAACTAGAGAGCAAAGACAAATTGTTTTGATCATTGACGAAAGTCATATTGGAGCAATAGCGGAAAGAACCAGTGAGCTTCGAAAAGAAATTGATGCTGATGTGATTTTAGAAATGAGTGCGACGCCGACTATCACACAAAATGTTTTTGAAATTGTGCGAGTAAATCCAGCCGAAGTGATTGAAGAAGGAATGATCAAAAAAGAATTGATTATCAATGAGGGAATCAACAAAATTGAAAACGATGAAAAAGATTCGCAAGAGGTTGTTTTAGAAATGGCATATCAAAAAAGACTGGAACTCAAGAAATTGTTTGAAAAGGAAAAAGTAAAGGTTAATCCGTTGGTGCTTATTCAAATTCCAACCGCCGAAGCTGGCAAAGACAAAATTGAAGCGGTGCGAGAATTTCTTGGTAAAAGAAATATTGTCGAGCGAAAAAATGGTAATGGAAATGGTAAGCTAGCTATTTGGTTGACTGATCAAAAATCGGAACTGCTTGACTGGATTTCGGAACCTGACAATGAAATTGAGTTTCTCATTTTCAAACAAGCGATTGATACTGGTTGGGATTGTCCACGCGCCCATATTCTGGTGAAATTTCGAGAATCACACAGCGAAACTTTCGAAATTCAAACTGTCGGGCGCATTTTGCGTATGCCAGAACAAAAACATTATGATAGCGAAGATTTGAATCGCGGATATATCTATACCAATGTCCAAAGTATTTTAGTAAAGAAAGAAGAATATAATCCAAATATCATCAAACATCTTAACAGTAAAAGAATTGAGGATTATAAACCAATAAAACTCACTTCGTATTATAAACAGAGAGTTGATTATGGTGATATAACCGCCAGTTTCACGCCAACTTTTGAAAAATCTGCTAATGAATATTTTGGCCTCAAGGGTGATCATGCACTTTTTGCGGAGTGTATTTTGAATGTTGAAAAAAAAGGTATTTCTCTGAACATAAAACACTACGAGCAAGAGATAATTGCTGACACTAAGCTGGACATGAAATCTTTTGATGAATTGCAGGGGAAGATTGCGCCAGAAACAATCAAGCGACTGATGATTGCCAGCAATGATTTGGAAAATATGTTTAAGCAGGTTATAAAAAGTAATTTAGGATCGTTTCGTGGCGTGAAGCGTTCTGTTTCTCCAGTGAAAACGGCTATTTATTGTTGGTTTAGAAAATATTTAGGTGCGGAGAGTTGGAGTGAGCCAAGTTTTTTGACTCAAAAAATATTTTTGCACAATGGCAATAAAGCAATTTTTGAAAAAATACTCAGAGAATCTATTGAGGCATATCGAGAAGTGAAAGAGGACGAGGTTCGTGAGAAGGTAAAAGAAAGTGAAAAGTATTATGATTTCGAATTACCGAAAGAATTATTTTTTAATGATCATACCGATGAATTAGTTGAAGTGAAAAAATACGCTTATGATAAATGCTATTTAGGCAAAGATCGTTCTGAACCGGAAAAGCATTTTGATAAATTTCTTGATAGTAATTCTGAAAAAATTTCATGGTGGTGGAAAAATGGAGAAAACAAACAAGACTATTTCGGCGTGCGCTATGAATACAACAATGAGATTTTTACATTTTACCCTGATTATCTCGTCCAGCTTAACGATGGGCGCTTAGGAATATTGGAGATTAAACAATTAGGCGATCGTGATGGAAGTGGAAAAACCAAAGCCAAAGCAGAAGCTTTGCAAAAACATCTCGCCGATCAGAAAAATAAAAAAGTTTTTGGCGGAATTGTTATTGAGAGAAACGGTGAGTGGATAATTAATTCTGAAGAAATTTATAATTGGGAGAAGTGTGAAAAAGGGGATTGGGGTGAGTGGGAGAAATTTTTGTTAAAATAATTTTGAGTTTAAGGAATAAAAACAGAGAGTATAAAACTCTCTGTTTTTATTATTACCTATCCTTTAGAGGTAATAGGATCTTTGCTTTTTGGGTAAGTTCTTTCTTCTTGAAATTTCCCGTCTAGCTTTTGAATTTTCACCGAACCGCCATCTTCGCCTAAAACTTTTCTTAAGGCGCCTCGGGAGACGGCCATTTCTTTAGTCTCGAAAGTTTTTATAACTTTATCAGTTTTATCATTTTCGAGCTCCCATTTACTTTTTTTCTCGTTGTAATCGAGAGTGTATTTTTGTAGTTTTCCCATTTGGGTAAAGTTAATAATTATTCCCCAAAATTTGAAAGTGTGCTATCCTTTAATTATTAGAAGAATTGTTGGATTTCGACCAACGCAATTTCAAAGACGGGCTACCACCCGTTTTTGTTTTGGATTACCTTTAATTTTAGCAAAAAGCCCGACCGCTTGTCAAGTAAATAAAGAGCATATTGACAAAAAATGTTTCCTAGCTTAGTATAAAGATATGATGCATTCAATTCAAAAGACTCTTTTAGAGTTTTCAAAAAAGCATAATTTGGCACAAATGACATTTCGAGAAATTGCCAAAGGGATAGGTCTTCCAAACGAATCTCCACAGAAGATAAAACACCACCTTCTCCAATTGGAAAAGAAAGGTTTTGTGAAAATTGATCGTGTAAGGGGGGTTATGGAAAAAGCCTCAATGAAACCCGCATGGGCCAAGGGAATTCTTAAAAAAGCTTCTCGTGTTTTTTCTATTCCAATTATTGGAACTGCAAGCTGTGGTCCGGCGACAATTTTTGCAAAGGAGAATTTTCAAGGTTTTTTGCGTGTTTCAGGAAAATTAATTGATCAATCTAGTCCGGAAAATCTTTTTGCTATTGAAGCTGATGGACATTCAATGAATCGTGCTGAAATTGGAGGGAAGAAAATTGAAAGCGGTGATTATGTGATTATAAAAAAGGACGAATCTGTTCCAGATAATAATGAAGTCGTCTTGGTTATTGTTGATAATAATGGAGTTATAAAAAGATTTATTGATGATCGAAAAAACGGACAAGTTATCCTTAAATCTGATTCAACTTATGATTATGAGCCAATTTATCTTCATCCCGATGATGAGTTTTTTATAAATGGAAAAGTTGTTGGAATAATTAAGAATTCTTAGGTTAAATTTTAAAAATAAATTAACATCATGAATGAAATAATTTATGTTCTCATAAATGAGGCAATGCCAGGATATGTAAAAATTGGACTAACAACGGATTTGGAACAACGCATTCGTTCATTGGATACAACGGGCGTTCCACTACCTTTTGAATGTTTTTATGCATGTACGGTAAGGGATGCTGGGTTTGTTGAAAAACAACTTCATGATGCTTTTTTAGATCATCGAGTGCGGTCAAGTCGTGAGTTTTTTGAAATAAGTCCGGAGCGAGTTGTTTCAGCACTAAAACTTGCAGAAATAGAAAATGTTACCCCAAAAAAGGATTTTGTTGAATCGCAAGAGGATCAGCAAGCCCTTGATCAAGCGAGAACAAATAGAGCGGTTTTCAATTTTAAAATGGTAGATATTCCAGTTGGGTCAGAGCTTATTTTTTCTCGAGATGAAAATATTAAAGCTAGGGTTGTGGACAATAGATCAATTGAGTATAACGGAGAAATTACAAGTCTTTCTAAATCAGCACAAAAAATTCTTGGCTATGATTATGGCATAGCGGGTACAGACTACTGGATGTTTGAAGGAGAAACGCTAGATGAACGCAGGAGAAGATTTGAGGAATCAGTCTAAATTTAGCAATTAAAATATGAAAGAAACAATTGAAATACCTGAAAAATATTTTGATCCCAAAGAGGAAAAATTTTGTGTTTACGAGATTTATAGAAAATCAAAAAAGACAATTTATTATCTCAGGGATAAGAATGCCGAGCTTGTTGAAAAAATTATATTAGATGATTTTCAGGGATTGCCGTCCGGATTGTATTTAAATCGAAGCGGATATGGCTTTGGGAAAAAAGGCGTCTTTTTTTTAATTGCACTTAAAAATAATCTTAGCCCAAATAAGAAATTAGAACTTATAGTTTCTAATAAAAAAAATAAATCAATCAAGACAACTAAAAATTCCACAACAATCATCTTTCCTTATGTTGATATAAAAAATCTTTTGTCAAGACTTAGCAGGATGAACGAGGATAATAATAATGAGCTACGCGAAGCTGTTGCATCATTTCTATCAACCAGATTTCCTAAAAAAATTAAAATTTCAACAGTAAATTTCGATGAATATAAAGGAGGAGAGATAGCGTCAATATTAAGGAGAAAGAAAATTAGTCAAAAATTAAATACAGAGGATTTGCAGTCGCTTAATAATTTGTTCCCAAAAATTTTTGAGTCCGCTCTTAAGGGCAAGAGAGGTGCAATTAGAAATGAACGAAGCACTCTCATCCGTAATACAAAAAATACTACAGATAAAATTTTTCTTGATGAAGTAATAAAGGAATTTGAGATTAATTTATCAAAGAAGGTTCTCAATGAAAAAGTATGGCAAGATTTTTTAAGAGACAAAGTTTTCCGTTTTCTCGCAAATTATGTGACCACAATTGAAAAGCAAAATATAAGCTTAGAAGTTAGTTACCCAGATTTTGTTTTAACTGATGTATATGGATTTATAGATATTTTTGAAATAAAAAGACACAATACTCCACTATTGTCTTTTGATAGTAGTCATGAAAATTATTATTGGAATTCAGAAATTGCAAAAGCAATATCTCAAATTGAAAATTACATAGATGAAATAATAAAGAACTCAGATGCATATATTAAAGCAATTAAGCGGAAAAAAGGTGTTGACATTAGAGTTGTTCGCCCTAGAGGATATATTATTGCAGGCTCGAGTCAGCAGTTTTCCAATGAAAAAGAATCTGAAGATTTCAGAAAACTAGGCGTTTCACTTAAAAACATAAGTTTTATCCTTTATGATGAACTTTTGGAAAACCTAAAGAATTTACGATCTAAATTGTAAAAAGCTTATAAAAACAAAGATAAGAGATATTTTGCAGATGTCTAAAAAATAAAAATTTTTCAAATCATTCAATTGCATTTTCAGAGTGGGGGCGATTTTTTTTGTCAAAAATTTTCTTTGGGGGTAGAATTGAGAGGTAAGTAATTGATTACGTAACTAATATAAAAATACAAAAAATATGGCGGATAAAAAATCAACGGACAAAAACATTCGTAAGTTAACAAAAATTGGCAAAAAATCTTTCGGGATAACTTTGCCAATTGAAGAAGTACGCTCTCTTGGTTGGAAAGAACGGCAAAAACTTTCAGTCAAAAGAATAAAAGGGGGGTTTGAAGTGAGGGATTGGAGGAATATGAAATAAAGTTATCCACAGCTCAAGAGTTGCCAGAAATCGAAAGAGTGATATAATATCATTATAAGATTTATAAAATAAAAATATGACAATAAGAAAGATACCCGATGACCAAATTGCATTTTATCAAACACCGGAAGGGTCAATAAATATTGAGGTGCTATATTCCGAAGAAAATATTTGGTTGCCACAAAAACGCATGGCAGAATTATTTGATACAACCAAACAAAATATCAGCTTGCACCTGGTTAATATTTTTAAATCAAAGGAGTTGGATGAAAATTCAGTTGTCAAGGATTTCTTGACAACTGTTTTGGACAGTAAATATTTAAAGAATTAAAATAAAAAAATGGAGAAAGAATCAAATAATAAAATAATTCTCTATAAAACAGAGGACGGAAAAACGGAAATCGAGGTCAATCTCGAAGGGGAAACGGTGTGGCTTTCTCAAAAACAAATGTCGGAGCTTTTTGATTGTACCCCGGAAAACATATTGTTGCATCTTAAAAATGTTTTTGAAAGCGGTGAATTAGATGAAAAAGCAACTGCTAAGGAATCCTTAGTAGTTCAAAAAGAGGGAAATAGAGCCGTAAATAGAACTATAAGATTTTATAATCTGGATGCTATAATTTCTGTTGGCTATCGCATAAATTCTTTGCGAGGCACGCAATTTCGCATTTGGGCGACACAAAAACTCAAAGAATTTATGGTTAAGGGCTTTGTGATGGACGATGAACGATTAGCAGAAGGCGGAGTGAAAAAAAGATTTTTTGAAGAGTGGTTGGAAAGAGTCAGAAAAATCAGAGCTTCAGAAAAAAATCTTTATGAAAAAGTGAAAGATATTTTTGCTACCAGCGTGGATTATGATCCAAGAACTGATTTCACTAAAGAATTTTATGCAACTATGCAAAACAAATTTCACTACGCCATCACAGGAAGCACAGCGGCGGAATTGGTGGTTAATCGTATTAGCGGAAAAAAAGAAAATTTGGGAATGACAAATTGGAAAGGTGCGATGCCGACCAGAAAAGAAGCAGTGGTGGCGAAAAATTATATGCTGGAGACAGAACTGCGCCAACTCTATCTTTTGGTGGAACAATTTTTGTCCTTTGCTGAATTTCAAATTGAAAGGAAGAATATTATGCATATGAAAGATTGGGTGGCCTATTTGCATGAGATGCTGAAAGCCAACAAGCTGGAAGTGCTTTTGGGCAGAGGAAAAATTTCGCATGATAAGATGGAGATGGTTGTGAAAGAGGAATTGGAGAGATTTATCAAGCAAAAGATTTTTGAAAAGACAGGAATATGAGATTAAATGGGAAGAGGAGTTTGGGAAGAATGAGCTTGAGAGACTTGAGGTTAAGAAATAAAATTGGCAAAAAATCTTTCGGGATAACTTTGCCGATTGAAGATGTGCGCAATCTGGGATGGAAAGAGCGTCAAAAACTTTCAGTCAAAAGAATAAAAAGGATAAAATCTCAAATTTTGCAATTTTTTGCCTATTTCTCTATATCTTGGAAATATTGGGAATAGAAAAATTTGGAAATAAAGCCTTATTTAAGGCAAAAAACAGGTGCTTGACAACTCTATGGTAATGCATTACCATAGAAACATAGGTTTTTATGGTAATTAATAACCATAGTCAAAAATGGCTAATTCGGAGATAAAAAATTACATTTCCAGACAAATGACTGAACAGGCGAAAATCCTGGGTCTTTCGGCGTATAATCAAGATGGAAAGGAATATCCAAAACGATATTTTTATAACTGTTTGGAAAAACATATGTTGAATTTTTTAGATTCCAACGGTGAACCTCGATGGATAATAATTCCTGGGCTTCGTGGTGTTGGGAAAACGACAGTGCTGGCACAAATTTTTTTCAAATACCGGCAATCATTTGGGCAACGGATTTTGTATGTTTCTATGGATGAGGCGGTAAAAAAAATGGGAAGTAATTTGTTTGAAATAATTGATGCCTATGAAGAATTATTAGGCGTAACTTTTTCAGAATTGAAGGAGGATGTTATTTTGTTGGTTGATGAAGTTCATTTTGATTCGGAATGGCAATTTGCGCTAAAATCGCTTTATGATCGTTCTCGGCGAGTCTTTATTATTTCAACTGGATCTTCGGCTATCGCCTTGAATGCCACGACGGATGTTGTTCGTCGTTCTGCTATTGAAAAAATGTATCCGATGAAGTTTACGGAATACATAATGTTATCCGCTTCTATCAACAAAATCGGGGGCGATGTTCAGTTTTCTCCCAAAATTGGAAAAGATATTTCAACCGCTATTTTTGAAAGCGCAAATGCAAAAGAGGCGCTTCATAATCTTCGGAAAATAAGCGATCAGGTTATGCACTATTGGCAAGGCGTGGACATTCGAGCGATTGACAGATATTTGAAATTTTATTCCATTCCCTCGGTTCTCTCTCTTGGAGATGATTCGGCGATTTATGCTAATCTTAACGCAGTTATTGACAGGATTATCGAAAAAGATATTTCGATAGTTAAGCCGTTTTCTCGGGAGATACTTTCCAAAATTCCGGCTTTACTTTTTATTCTTGCCGGTTCGGAGGCAATGAGCCTGGAAAAAATGGCCGGAAATCTAAAAGACATTGAAATAAAAACATTGAGTATTGTTTTGAAAGTCTTGGAGGATTCGGAATTATTATTGAGAGTTTATCCCTTTTCATCTTCCACTCCCAAAAAAGTGCGAAAACCGTCCAAATACCTTTTTTTGTCATCCAGCTTGCGAGCCGCGTTGCTTCATTTGATAGATTCTCGTTCAATAGATATTACCCATCGCGGAAAACTGTTGGAAGATGTCGTGGGGATGTACATGTATCGTCATTTTTCCAAAAAAATCGGCTGGACAATTAGTTATGATTATGAAAAAAATGGCACCGATTTTATTGTTGACGGAGCAAATAGAATAGTTATCGAGACCGGATGGAACAAAAGAACGCATCAGCAAGCGTCAAAAACATTAAAAAAAGTTAAAGGAAAATATGGAATCGTAATTTCCAATTCGGTGACGCTTGGAGAACAAGGCAATGTTTTGTTTGTGCCTTTCGAATATTTTTTTCTTTTGTAATTATGCCAATATTTGAAAGCAATTTCGGGTGGCAGTAAGAGCTTAATCTTAGTTTAAAATTTCTTTTCTTATTTTTTGCAATTTTTTGCCTATTTCTCTGTATTATAGTACGATTGGAGTATGAATAACGATATAGAAGAAATAAAATCCAAGCTCAATATAGTGGATATTTTGGGCGAATATATTCGTTTGGACAAGGCAGGGGCGAATTTTCGAGCTCTTTGCCCTTTTCATAATGAGAAATCACCATCTTTTATGGTGAATGAGGAAAAGCAATTTTGGCATTGTTTTGGTTGTCAAAAATCAGGCGATATTTTTGGTTTTGTGATGGAAATGGAAGGAGTGGAATTTCGAGAAGCACTGAAAACACTGGCTGAAAAAGCGGGAGTGAAACTGCAATCCTATAGTCCAGAAAAAACAGAAGAAAAAAATCGAACACTGGAAATTTTGGAATTAGCTACTAAATTCTATGAAGTCCAACTTTGGAAGGGAGAGGGTAAGGAAAAAATTCTAAACTATCTTCATGAAAGAGGACTCAAAGACGAGACAATCAAGGAATTTCGGTTGGGTTATGCGCCGTCTGGTTGGCGAAATGTTTTAGATTTTTTAGTTAAGAGGGGATATAAAACTGAAGAGATAAATAAGACAGGGCTTTTGGTGCAGAAAACAAAGAGCAATGAACAAAGAACAATAAATAATAACGAAAATAAAAATAGTAATATTGATCACTGGTCATTGTCTCTTGATAATTGTTATGATCGCTTTCGTGATCGAATTATTTTTCCAATCAGTGATTATTCAGGAAAAGTGTTGGGCTATACAGCGCGAGTGACTCCTGGGAGCGATGAATCGCAAGCTAAATATGTCAATTCTCCTGAAACCGAAATGTATCACAAAAGTCGAATTCTCTATGGCCTAGATAGAGCTAAATCAGAGATAAAAAAGCAAGACTCTGTTCTTCTGGTGGAGGGTCAGATGGATGTAATTGCTTCGCATCAGGCGAACATAAAAAATACTGTGGCCGTGAGTGGCACAGCGCTTACGCCAGATCAAATTGCCATCATAAAAAGATATACCAAAAACATTCAAATGTTTTTCGATATGGATAGTGCTGGCGAAAATGCCACTAAAAAAAGTGTGAAATTATGTCTAGCGAGTGGAATGACGGTGCGCATTGTGAGTTTAGAGCAGGGGAAAGATGCGGCTGATATAGCATCCGAAAATCCAGAGAAATTGCAAGAAAATGTAGCCAAGGCTTTGCCAGCAGTAGAATATTTTTTCCAGAAAAATTTTCAAAAGTTTGATAAAAATAAGGTGGAGGATAAGAAAAAAATAACCGCAGAACTACTAGATATTATTTTGGATCTAGAGAATGAAGTCGAAAAAAATTATTGGATAAAAAAACTGTCCGAGGACTTAGGTGTTTCGGAATCAGCATTGACGGATGAGCTCAAAAAGACTAGTCTTAAAGGTAAGAATACTAAAGATAGTGGCCCGAGAGAAGACATCAAAAAAATCGGACCAACCACAAAAAAAGAAATGCTTATCTGGGAAATGATTGGCCTAATGTTGGTTTCAAGTTTTGTTTGGAAAAAAGCGTGTGATGAGGCAAAAACAAGGAAAATTTTCTTGTCGGATAATCTTTTGCAACTAATGCTGGAAAAAGGAGAACAAGTTAATTTTGATTTCACTGCACTCTCAAATGAAATATCCACCAATCGAGAGCTAAGTGAAAAAATGCAAAATTTGTTTTCTCGCAAAAAATATCAACTCGATTTGAATAATAATTTAGAAGAGATAGTAATTGAAGATCCTTGGAAAGAATTTCAAGCTTGTGAAAGAGAAATGGAAAGAGAAGAAAAAAAAGAAGAGCTTAATCGCATAGGCAATGATTTGAAATTGGCCGAAGAAAGAAAAGATGAAGAAGCAAAGAAATTTTTGCGAGAGCAGTCAGACAAAATTTCTAAGGAGCTGGCAAAATTAATGGAGTTATAATTTTAATATTATCTTTAAATATCTATGGCTAAAGTTAAAAAAAATAAGAAAAAAATCTTGAAAAATAAAAAAACGCCGAAAAAAATAAAAGCTGTTCAAAAAAAGAGCAACAAAAAAATTGTTTCTAGAAAGAAGAAAAATGCTCCTAAAAAGCCTAAAAATAAGGCTAAAATAGCGCCAAAAAAGAAAATTGAGAAAAAGAAGCCAATCAAGAAAAAGGTCGTCAAACAGATTTCCAAAAGAATGGAGGAAAAAAACTCTCAAAGACGCGGGGATATTGACGAGTTAGTTTATCGTGGAAAGCAAAGAGGTTTCATCACAGAGGATGAAATTTTGCATGTTATTCCTGACGCCGAAAAGGATATCGAAAAATTGGAAGAGCTTTATGAAAAGCTAGAAAAGAAAAATATTCGGGTGGTAAATTCCGACGAAATGATTCGGATGGAAACGGATAAGGTTTCTGAAGATTTCGACAAACAAAAAAGTGGCAAGAAAAAATCAAGAAAAGAAACGCTAGATGTCGGTTCAGAAGAAGCTTCTTCCGATTTAGTGCAGATGTATCTTCGAGAAATTGGTCGAGTGGATCTTCTTAGTACTGAAGAAGAAATAAACCTGGCGAAAAGAATTGAAAAGGGAGACACGATGGCCAAACAAAGACTCACAGAAGCTAATCTTCGATTGGTGGTGAGTATCGCCAAAAAATATGTCGGAAGATCACACAATCTTTCACTTTTGGATTTGATTCAAGAAGGTAATATTGGTCTTTTTCGCGCGGTGGAAAAATTTGATTATAGAAAAGGCTATAAATTTTCCACTTATGCTACTTGGTGGATTCGCCAAGCCGTCACTCGCGCGCTAGCTGACCAATCAAGAACAATTCGTATTCCGGTGCATATGGTGGAAACGATTAATAAATATACGCAAATTACCAGAAGATTGGTGCAAGATCTTGGACGTGAACCACTTCCAGAAGAAATTGCGGTGGAGATGGGAATTGAGGTGAACAAAATTCGCCACATTCAAAAAATTTCTCAAGAAACAGTTTCTCTGGAAACTTCCGTGGGAGACTCAGATGATGACTCGGTGCTTGGAGATTTTATTGAAGACACTGAAACGGTGATGCCAAATCAAATTGCCAGCCGAAAAATGCTCAAGGAACATGTGGCAGAAATTTTGAAAGACCTCACTCCGCGTGAACAAAAAATTCTCAAAATTCGTTTTGGCTTGGAAGACGGCGTGACGCATACCTTGGAAGAGGTAGGACAGGAATTTGGCGTGACCCGCGAACGAATCCGACAGATTGAAGCTAAGGCTCTGGAGAAAATTCGTGATCATAAAACAATCAAGAAACTTCGAGATTACTAATTTACGAAAGTACTAATTGAACGAAAGTGCGAATAAAAACGAAAATGGATTAGTAATTTCGCCAGATTCGTACTTTCGTAAATAGCTATTGACATTTTTTTTACATTTGGTAAAATAAAATTGTTATGAAAAACATGCAAACTAAAATATCATTTATATTGTCTGTGATTATTTTGCTGGTCTTTGAGACCGGCCTTGGTTTGCGTGAAATGAAAAAAGCATAAAGTTCAAAAGTCATTTCAAATATACCAAAGCCGATCTCATAAAAAGGACCGGTTTTTTAGTTCTTTAAAACAAAACTAGCAGTCAAATCAATGATTTTGCAAACCCGAAGTTGTTGGTTTGGCTGTTAGATTAATATTATAAATAAAATCAAGATAATTCAGGAGGATAAAGCCGTGGAGATTATTTTAAAAAAAATGCTGGAAAATAATGATAAAGGAAAAATTAAGGTTTATCCTGGTGAATACAATCTAATTTTTATTATAATTCAAGAAAACATATCTGGACATGAAAAAGGATTGTATTTTTTTATAACTAATGACCCAACCCAAGAAGGAATATGCTTAGAGTATTGGATGTTTCATGTATTAAAAAATATGGGTTTTATTGAAATAAAAAAAAATAACATTAAGGAGTAAAAAAATGAGTGATGATAAAAGAAAAGACGTCGTAGGTGATTTTCGGAAAAAGCCTTTTGCGGAAGTGATTCAAACTCCACCAGTTGATTTTTCAGAGGCGATAAAAAGGGCGAATCTTAAAAAAGGCGGAGCAGACAGATTCGCACAAATATTAACGGTTTATAAAAAAATAAAATGAGAGAAAATCCTCTCAAAAAAATTTGGGGAGCGTAAGTATTCACAAGATACTTAAGCTTAAAAAGGACTTAACCATAGTCCCTCCCGATAAAACAGGGGAAAGGCGCCACGATCGCCTTTCTCCTGAATCTAAAAATCAAGTCAGTTTTTATATATAGTTGACAAAAAAATAGAAGGTGCTAAGATAGTGATATGTTAAAACAACCTAGTCAAAAATTTTATAGCTTTTCTTACTTTTATTTCTGGTTTAGCCAGATCGGTTTTGTTTTGCATAAAATGAAAGCATAAAAGACATATTCATTTTAAACAGACCAAAGCCGATCTCACGCGAGACCGGTTTTTTTGTTCTTTAAAACTGTTTTTTGGAGTTTTGCTGGTTAAAATAATAATTTTATTTTTATCTAGAATTTTTATTTTAACCAGTAAAACTAACCCAATAAAAACCCAACAAAAAAAGGAGCTCAAAAATGACGACACAACCCCTAAGAAAAGAAACAGATGGCGCTGAAGTGAAACAATTTCCTGAAAAAATAAAAAAAACCCCAGAACATCTGGCAAGAGAAGCTGAGGCGGCAGTGAAGAAGAAATTCACGGAAGAACTTAAATCAATGGCAGATAATATCAAATGGATTTCTAACACTAACGGGAATGTTTTAATTGGAACTCTGGGTTCAATCGCGCGCGTTCTCTTTATCGGTAAAGAAAATATTATTACTGGTTTAAAAACGTTATTTGATATGGGTTATCAAAAAGAACTGAGTGTCGACCAATCTTTTGAAGCTTTTCAGGGAATCTTTATTAATCGGGAACTTCAAAAGGCTGAGGAAAGAAATAGAAAAAACAAAAAAACAGAAAAAATCGTAAAAGGTGCCTGGGAAGCATCGTAAAATTTCCCGAAGCAATGATGGACGGAACCTCGTCCATCATTGCTCCAAACTATTAAAATTGGTAAACTTTAAATATTAAAAATTAATTGTCATTCCTGTGAAAACAGGAATCCAGTCACTAAGACTTTATAAATTTCTTAAGTTTTTATACTAGATCCCCGCTTTCGCGAGGATGACATCAACGCTTATGTCTCAAAAAATTAAAATTGGCGTTTCGGGCAATCGAGGAAGTTTCTCGGAAGAAGCGGCTAACTATTATTGCGGAAAAAACAACATATATGAATATGAACTTTCCTATCTGACTAGTGTGGAAAATGTTCTCTCGGCACTGGACGAAGGAAAAATTGACGAGGGAGTTTTTCCGATTGAAAATTCTAATGGTGGAATTGTGATTGAAGCAGTTCAGGCCATGTCAAAACATATTTTCAACATTAAAAAAATGTTTGAAATTGACATCAGAATGAATCTGATGGCGAAAAAAGGGATGAGCTTGGAGAACATAAAAAAGATAACTTCTCATCAACAAGCCCTCCGGCAATGTCGCATGTATCTCAAGCGAAAATGGCCAGAAGCAGAACTTTCGGAATATTGCGATACAGCTAGTGCGGCCAAGGATTTAAGTGAGGGAACTTTGCCGGAAAATTCCGCGGTTATTGCGCCGAGAATCTGTGCTGATTTATATAGTTTAGATTTATTAGAAGAGGGAATTCAAGATTTGAAATTTAATTTCACTACTTTTATTGTTGCAACAAAATCAAAATGATACTTTCAAAAAAAATTCAAAAAATTGAAAGTTCAGGCATTCGAAAGGTTTTTGATTTAGCCACCAAGAACAAGGGGAAATTTGTGAATTTTTCTATTGGCCAACCACACTTTGAGACGCCGAAAAAACTCAAAATTTCAGCGCAAAAAGCTATTTCAGAAAACCATAATTCCTACACGCCCACTAAGGGAATCTTAAAATTGCGTCAAGAAATTTCTGAAAATCTCAAGAAAACCAGAAAGATTAAGGTTGATCCGGAAAATATCATTATCACCGCCGGAACTTCCGGGGCGATTTTTTTGCTTTTTTCTTCAATTTTTGACACAGGAGACGAAGTGATTTTGCCTGATCCATATTTTGTAATGTATCAACAAGTATTGAATTTTTTAGGAGTGAAGATAAAGTATCTTGATACTTATTCGGATTTTCACATCAATCCAGAAAAATTGGAAAAACTAATCAGCCCAAAAACCAAGGCGATAATTCTCAATTCTCCCAACAATCCGACGGGGGCAGTTTATGCCAAAAAAGAAATAGAAAAAGTGGTTAGGATTGCCAAGAAAAACGATTTATTAATTGTCTCTGATGAAATTTATGACGCCTTCGATTATGATAAGCAATTTTTTTCACCTGCATCAATTTATGCAAAAACAATTCTGCTTAGCGGTTTTTCCAAGAGTCATTCGATCACTGGTTGGCGAATTGGCTATGCTTATGGACCAAGTGAAATTATTGAAGCCATGAATAAATTGCAACAATATACTTTTGTTTGTGCGCCTTCATTCTCGCAATATGCAATGTTGGGAAATATTGATTCAATTCCAAAAAAAGAAATTGCAAATTACAAAAAGAAAAGAAACTTTGTATATGAAAATCTAAAAGATTTATATGAGCTTAACATTCCCGAAGGTGCTTTCTATGCTTTCATAAAAATTCCAAAAGATCAGAAAAATTTCATCGAAAAACTTTTGAAAAACAATCTACTGGTTGTACCAGGGGAAGTCTTCTCTCAGAAAAAAGGATATTTTAGAATTTCTTTTGCCGTGCCGGATTCAGAATTGAAAAAGGGGATAGAAATATTAAAGAATCGTTAAATAGGCCGTTTAATTAAATATTATATATACAGGATTCGCTCTCTTGACGCAAATTCAATATTAATGTAGGATATTGTACCAGATTAAATGGAGACTTAAAATGGGTCTAATTTTGTTCTTTTTTTTCAATAAAAATTAAACTACAACCTGAAGGAGGTGGAATTGTGAATCATATCTACGAATATTGCTGGGAGTGCGGAGAAGAGGTTGATCCAGTGACGATGCGCAATGAGCTTGGTAATGCAATTTGTCCAAGATGCTACCAGATAGAATATTATCACAATCCCAATACCTGGAGGCGTTGCTCGGAATGCGGGAAAGTTAAACAGGTGGCAATGCGCAAAGAATCCGGCGAGGCAATTTGTCCTGCTTGTTACCAACATAGCAAAATTGGAAAGTGCATCAAGTGCAAAAAGACGAAAGTCATTCAAGCACTTGGATGCTGCTATGGTTGCTACCAGCGTCAACGACGTGCTAAAAAAAGCCTGAATGCGGAAGTCTCTATCTTACTTTGCCCCTCTTAAGCTCTATATGAAAAAACATATGGAGCTTTTTTTTATTTTGAAATATTTGACAACTTTCAGAAGTAGTATATGATGTACCTAGGGGGGAGGTAGTGGAAAATTTCTAATTAAATAAGAATTTAAAAATTATGGAAGATAATAAAAACACTATAACAGCTTTGAAAAAGGCGCATAGTCATTTAGGGCGAGTGATCAAAATGGCAGAAGAAAAAGAATATTGCATCAATATTTTGCAACAGAATTTGGCGGTGATTGGACTTTTGAAATCAGCTAATTCTAAAATTTTAGAAGGACATTTGAATAGTTGTTTCCAAAATGCTATGCGGGGGACTAATGAAAAAAGAAAAAAAGAAATGATTGAAGAAATATTGGTAATTAATAAATTGAGTAAATAATAGTAAAAAAAATGAAAAAGAAAATATACATCAAGGGTATGCATTGTGTGGCGTGTGAAAAAATTCTTGAAGACGAACTCATACATATTCCTTTTGTGAAGGAAGTGAAAGCCGACAGAAAAAAGGGCGAAGTGGAAATTCGTTATGGCGACAAAGAGCCCAATACACTCGCCATTAAAGAGATGATAAAAAAAATTGGTTATGAAGCTTTTGAAGAAAAACCAGAAAATAATAATAAAGAAGAAAAAACAACTTTTATGCAGTGGCTCAAAGCCGTTATAATTGTGGCAATAATTTTGGTTGTATTTAGAATTTTTCAAGATGCTGGGATAGTGGACAGCATAAATATCAAGGACGTGGAAGCATCGCTTGGAATTTCTTTTCTGGTGGGAATAGTGGCCTCACTTTCATCGTGTCTCATTATCGTTGGGGGAGTGATAATCGCTTTTGGAGAAAAATATAAAGGCGAAGGAAAAGATTTTTTTTCTCGAGCAGTTAAGCCAAATCTAATATTTCACCTTGGAAGACTTACGACTTTTTTTGTACTGGGTGGATTCCTAGGACTTTTGGGCGGACAGATAAATATCAGTGGGAATTTTGTCGCTGTTTTTTCGATAGCAATCGCACTTATTATGGGATGGCTGGGACTAAATATCTTGGGCATAGTTCCTTCAATTTCTAATTTAGGTTTAGGATTACCTAAAAGCCTTACTAAACACTGGGATTCCTTGAAAAGTTCGGAGCATAAGGCCGCTCCATTTTTACTTGGAGTTTCAAGTTTCTTTTTGCCCTGTGGCTTTACTCAAAGCATGCAAATTTTCGCTCTAACCTCGGGTAGTTTTTGGACAGGGGGATTGAGTCTGCTTCTTTTTGCCCTTGGTACTGTGCCATCGCTTTTGATTTTAGGTATCACAGCTTCTTGGTCAAGCAGTAGAAAAATGGTGGTGTTTCAAAAAGTAGCTGGGATATTAGTTGTGTTATTCGCTTTTTTTACTTTGCAATCCGGTTTGGCCTTGAAGGGAGTAGCGACAAATGTTATTAGCACTAGCGACACAAAGCAAACAACCTCTTCAGCTGATAAAAAAATTGATGATAAAAATATGCAAGTTGTAGAAATGCATGTGACGAGTTCCGGTTTTCAACCAGCCGTGCTTAAAATTAAAAAAGATATTCCGGTTAAGTGGATTGTGAAAGGCGATCAACTTAGTGGTTGTACTAATAAAATTATTGTCCCAAGTCTGGAAATTTCCAAAGCGTTAGTGTCAGGGGATAATATAATAAATTTCACTCCAAAAAATACCGGAACAATTCCTTTTAGTTGTTGGATGGGAATGGTGCAAGGAAAATTTATCGTTGAATAGTAACCGATACGAAACAACGAAACGAGAACGAATCTACGAACAAAAATCAAAAATATTTTCGTAGATTCGCATTAAATTCGTAGTTTCGCATCGGTAAATAATTATGAATAAAAAAATAATTCTAAAAATCTCTGGTATGACTTGCACAAGTTGCGCACTGAGTAATGAAAAAGAACTATTAAAGACTAAGGGAGTAATTTCTGCTTCAGTTAATTTTGCTTCGAAGAATGCGCAAGTAGAATATGATCCGGAAATCATCAATGAAAGCCAAGTTAAAAAAGTGATTAGAGACAATGGTTATAACATTAAAGAGCATGATAGGCATAATCATGAGATGGAGAATATAACAAAAGATTGGAATAGTTTTATTTGGTCGGCATTTTTGAGCGCGCCGTTAATTCTGGAAATGTTTTATAAATTTAGATTAGACCGAAACATTTTCAACATTGATTTGGTTATGTGGGCACATCTTCTCTTGGCGACAATCGTTGTTTTTGTTTTCGGTTGGCGTTTTCATCGCACAATGATGCTAAAACTTAGAAAGTTCGAAGCTAATATGGACACTTTGGTTTCAATTGGAACGCTAGTGGCCTATTTTTATAGCTTGTGGGCATTTTTTGCTGGTCAAGAAGGTTATTTGGAATCAGCAGTAGCCATTATCACGCTCATTCTTTTGGGTAAGTATTTGGAAAACTTAAGTATGGGGCGAGCAGGAGAAGCTATGAAAAAGCTCATGGAATTTGGATTGAAACAGGCCAGAGTGATCGATGCAAAAAACAAAGAAGAAATGATTGAAATTGATAGCGTGAAAATCGGCGACATACTTTTAGTCAAACCAAGTGAAAAAATTCCGCTCGACGGAGAAATAATTTCGGGTGTTTCCAGTGTGGACGAATCAATGCTCACAGGCGAATCATTACCAGTAGAAAAAAAAATAGGCGAAAAAGTATATGGCGCAACAATAAATCAAGATGGTGTGATGAGAATCAAGGTGACCCAAATTGGTGAAGGCACAGTGCTCGCACAAATAATCAAAACTGTGGAAGAAGCGCAAATGTCTAAAACGCCCATTCAAAAATTAGCCGATCGCATTTCAAGTTATTTCGTTCCTGCTATTATATTATTGTCACTGGCTACATTTTTTGGGTGGTATTTATTCTCTGGCAACATTTCTCTTTCGATTATTAATGCCGTGGCTGTTTTAGTTATCGCGTGTCCGTGTGCGTTAGGACTTGCCACGCCAACGGCTATTATGGTGGGAACAGGACGAGGAGCGAAAAAAGGAATACTTTTCAAAAATGGCGAAAGTTTTGAAAGAGCCAAGAAAATTTCCACCGTAGTTTTTGACAAAACTGGTACACTTACGGAAGGTAAATCCGAAATCAAAGAAATCATCGTAAATCCGGATGATAATTTTACATCAGATAGGGTTTTGAAAATTGCCGCATCTCTTTCGATAAATTCTGAGCACCCAATTTCTAGCGCGATTAATAGTTATGTCAAAGAAAAAAATATTACTCTGGCGCAGTTAGAAGAAATCAAGGAAGAAAAAGGCAAGGGTCTTTCGGCAATTTGCCAAGAACATAAGACTAGCCTGCTTTTAGGCAACAAAAAATTACTAGAAGATTATGGTGTGGATCTGACCTGGGTGGAAAATATTTTAAACGGAGAAAATCAAACAGACGGATCGTATCTTTTTGTGGCTCACGGCGGAAAAGTAATTGGCGCCATTGTGGTGGCGGACAAAGCCAGAGCTGAGGCCAAGAAAGTTATTGAAAAAATCAAGAAAATGAAAATTGCTGTGGCGATGATAACGGGGGACAGCAAAAAAACGGCTGAAATAATTGGGAAGGAATTGGGCATAGAAAAAATAATTGCTGAAGTTTTGCCGGATGAAAAATCTAAGGAAATAAAAAAATTACAAGAAGAGGGTGAAGTGGTGATTTTTGTAGGGGATGGAATAAACGACGCACCAAGTCTCGTGCAAGCTGATCTTGGAATTGCCATGGGCAGTGGCACTGACATTGCCAAAGAAGCAGGGCAGATTATTCTTTTGGAAAATAATTTGGAAAAAGTGGTGGAAGCGATTGATATTTCCAAAATTACTTTTCGCACCATCAAACAAAATTTATTCTGGGCTTTTGGCTATAACATTGTGGCCATTCCTCTGGCCGCCTTCGGATTCTTGTCTCCCGCCATCGCCACTGGTGCGATGTCGCTTAGCTCAGTGTCGGTGGTGCTAAATAGTTTGAGGATTTATAGGAAAAAGTAGAATATTATAATTTTCATAAATAAAAAATACTCCAGTATTCTAGAATACTGGAGTAGATATTTTTTAAATTATATTTTTTTATTGGTAAACCTTATTATAATATATTCCAACATCAGCGATCCATTTGTCAACGCTTTCGTCGCTGTGCCCAGCGCAATTCCAACCACACTTCCAAACAATCATTTCTTCTGGGGTGGATAAATTAGAATCATTTATCAAATCACTAATTCTTTGGCCAACAACATTGACTGCTTGGCGTGGGCTGTCAAAACAAGTGTAGCCACTAGGCGTCACATTTTCACCTTTTCCGCGGTAACCCCAATAGTTGTAGCAATCCTTTCCATTAAGATGCGGAGAATATTTTCCCCAATTACTTTCTTTCTTAGCGATACCAATTAGAAAAGCGGCGGTTCTTTTTTCTTTGGCAGAAATATAAGGCGCCATTTTTTCCATTGGATAACCAGCTACTAAACTTTTGATATTTTTTTCTAGGGGAGTTATGATTTTTATTTTGATTGTATTTTCAGCAACAGGAATTGCTTTAGAGTAATTTAAAATTGAAAAATCATAAAAGAGAGCCAAGGCGACCATAAAAAGAAGAATAGCTTTTTTGTTCAAAACCTCCTCTGGTGGGGGAATAGTGAACTTTTTGGAGAGTATTTTATTGATGTATTTTTTCATAATTCTGCTTATTTAAAGCATAAAACGGGCTTGCACCCGTTTTTATATTTTCCTACTCACAACTTCATTATAGCACAGTTTAGGCTAAAATGCAAGGCTTTAGAAATTGCATCCAGTTCCTCCGTCGGCGCAACCGGAAAAGTCGAGTTGGTTTTGGTCGCGGACGATATCTTTTTGGGTGCTGATTTTGTAGCGGTAAGTGGCGGAAGGATAATTTATATTTGAATTATTAGTATTAGTATCGGAAGTATTATTAGAATTATTTTGATTGGTGGTGGAACCACTATTGGTTGATGAAACTACTTGATTGTTAGTGATTGTCAAAACAGAATTGCCATTCTGGGCTTCATAGGTGAAACTTGAGCCATCGGCAGAAAAAGAAAAACTAATCACATCATCATAGCCTTGGCTTTTTTGACCGTTGACCACTACATAGATTTTATCATTTTCTTTGATCACATAAGCAAGTTTGCTTCCGTCATCACTCATGATAATGGCGGAAGAATTACCATTACCATCTTTGGCGATAGCAATTTCTTTGAAGGACTGACTTTCCTTGAGAGTTTCTGTAATATTTAGAATTTCAGCGCTAATTACGACATAATTATCGTCACCTTTGGTTGCAACAAAGGCAATAGTAGAACCATCCTTACTGAAAGTAATATAGTTGGCTTTTTGATAGGCACTTATCTCTTGCGAATTATTAACTACAACATAAGCTTGCCCGCCAATCTCGGCGTTGTAGGCAATTTGAGTTCCGTCGGCGCTGAAAACCGGATTGGAAACAAAGTCATAGGTTTTTCCTTCAGTGCCATTCCAAATCACTGACCACTGATCTCCTTTTTTTATTTTATAAACTGTATTTTTTCCGTTAGAAGCAAAAAAAATATCTGGATTTTCTATCGCTGGCTTTGTGGCTACTATGGGCACAGTATTTTCCGCTGGTTTATCTTTTCTTAACCAGATAATAGAGAAAATAATTAAAACCGAGAAAAGAACAATGAGCAGAATTGGTAGCATTTTTTGTTTTTCTTTTGGCATTTTGTTTTGTTAATAATTAAAGCTACGAAAGAATTAAAAATTTTTTTCAATTCCTGCCTGCCGGCAGGCAGGAAACTCGAACCAGAATTTTATACCCAAAAATTTCCCTCAATCGACGGCTGCCAATGGAAATTTTTGGACAAAATTCAGGTTCTCAAACAATAATTTCAAAAAATTTTTAATTCCACGGTAGCTTAATAACCAACGTAGTTATAATAGCATAAGTTTATTGAAGTGTGATAACAACAATTTCTGGCGTGTTGCCAAGACGCATAGCTGGTCCCCAAGTGCCAGCGCCGTTTGATGTGTAGAGGGTATAGTTTTCCATTTGAAATAGGCCATGATCATAGCCGTGATAAATTAATTTCGTGATTAGATTGAAGGGAAAAATTTGACCGACGTGAGTGTGTCCGCAAAGTTCCAGATTGACGCCCTGATTTTTTATCTCTGAAATATTGGTGGGTGAATGAAAAAGTAAAATATTTGGCTGGCCAAAATAATCTTTCCTCAGTGATTCAAGAATCGCGACGACATCTTTTTTCTCATTGCGATCAGGATAGCTGATGCCAATTATTTTTAGTCCTTTGGCATCAATTACTTCATCATGCATAATTTTTATCTGACTATTTTCTAGCATTCGAAAAGTATTTTCTAGTCCCAGATAAGTTTCATGGTTTCCTGTCACGAAAAACACGCCTTGTTTAGTTTGGATGTCTTCCAATGGCTTTATTATGGGAGCTAAATTTCCATCCATCCCATCGAAAAGATCTCCTGTAATCACCACAATTTCCGGCTTTTCGCTGTTTATTTTCTCCACTATTTTTTCAATGAATTTTTCTCGATAAATGTGGCCGAGATGAACATCAGAGAGTTGGATTATTTTTTTGCCTTGCCATTGTGCCGGCAAATTAGGAATTGAAACAGAAATGTTTTTTATTGCAGGGTTGAGCGCGTTCCAAACGCCATAAATGGAAAGAAAAAAAGCGATGACAAAAATAGGGGAGGCGAGGAGTGCCGGATTTAAATCTAGATGAAAAAATCTTCCGATGAGAATAATAAGCCAAATTAGAATGGCAGATAGGACAAAGTTATTGAGAATTCCAAGCCAAACGCCAGAAAGAAAATAGTAGGTACGGGTGAAAATGTTGTCGTTCCAATGAGACAAAACAGAAGAGAGGATAAAACTTATTCCCAAAAAAATAAAAAAGACGACGAGGATTTTTTGTGAGTTTCCGCTGAGGCTGAAAAAATTGATAAATGAAAAATACAAAAACCAATGCGCGCCCAGAAGAATGGCGACAAGAAGGGAAAGGAAAAAAATTGGAATTAGGATATTCATAATGCTAATGATAGTACAAAATTGGGGAAAAGAGAAGTGTTGACTTTGCACTCTAAAAGATGATAGATTGTGAGGATGGATAAGAAAAATTTCAAATATTTTGATGTGATCATGGCTGTCTTTGTGGCAGTGCTTTTGATTTCCAACATAGCTTCGACAAAAATTTTGGTCTTTTGGAAATTTACCTTTGACGGCGGAACATTGCTTTTCCCTTTGAGTTATATTTTCGGAGATATTCTCACGGAAGTGTATGGCTACAAGCGGTCAAGAAAAGTCATCTGGACCGGATTTTTTTGTGCGGGGCTGATGTCGTTGGTTCTTTTTGTTGTGAACATTTTGCCACCAGCTAGTGACTGGCCGTATCAAGAAGCTTTCAATAATATTTTAGGACTAGCGCCACGCATCGTTCTTGCTAGTCTCATCGCCTATTTTGCCGGCGAGTTTTCCAATTCATATATTTTGGCAAAAATAAAAATATGGATGGCGGGAAAAAAATTATGGATTCGAACAATCCTTTCGACTTTAGTGGGGGAGTTAGCGGACACTTCATTTTTCATTCTAATTGCTTTCTATGGCACTTTGCCAAATGAACTTTTGCTCACAATTTTCATTTCAAATTATATTTTCAAATGCGCCGTGGAAATTTTGTTCACCCCCGCTACCTATTTGGCGGTCAATTTTTTGAAAAAGAATGAAAATGAGGATCACTATGATTACAACACTAATTTCAACCCATTTTCACTGAAATAGTCTAAATATTGACAAAAAGTGCGATTTAGAGTATAGTTTGGCGTTATGGAATAGTTCCTTAAAAATTATAGGACTTACGCATTTGCTTACGTCAAGATATGCTTGTCGCAAAAGCAATTATAAAATGCAAAAATTCGCCAGTAATTAAAAAATGTTTAAGAAAAATATTCTCCTGGCGACTGCGTTAATATCTTTTCCGTAATCAAACGCGTAAGTCCTGAATTAGTTTAGTTCTTTGTTTCTTTTGCATCTTGAATACGGAAACTTTTCTTGATTCAAGTGGCAAAAGAACTTAACTTTAAAAAACATCAGAGGAGAACTTTGCATGAACAAAATTACCCTAGTGTTGGTGTTTATGGTTTTATTATTTCCTTCTTCGGTTCAGGCTACAAAGTGGGCATCTGAAGGAATAAAATTTCAACAAAAAGCTGGAGAAAATATTCCAGCTGAAAAAACTCAGTGCGATTGCACAAAAGCAGGAGATATCAAGAGGAGATTTTCCAGTAGTGACGATAAGGAAATATGGCAGGTTATAAATAATGGCTCCGAGGATGATTTTAGCGAATTGATTTCAAGATATAATCAGAAATCAGCCGATAGCCATATCGCCGGAAATATTTTTGGGAGATTGTTTTATAAGAGCATTGAATTAATGATTATTAAGCATTATGCTCTGAAATTTCCTAATAATTTTTCGCCAGAATTCTTTTCGGGTTCCGAGTCTGTTCTCTTGGATGAGGAGCTTCAAAAAGTTCTTAATTCATTAGAGGAGTTGGAAAAAAACTGTTTTTTCAAGACCTCTATAAAATAGTTTTTTAACCTTTTTACCGAAAAGCCGTCCAGCTCATAAAGCATTATGAACTGGCGGTTTTTTTTATTTTTTTGCTTTCCTTTATGGTTTTTGATAGTATAATATAAAGATAAATAAAGAGGATAAAATAAAATTTTATGCCGAATTTTTTTCAAGTTATAATTTTGGGAATAGTAGAGGGGATAACGGAATTCTTGCCGATTTCGTCGACGGCGCATTTGATTTTGACGGCGGATATTTTGAAACTCACGCAGACAGAATTTTTGAAAAGTTTTGAAATCATCATTCAGTTCGGCGCGATTTTGGCGGTGGTAGTTCTATATTGGAAAACACTTTGGAAAATGGAAGTGATCAAAAAACTTATTGTGGCTTTTATCCCAACGGGAATTTTAGGGCTGGTTTTTTACGGAATAATCAAAACTTATCTTTTGGGAAGTGTGAGCGTGGTTCTCTGGACAATGTTTTTGGGTGGAATATTTCTGATTATTTTTGAAAAATGGCACACAGAAAAAGAAAGTGCGCTAGAAGACATTTCCAATATTTCCTATAAACAATGTCTCTATATCGGACTTTTTCAATCAATTGCGATGATCCCTGGGGTTTCTCGCAGTGCGGCCACAATCCTTGGGGGATTGGCGCTTGGGCTCAAAAGAAAAACAATCGTGGAATTTTCTTTTCTCTTGGCCGTGCCAACAATGCTCGCTGCCACGGGGCTAGACATGCTCAAAAATTATAAAAGTTTTTCACTCTCTGAGAGTCATCTTCTGGCTGTTGGTTTTATAGTCTCTTTTGTCATGGCAATTTTGGGAATAAAATTTCTTCTAACTTATATTCAAAAAAGAACATTTACGGCCTTTGGATTTTACCGCATCTTGGTGGCGGTTTTGTTTTGGGTGAAATAAGAAATTCGAAAGGTTTTAAAGTCTATAAAGTTCATAAAGAGCGAGGATTGATTTCTTGCTTTTTTTGTTGCAAAAGTTATCCACACTTTACAGAGATTTTTTCTGGATTTTGTGGTAGAATATAAAGGTGGAATTATATAAAAAAAATCCGAAATAAGAATCCTAAAAGAGGGATAATTTTTGCCTTAGATTTGGAGTGCTAAAAAGAAATTATTAAAATGAAAAAGAAAAAAATTATAATTCAGGGAGTTGAAGTTACTATCATTCCAAATTTTAACTAGGGCGAATTTGCCATAATTAAAAGCAATGTAGGTTTGAATGAGTATGGCATATTGGCGTCAGGGAATTATTGACAGAATAGTAATAATGTAATAAAGTCAATACAAATAAGCGTAAATATGTAATATTTTTAAGATAAATATGAAAAAAAGGGCTATATTTCAAGAAATAATCAAATATCTAGAGAAAAAAGAGGCTTTGGTCATCACTGGTATGCGCCAAGTGGGTAAAACAACTCTGATGCGCCAAGTGTATGATTCGTTGGAAAGCCAAGCTAAGCTGTGGTTTGATTTTGAAAATCCATTGGAGGTGAAAAACTTTGAAGATATCGATTATGACAATATCTACAAAAGATTATTAAATCTAACTAATAATCAATCGGAAAGAATTTTTGTTTTTATTGACGAAATTCAGATCTTTCCGGAAATTACCAAAATAATAAAATATTTGATTGATCATTATCAGGTTAAATTTATCGTTACAGGATCATCAAATTTTTATCTGAACAATCTTTTTCCAGAATCTCTCAGTGGTCGGAAATTTATTTTTCAGCTCAATCCTTTGAGTTTTCAAGAGTGTTTGTATTTTCAAGATAAAATTTCCGCCAAAGACGCCATTCTTTTGCCGATAGGCAAGGCTATTGAAAAAAGCGATATTTTTTTCCACAAAAAATACGAAACGGATTATGATAATTTTTTGGAATATGGTGGCTTTCCGGCAGTCGTGTTGGAAAAAGAAAAAGAAGCGAAAAACAAAATTCTAAAGAATATTTTTGTTTCTTTTTTTGAAAAAGATTTGAAAATTCTTTCTGATTATAAAGATATTCAAGAACTGCGAGATTTGATTCTGCTTCTGGTGCCAAGGGTCGGTTCAATGCTAGATGTGGCCAAAATTTCCAGTGAATTGGGAATTAGCCGAGTGAAAACCTATCAATATTTGGAATTTCTGCAAGGCACTTTCATCATCAAGCTTTTGCCTAAATATTCCAAATCTATTGATCGCGCAGTGGCAGGGGGAAAAAAAGTATATTTTAGCGACACGGGAATGCTCAAAAGTATTGGCAACGTGAATGATTCTCAGCTTTTTGAAAATGCGCTAGTGAATCAAATTGGACAATATGGAAAAATTAGTTTTTTCAATCAAAGAAATACGGCGGAAATAGATGTGATTTTGGAAAACAAATTTTCTTTTGAAGTAAAACTTCGAGGAGGAGAAAAAGATTATGCTAAGCTGGAAAAATTATCAGCTAAGCTTAAAATTAAAGAGTATAAAATTATTTCTAAAGAATTTATTGATAAAAAAGGATTCATTTCGCCAGTGGTTTTTTAGGGAAAAATGAGGTAGAATAGAAATAGGAAATTTTCAATTAATAAAAAATAAAAAGCAAAGAATTAAAGAATAGAAGATGATAAAAATGAGAAACCTGCCTACCGGATAGGCAGGCAAAAAAAATAAATTGAAAGCATATTTAACATCTGTGTTTATTCGTAATGCACTACGAATAAAGAGCAATTAATTCGTAGTGAAAATCAAAAAAATAATAAAACTATGCCAAAAGAAATAATCATAAATTCTCCCCATAAAAATTTTGAAAGTATCAAAAAAATTGATAAGAATAGCGTTGAATATTGGGAAGCTCGTGAGTTGATGCCACTCTTGGGTTATGATAGATGGGAGAATTTTGAAAATGTTATCAAAAAAGCTAAGGGAGCTTGTTTTGGGTCTGGGCAAAAAGAAGCTGACCATTTTCGTGATATCAGGAAAATGGTTGATATTGGTTCAAATACTGTAAGAATGGTAAAAAATTATGAATTAGATCGTTTCGCTTGTTATCTTATTGCGCAAAATGGTGATTCAAAAAAACAAGAAATTGCGATGGCGCAAACATATTTCGCTATTCAAACGAGAAAACAGGAGATATTCGAACAGCTTTCCGATGTGGACAAGCGACTGATGATTCGCGGAGAAGTTTCAAGCCATAACAAAAAACTTTTCAGCACGGCCAAAAAAGCGGGCGTTTCAAATTTTGGATCTTTCAACGACGCTGGATACAAAGGACTTTATGGAATGCCTTTGGCTGAAATTGAAAACAAAAAGAAAATAAAAAAAGGCGAGCTTTTGGACAGAGCAGGATCGACGGAGTTGGCAGCTAATCTTTTCCGTATTACTCAGACAGATGAAAAAATAAAAAAAGATAAAATCAATGGTGAATATAGTGCCACGCAAACTCATTTTATGATAGGAGGAAAAGTGCGCCAAACCATAAAAGACATTGGCGGAATTTTGCCGGAAAAATTACCAGTGGAAAAACATATTAGGGAATTGAAAAAAGAAAAGAAGAAGCTAAAAAATCTTTCCTAAAGCGAAGCTTTAGGAGGAGCTGATTGGCGGTGGTTTTTTAGGGGGAAATGAGGTAGAATAGAAATAGGAAATTTTCAATTAATGAAAAATAAAATAGAAAAAATTGATAGCCTAAATGAGATTAAAAATAAATAAAAATTCACTATTATTTCTTTTCCCAATAATAACTTTGTTATTGGTTTTGATGGCGGAGAAAGCGGAGGCGACGAGTTGTATTTGGAATGAGAGATTAGTAGCTTAGGCGATGGAGATTTTGTTTTGAGGAAGGGAAAAAAGATGATAAAATTAAGAAACAAAAAACAATATGGAAAATAATAATCAGATTGCCATTTTCAAAGGCAAACAAATTAGAAAAAATATTTATCAAAAGGAATGGTGGTTTTCGATTTTGGATATAATAAAGGTTTTAACAGATAGTCCACAGCCAAAGACCTATTGGGCTAAAATGAAAGAGCGAGACAAGGAAATGGCTGAACCGTTCCCATTTTGGGAACAGTTGAAAATGATAGCTGAAGACGGCAAAATGCGTGAAACAGATTGCGCTAATACCGAAGGACTTTTTCGTATAATTCAGTCCATCCCTTCTCCTAAAGCCGAGCCACTTAAAAGATGGCTGGCGCGTGTTGGTTATGAGCGAATTCAAGAAATTGAAGACCCGGAATTAGCAACTAAAAGAACCAGAATATTATATAAACTCAAAGGTTATCCGCAAAGTTGGATTGAAAAAAGAATGCGGGGCATTGCTATTCGCGAAGAATTGACGGACGAATGGCAAAAAAGAGGAGCGCAAGAACAAAGAGATTATGAAATATTAACTGCAGAAATATCCAAGGCTACTTTTGGAATTACACCAAAGCAATACAAAAAACTCAAAGGACTTGAACGAGAAAATTTACGAGATCATATGGACGACTTTGAATTAATTTTTACAATGCTGGGCGAAAGATCAACAACAGAAATTCATCGCAATGAAAATTCAAAAGGTATGAATAAATTGCAGGAAGATGCCCAGATTGGCGGAAGAATAGCCGGTAATGCCAAAAAAGAATTGGAAAAAAAGTTAGGAAGGTCAATTTCTACTAAAAAGAATTTTTTATCGTTGAAAAATAGAAAGAGATTGAGATAAGTTAGGAGGATTTCTTTGGTGGTTTTTTAGGGGGAAATGAGGTAGAATAGAAATAGGAAATTTTCAATTAATAAAAAATAAAATAGAAAAAAAATTGATAGCCTAAATGAGATTAAAAATAAATAAAAATTCACTATTATTTCTTTTCCCAATAATAACTTTGTTATTTGTTTTGACGTCCAATAAAGCTTATGCTTATACTTGCACTTGGACTGGCACGAGTTCTACTGCTTGGGCGACAGCGGGGAATTGGTCGGGTTGCAATTCTACAATCCCACAAACTACTGATGATGTAGTCATCAATACTACTGGAAATCAACCAATCCTTGATCTCACCGGAGGGAAAACTATTAATTCTCTTTCGATTGGATCAAGTGCGGTTTCGACTCTCACTCTTTCTAATGGTTTAGTGGATATTGATGTCAACAAATTAACTATCACCAACAATCTCACTATCGGAGGATCCGGCACAATCACGAGCACTGCCAACACCACCGCCCAAACTCATTCGGTGAATATGGCAGTGGGAGGGAATGTGGATATTGCAACGAATGGGAAGATTGATGTTTCTTCGAAAGGTTATTCTGGTGGAACATCAGGTCATACAACTGGATATGGAACAGGTGGTGGAGCTGGTGGAGCTACCAATACTTATGGAGCTGGCGGAGGATATGGTGGAGCTGGTGGCGGAAGTAGTATGCTGCCAGCTGGTGGTGGACCAGAAAATGGTCAAGCTAATATCCATCAGCCGACTGATTTAGGTTCAGGCGGAGGTTATGGAAATACAAATGGTGGTGCTGGAGGCGGAGCTATTAAATTAACTATTTCTGGCACATTTACTAATAGTGGATCAATTTTAGCTACAGGAGCAAATAGTATTTTGCATGGTTCTAATTATGCTTCCGGTGCTGGTTCCGGCGGTTCTATTTGGATTTCGGCTGGAACAATCGCTGGAGCAGGGACGATTAGCGCTAATGGAGGAAACGGTCTGGTGCCATTTGGTTATTCTGGTTCTGGATCGGGAGGGAGAATTGCAATTACTTATACTGCTGATAACAATTCTAATTTCACTAAAACAGCTTTTGGCGGAACAATTGGCAGTGTTGGTGCTTCTGGTTCAATTTATATTGATGATATAGATGACGCCTATTCTCCTGATTTAACTTTTAATAATAATGGAAATAACTCTCCCACAAGAACTATTAGTGCTACTTATGGAGTGACCACTTTTCGAAATCTGATTTTCTCCGAAGGTACAGCCGGATTTATAAATAGCGGAACAAACCTAGTAATACATAGCACGGGGACACTGACATTTGGAGGAAATTTTTCCAATACCGGCACTATCACGGCAAATAGCCTTGCTACTCTAAATTTCAATGGAGGTACTTCCACTAACTCTGGAAATTTCTCAGCTACTAGTTTGCAAAATCTCAACATAACTGGAGCGACAGTTGCGATGGATACTTTGTATGTTGACAATGAAGGAGTTTACACTTGTACTGGCACCAGCCGTTATACATTGCCAGCTACTTATTCTATGAATATATCCAGTTCTGGAACATTGAATCATACAGCTAATCCAGCTGGTTCAACTCCTGTATATTGTCTTAATCTTTCTATGACTAATCTGACGATTGATGGGACAAGTGCTGTTAATGTTAACGCTAGAGGTTATTTAGGCGGAACAGTTGCAAATGCGACTGGATACGGAACAGGAGGAGGAATATTTGATGAAACTTCCGGTGGCGGAGCGGGGCATGGGGGAGTGGGAGGGAGAGGCACTCGGATTGGTTCGATTGGAGGAAGTGAATATCAACAAACTTCTCTAGATCAGCCATTTGATCTAGGATCAGGCGGAGGATACAGTGGAAGGTCTGGATACAATGGAGGAGCTGGAGGCGGATCGATCAAGCTAAATATTTCCGGAACTCTTAATCATGGTGGATCAATATTATCAAATGGTGGAAATGGAATTGGCTATAGTTCAACTAATTTTTCTGGTGGTGGTTCGGGTGGATCAATTTGGATTCAAGTAGGATTAATTGCAGGATCCGGAACAATTACAGCGAATGGAGGCGTCGGTGGAATTTATTCAGGTGGATATTATGGCGGTGGTGGAGCCGGCGGTCGCATTGCCATCCATGGCACAGGTGCTGGAGTCTTAACTCCAACTGCAATAGGCGGAATTGGATGGAATAATCTTTATGGTGGAACTGGCACAGTATATTACAATGTTACTGGCACATACACTTTTTCAGTGATGGATTTCACCGTAGCTCGTGATTTCACCACCTTAGCCTTCAACAAAACCACCACTGCAGATTCCATCAGCACCCCCACTCTCACAGTGGATGCTCGTGCCGGAAATGCCACCGATACCAATGATAGTAGCTGGACTGCTTGGCAAACAAACATCTCAAGCAATGTCAGCGACAACCTCAATCCTTTTGACAACAAG
>JAURXY010000016.1 GCA_030654225.1 bacterium
AACATTTGAGAGAAGGAATTACTTTTGAAAGTTTAGATAAAATTGCTCTGGCAGAAAGTGATAACAGTTTTGGTAAAAAGATGATGGATGCCAAGGATAAATTATTTAAAAAAATTAGTCATAAATTAACAAATTAACTCAGTGAGTCCATTTTTGAAAATGACCCTCGTTCAGTCTTATCTTAGGATTGGAATATACTTACCCCTTTGATTTTTGTGGTATTTGGAGTATACTTTAATCATAGAAAACTAAATAATTTATACTAAACATTATGATTCCGATTGCATTCTTGCGACAATTTCGTTTGGGTGATTACGCCATTTTTGATTTTGCCGTGTCATTTTTGGGTTTCTATCTGCTTGCTCCAATTTTATCAAAAATATTTTTGAAACTTAGGATTGATATCCCGCGTCAAAATTGGCTATATTTAACTTTGCCAATTGGTGTTGCCACTCATTTGCTTTTTGGAAAAATTACTCCCCTGACGCGAGATTTCATCGACATCCAAGGTCACTATATTGTGAAAATAGTAATTATAGCCTTACTGCTAATTGGGCTAAATGATATAAAAATAATTAAGAAAAAAATATGAACAAAACAAAAGTGCAAGGAATCGCTATGATTGCTTCGGCGGTAATTCTAATTGCGATCATAATTGCCTACACCACTATTTTTTCTGTCTTCGGTATTAAATCTGGTGGATCAATCTTGATGCTTATTCCTTTGATAATAATTGCCATCATTTTGATTATTGGTTTGTCTTTTATTTTTCGTGCTGGAATCAAAAAAATAAAAAACTAAATTCCACCCACTCCACTTACATTATCCCCTAAGGCAATATTTTCTTTTCGAAAAATCCTCTTTATGAGCGATTTTTTGAAGTTAATAAATTCTTCAAGTTTCAAAAGATGACAAACTAAAAGAAAAACTAAAGCACCCAACATTGAGGCAATGAAAAGTTGCGAGAAAACTCCGAGGAAAGTATCGAGGTCAACTATTTTTGCAACTAGATATTTAGATCCTTGAATCACTGCTCCACTGAAAAAAGTAGCTATGGTTATTTTTCCAATTGAAGTGACAATTTTTTTGTCTTCCAAATCATCATATTTAGCTCGCAGAAAAAACAACAATAGAAACATTTGCACAATCGCCGAGAGCGAAAAAGCCATCGCTAAACTGAGAATTTTATATTTTTCAATTAGCATTACCACAGCCAAAATATTAACTGCTTCTGTAGCGATTGCCACATAGAAGGGTGTTTTAGTATTATGCATCGCATAAAAAGCGCGCGCCAAAAGCGGGACTAGGCATTGCGCAAACAAACTCAAAGAAAAAATTCCCAAGCATTGGAAAGTAAGCACGGTGTCTTCCCAGTCGAATTTTCCTGCGCCCAAAATCACCCGCACAATTTGCGCTCGAAGAAGCAAAATAAAAACACTCATAGGGATTATGAAAAAAAGAATTTGACGAAAAGTTTGCGAAAATGTTTTGGCAAAATTTTCTTTGTCATCCTTGGAATGCAAAGCGGAAAGATTAGGAAAAACTGCAATGGCAAAAGACACCCCGATAATTCCCAATGGCACGGCTTGCAAATTTTGTGCAAAACTAAAAATCGCCAAGGAGCCGGATGCCAAGAGTGAAGCAAAGATAGTAATCACAAAAAGATTGATTTGATTGACCGCAATACCCAATGTGCGCGGAATCATTAGACGAAAAACCTTGCGCACTTCTTTATTGGAAAGATGAATTATAAATGACCAATTATGTTTGAAACCTAATTGGCGTGCGGCTGGATATTGGGTGAGCATATGCAAAAATGCACCCAGTACCACTCCCCAAGCCAAACCAATTGGACCCCAAAATCTCACAAAAACCAAAATTCCAAAAATTATTCCTGCGTTATAGAATATTGGCGCCAAAGAATAAATGAAAAATCTTTTGAAAGAAGTGAGGATACCGCCAAAAATTCCACTAATTCCTAAAAACAATGGACTAAAAAACATAATGCGCGTGAAAAGCACTACTGTCTCCATTTTTTCCACAGAAAACCCCGGAGTAATTATCTCCATGAGTTCTTTTGAAAAAATACAGAGCAAAATTGAAAGTAAAACAATGAAACCCATTGCCAAATTCATTATCCCGCTGGCCAGTTCCCAGGCCTCTTTTTCTTTTTCATTACTAATGAGTCCCGTAAAAACTGGGATGAACGCCGCGCTCAGTGCTCCCAGAATCAATAGATTATAAATCAAATCCGGAATGCGAAAAGCGGCATAATAGATATCGAGCGTATCACCCGCACCAAAAGTCGAAGCCAAAAGACGGTCGCGAAAAAGACCCATGATGCGACTTAGGAGCCCCGCAATCGTAATCAGAAAAGCCGCGCTAACGACGGACGAAGAGACATGGGAATTTAAAAAAGTCTTATTTATAATTTTTTTGATCATACTAATTTTTGCTAAAAGCTACGCCTAAAAATTTATCGGTAATTAGTTCTGTTTCCATCTTAATCCCCTCTTGACCGCTTGGCAAATTGCCAATTTTTGAAATTTCATCTTCTGGGTATTGCCAAGAAATTTCATAGGATTTTGGATAAATAACATTCGAACTAAATTTGCTTCCAACACTACCAGATTGTTTTTGCGCTAAGAGTGAATAGGTGCTAGTTGGGTGAGTTAGATCAAAATCAATCTTAAACGGCAAGGTATAGCTATATTTGACCGTTACAGTTTCCTTAGGGCTAACATAAACCC
This sequence comes from bacterium, assembly GCA_030654225.1. Classification (GTDB taxonomy): domain Bacteria; phylum Patescibacteriota; class Minisyncoccia; order Moranbacterales; family UBA2206; genus UBA2206. The sequence continues at coordinate 2,751 of JAURXY010000016.1, forward strand.
AATTAGCAAAAACTGTTTTTCCGGAATCTTCATAGATTCTCGTCCCGCTTTTTTCATCAATGGTCATGCTATTTTCTTCCATTTGCACTTGTGGATCACGTTTAAAATTCAAAGCGCCATAATCAAGGGGTGGCGAATTAAATTCTCTAGTTTGCCCCTCAGCGATTATGAGTTTTGCGCCCTCTGGCACATAGACGCGCATATAATCAGCATTGACCTTATTCCACCATTCAAAGGCGCTGTCTCCACCATTGTGCGATCTTATAATTGTCACGGTGTCAATGATTGTTCCGTCTGGTTGAATGTTGGCTTCATGAACAATGTTTTCTGAAATTACTCCATCTGTTTTGAAGCCATTGATATTAGAATTTATAACACCTAGATAATCCTTGGGGGTATCCAAAACCTCTCCCGACCAGCCATTCTCCGACAACACTTTTTCAATTTCAAAATTCTTAGAATAAATCAAGATTTGTTTTTCGTTTAGACTTTCCAAAAGCACATTAGCCGTTTTGGAAAAATCAGAAAAATTCTTGGAGTTAAATATTTTGTCCAAAATTTTTGGCGCGAGATCAGCCAGAATTTTCTTGGGCTGATTTAATTCTTTGTCATAATCAACTTCTACTTCATATTGAATTTTCTCCACAAAATTATCTTTGTCCACTGTCACGCCGTATTCGCTCATTTCAATTGGTCCAGTGATTTCCAATAATTTTTGCATCACGGTTGGCGTCATAGTGATCACCCCATCCACTGTTGGTCCGCCAGTTTTTTCATAAAAAGAAGAAGCTTTCTCGGCTGACACAGGGAAATCTGGAAACCAATTACTGTCATGTAAACTCCAAGCAGCGCTAATTTTTTGAATTGGAATTGGCGGAACAATTTTTTCTTTAAGTTGTCCGTCTGGATTGAAAATTCCATCAATGAAAAAATTTCTAACGCGACCATTAAAAATATCCAAGAGAGCATAACTTCCAATAAATCCACCCGTGGCACGCATCTCTTGATTATTTTGAAAGAGAAATAGATATTTTCTTGGTCCATTTCCCCCTAGGATATCCGAGAAAATTCTTTCTCCGTCTAAAAACTTAGTCAAAATATTGTTCATAATCGGCAATTGTTTTTTGGCGCGAATAAATTCTTCCCTATTTTCCTTAGGAATATCATCCAAATTTACGCTGTCTAATGATTCTTGCGCCGAAGAAAGCAGAACGGAAATTTGTTTCAATTTAGCTTCATTATCTTTGAATAATTCCAAATATGATACGTTTTCACCTTGTGCTTTTTCATTTTTTATATCATCAACTGTTTTCAAAACCTGTGAAATAATTTTTCCTGCCTGCGAAATATCCTCTCCTGCTTTGATTATGTTGCTACCAGAAGAAACCTTTGAAAGAAAAGGAATATATTTAGTGAAAGTCGCTAATGTTCCACCGATAATTCCCAAATCTCCGGAAACCTGAGAAAGCTTTTCATTAGCGTCGCTAAATTTAATGTAAGATTTTTCAAAATTTCCATTTTTTATCTCATCTTTAGCTGATGCAAGTTCCGCCATCGCCAATTGCCCCTTAGCCAGACCGCCATTTTTCATTTTGAACGCGCTATTTGTCACCATAAAAAGAAGCACCGCTACCGCGCCAACCAAGGAAATTTTTGTGAAAAAAAATAAATTATTTTTCAGGGCTTCACTCACAGAAATTTGCAGATTATCAAAAATCTTTTTTCTTTTCTTTTTCTTTTTAATATGCTTTGGCGCAGGTTGCAGTACTGGCTCGCGCGAATATTTTTCCTTTATTTCTATTTCTTTTTCAAGAAAATCATCCGCTTTTCTATTATGCTTAAATTCTACGGAAACATTTCGAATATTGTCGATGTCATCACTTTCTATCGCTATTATTCTTTTCTTTTTTCTTTCTATCTCCTGCTCCTCCTGAATCATGGCGTGAAATCTTTTGAGTTCATCCTCAAAAACATTCGGCTTTCTCAAATCTTCCATCGGAATTATTTTCTTTGAAGCTAAATATTTTTGCACGGCCGGATCTTGCTCTTTCTCATAAATTTGCACAATTTTTTCCAATTTTCCAATTCTTTCCAAATCCAAATCACCATCCTTGTTAGTAGGTCGAACATCAAACATTTGCGATAGTATTTGTTTTTTATTTTGATGCATTTTGATATACCTCTAAAGTTTTTTGCGCCATCTTTTTCCAACTATAATGAGCCACTCTTTCGTATCCCTTTTTCACTAAAACACCGCGCAACTGATCATCATTTAGAACCTTAATGACTGAACTAGCTATGTCAGCTGAATTTTTTCCGTCAAAATAATAAACACTATCAGAAAGAATTTCTTTCATACATTCCTGATCAGAAGAAATTACTGGGATACCCTTAGACATTGCTTCAAGTGGAGGAAGGCCAAAACCTTCATAGAGTGTTGGCCAAATAAAAGCTGAGGAACTTCTGAAGATAGTGTCCAATTCATGGTCAGGAATATAATCAGTAAATATCACTCCTTCAATTTTTTGTTTTGCCACAAAATCTTTTAGTCGTCTATAAAAATAATCTTCCTTGCCAACTAAAATCAAATTTAGATTTTTTTCTGCTTTTCTAATTTCCTTGAAAGACAAAATCAATCTCTCCAGATTTTTATGCGGATAAGCGTTTCCCACATAGGTTATGTATGGTTTTATCATACCATATCGCGCCAAAATTTCATCATACTTATTGTGCGGTGTAAGTAAGCAAAAATCCTCTGCTGATTCATAAGTGACGGTGATTTTATCTGCGTTTATCTTGGGATAGGTTTTTAGAATATCTTTTTTTGTAAAATTAGAAACAGCAATTATTTTTTGCGCGCGATTAATAGCAGAATTTATTACAAACTTATAGGCTAAAAATTTTAACCAATAAAACATTGGGGCAAGAGTGGAACTTTTAGTTGTGGGAAAATGGACAAGAATTAGATCATGAATGGTGACGATAAATTTTCTATTATACATTATCGGCACATTAAAATGAGGGAAATGCATCAGATCTAAATTATGTTTTTTGATAAGCTTGGGAAATTTTATCTGTTCTGCAAATGTATACCAACGAAAATCCGCCAACACTTTTTGAAAATTTGGATTTTTTGGTTGATATTCATCAAAATTTTCTTTTTTAAGAAAAATAAAATACTGGTTGACATTATCCACCTTTTCTAAATTTTCTATTAATTTTTGAGTGTAGCGCCCTAATCCTTTGCCAATTGACCCAAAAAATCGAGCGTCGATGCCAATTCTCATGAGCTAATTATACCTCAATTTGAAAGAACTTTCAAAGTTTTTTGGGCGGTTTTTTTCCAGTCAAATTCTTTCGATTTTTCCAAGCCTTTTTTGATCAAATCACTTCGCAATTTGGAATTTTCTAAAATTTCTTTCATGGCCAGAAAAATTTCCTCTGGCTTATCCGGGTCAATCAAAATTCCAGCGTCTCCCACTATTTCCGGCAGTGAAGAATTATTCGAAACAATCACCGGCACTCCACATTTCATGGCTTCTAGTGGCGGGAAACCAAAACCTTCAAAAAATGACGGATAAACAAAAAGTGAAGCTAAATTATATAGAAAAACTTTGTCTCCATCCGGCACGCAATTTATTATTTGAATTTTTTCGCGAAATTCGGAATTTGCAATTTCATCATCTATTTCTTCATTCATCCAGCCTTTTTCTCCAGCAATAACTAATTTATATTCACTACTATTTTTTTGCAATAAATTGAAAGCGCGAACAAGACCTATGATGTTTTTTCTAGGCTCAATGGTGCCAAAAAATAGAATGAATTTATATGGCAAGTTATATTTTTCTTTAACCTTAACTAACTTCTCATTATTTCGATCAATGATGCAAAAATTGTCCGCCACGGCGCTCAAGATAACGGCTATCTTTTCCGGCTCAATTTTATACACCCTAACCAAATCATCTTTGGTCGACTGCGAAACTGCAATTATCTTGTCTGCAGTTTGGCAAATTTTTTTCGGATTAATGAAAATATGCCACCATTTTCTTTTCCAAGAAAAATATTCGCTATGACGAAAAAATGATAAGTCATGAATAGTGATAATCGATTTTGTTTTTGTACTCACATTGCCGAAAATAATATTGGGCGAAAAAACCGTGTTCGCTCCGCCAACTAAGCGGTCAATTTTTGGCCAGCCAAAATACCAAAACATCAAATTTAAAATCTTATTAGGAAATCTGAATTTTTTTACACTTACATTAGGATATTTTTCTAGCCAAGAAAAATCAATTTTAGTTTTTTTCCAAGAATTCAAAAAAAGAACATATTCGTTCTTTTTATCAATAGAAAAAAGATTATCGAGAAGATATCGCGTATATTCTTCGACTCCCGTTCTCCTCCCTTCGGCCAAACACCTAATATCAATGCAAATTTTCATGATTTTTTTTGAATTCTTTCAACTCTTTCTCAATATATTCCTTTATTCTAGCCTTAAATATCTCTTTGTCAAATTTCAAAACTCTTTGCCTGATATAATTCGGATCATAATCAGAATTTTTGAATTTTCGAACTGCTTTAACTAAATCTTCGACTGTTTGATGCGCAAAAAACACACCCGTTTTCCCTTCTTCCATGTGTTCGGGAATGTCGCCACCATTATAGGCAATAAGCGGTGTGCCTGAGGCCATAGCCTCAATGGCCGTGAGTCCAAAATCTTCTTCTTGCGGAAAAATAAACGCTTGGCAACGAGAAAAATATTTTTGCAATTCTTCGTCGCTAACTCGCCCAAGAATTTTAATATTTGGCCCAGCCATTTTTTGGAGTCTTTCCATTTCTGGTCCACACCCAAGAATTCTAAGTGGCAATTTTAATTCATTAAAAGCTTCGATCGCAATATCAAAACGCTTATACGCCATTAAGCGCCCCGCAATCAAAAAATAATCGTCCTTTTCCTGATTAATTTTGAAATTATTAACATTGACCGGCGGATTTATCACTACACTTTCTCGCCTGAAATATTTTTTTATCCGGCGCGAAACAAAAAAAGAATTAGCGATTATTTTGTCTGGCCGTTCGGCACTCACTCGATCCCAGATTCGGATATAATTCATAAAAAATGGCACGAGTTTTTTGACAAAATTGGGGAAATAAAAATCGCGATTATATTTTTGGCAATCATCCCAAGCAAAACGCATTGGCGTGTGCATATAGCAAATATGCAAAGTTTTTGGCCCCGTAATTATGCCTTTGGCAAAACTAGAAGAATCAGATAGCACAATATCATAATCAGAAAAATCAAATTGTTCAATGGCAAAAGGCATAAATTGGGGAAAAATGCGATGCCTTCCCACCGCAAAAGGAATCTTTTGCAAAAAAGAAGTCTTGATTTTTTTGTCAGCAAAACTGCCATGCATCAGTTTTTTGCTATAAACAAGTGTGTAGATTGGCGCATAAGGAAAAAGTTCACAAAAAGCTTCTAGCACTTTTTCCGCCCCGCCGTTTTGAACAAGATAATCGTGAACTAAAGCAATTTTCATATTAAAAATTTTTTCTTTTTCTAAAAAGCACCCCGACAGTTTTCAAACAAATCTGAATATCCAGCCACAGTGACCAATTTTCAATGTAAAATAAATCTAGCTTATATTCGTCTTCAAAATCTAAATCTGATCGACCGGACACTTGCGCCATTCCAGTGACCCCCGGTTTGATGGTAAGTAATCGACGATGATATTCCATATATTTTTCCACTTCTCTTTTTTGATGTGGACGCGGACCAACCAAACTCATTGAACCAAAAAGAACATTGAAAAATTGCGGGAGCTCATCAAGAGAATATTTCTCGATAAATTTTCCTACTCGCGTTTTTCTTGGATCATCTTTTATCTTATAAAGCGGACCTTTTCTCACGCTTTGTTTTTCAATTAATGCTTTTTCTAATTTTACCGCTTCTTCTAAATTATTATTTTCTTTAGTCATGCAAAATTCCCATTTCATATAACGAAATTTATAAACAGAAAATTCTTTACTATCATTGCCAATTCTCTTATTTTTATAAATTATCGACCCCTTACTGTCAATCTTCACTGCAATAGCTGTCGCAATTAAGATTGGCGAAGTGATGATTATCCCAAAAAGAGAAGCTACCACATCAAAAATGCGCTTCAAAATTCTTCCCCAACCATCAAGCGGAGTGCTTTTTATCTCAATCAAAGGCTCTCCATTTAAAACACTAATTTCAAACTTAGAGGCTTGCAGACTGTTAGGAATATATTTAAATTTAATGTTATGAATGGAAGAATAGTCAATTAATTTTTCTTGTTCCGCATCAGTAATTGACGGCTCACAAAGAATTATTTCATCAATACCTCGCTGTTCCTTGATTTCTTTGATTACATGCAAGCTAGCAGTTTCAATTTGATCAATTATTTTGTAACCTAAGTTTTTATTGCGTCTAATTATTTTGCAGATAGCATTTATTTTTCCATTTTTTCCAATCAATAGCACTCGGTGAACTCCAATTTCTCTTGAGCGAAGCAACCATTTTTGAAAAAGCTGAATGAGATAGCGCGCAGTGATAACATAAAAAACCCCCAGTCCCCAGGCCGCTAAAATCACAAAACGCGAAGAAAACCACTCGCGTTTCAAAAATATCGTCACAATGATAATCACCAATCCAATGGAAGTTGCGGAAAAAACTTTGATCGTTTCTTTCCAAAATTTTCGCGTAGCACGAATGTTATATAATCCCTCTAGTGCATAAATCAAAATAAAAAAAGGAGCTATAATAAGAATAATTTTTATATAACTTTCGAAAGAAAAGTCGTATAGTTTTGGTCTGCCGAGATTAATCATAATCTCTGGCACATTTCGAATAGCAAAAGCCGAGATAGCTGCAAGAACTATCATCAAAAAATCCACCGGGACTTGCATGGCACTAAAAAAAAGTTCTGATCGTTTCATAATTTTAAATATATATCAAGGCAAATCTATAAGCCGGATTTTGTCGAGAATAGTCATTTATCTAGCCCCGATGTTACCATCGGGGTCAAGCGGCACTTTCTGTATTTATGTAAAAACACAGAACACGACCTTGCACTCACGTAGGGATTTAGCCGTTTCATTTTTTATGTTTCCATAAAATTTATCCCGAAGGATATCTTGGCGCTCTCGCCCCAAAACGTCACTGTTCGCACCCCGTAGGTCACCCTAGATGGGAATTACCCATTACGCTTCTTCCCGACTTGTCGGGAAATAAGTGTCCGGACTTTCCTCCCCGATTTTCATCGGGGCGACTATTCAATTTGCCTTGATATATACCTAAAAATTTTATCGATAAAAGTGAAAACTTCAAATTTACCCATATTTAAGCCATATTTTTAAAGTTCGTATGTAATTATACTAGCATAATACACGCAATCTGTAAAGTTGCTAAAAAATACGGTCCGAACGCAATTGCGCCGGACCGTTCTGTAAAACTCAGGCGTAGTTCGCTCTATTTAAGAGCTTAATCTGAAGATCTTCCTGATTCCCATTTTTTTTCCTTGAGCAATTGTCGTCTTTCCCTTAAGCGAGCAAAGAGAACCTTTTCTAATAATTTAAACTTTTTCCGGTCATTTTTTATCATTGCAGGACCGGCTAAGGGATTCCTTTGCCCCATCATCAGAAAACAATTAAGGAGATTTTTATCTTTTAACTTTTTTAATCCTGCTTCTGTAAAATCCATCATTTTACACCCCCTGTTTCCCTAAGTTGTTAAGGTTACTAAAAAGTTCTTTCTGTTTTTTCAATTTAGTTTTATACTCTATCATCTTTGCTTTATTATTGTCAATAATTTCCTTGGGCGCGCTGGCGAGGAAATTTTTGTTGGCGAGAAGGGTGTTGTTTTTGGCAATCAAATTTTCTAGGTTGGCAATTTCTTTGGCAAAATTTTTCTTTTCTTTTTCAACATCAATTAATTCCGCAATATCCAAAACTATTTTCAGGTCTTTTCCAGAAATTTCAATCCCTTGTTTTTTTGCATCAACAAACTTAACTCGTCCTAACTTTTCAATTATTTCCTGGTTTTTCAACTTTTTCGCATAAGCTTCAATAATTTCACTTGGCGCAATGCGATAACTGGAACGAATATTTCTAATCTTAACAATCATTTCCTGTAGATCTCGAAATTCTTTTTCCGATTTTTTATCAATTAGTTTTTTGTCAGATACTGGCCATTTTTCAACCATCAACATCTTAACTTTCTTATTCGCATCGCCATATATTTTTTCCGTCACAAATGGCATGAACGGATGCCAAAGTTTCAGCACTTTATCCAACACATATCCCAAAACTTTGTCATTTTTTTCCAGCTTGTGAATTTCAAGATACCACGCTGCCAGTTCATCCCAAGTAAATTTAATAAGAATATTTTCCGCTAAGGCAATATTTTTATTTTCCAACATTTTTGATGTTTCCAGGATTGTTTGGTTAGCTCGTGAAACAATCCATTGATCCGCCAAACTTCTCACATCTTTTTTAGAAATTTTCTCTACTAACTCAAGATTTTCACTGGAACTAAAACTATAGCGATAGATATTCCAAAGTTTGGTCACAAAATTTCGATATTTTTCTATTTTTTCTTCATAGAGTCGAGTGTCTAATCCTGGTGTAGTGTCAGTTATGAGACTCATACGCAGTGCATCGGCTCCATATTTCTCAATCATTTCCAACGGGTCAACACCATTGCCTTTTGATTTTGACATTTTCTGGCCATCCTTATCACGAATAAGGCCGGTGAAAAACAAATTTTTAAAAGGTACTTTGCCAGTTCGATATAGACTTAGCATAATCATTTTTGAACACCAAAAAGACAAAATGTCTCGCCCCATTACCATCATTTCGGTTGGATAAAAATCTTTATAATCCTGACCTTTTGGATAGCCTAAAACTGTATATGGCCATTGACCGGAAGAAAACCAGGTATCAAAAGTATCTGGATCTTGCGTCAATTTTGTTCCTTTGCATTTCGGACAATTTGTTGGTTTTTCAATTGAAACAATGTAATTTTCCTCACCACACTTTTCACAATACCAAACTGGAATTTGCGGTCCCCACCAAATTTGGCGCGAAATACACCAATCATGCAAACCCGAAAACCATTGCGTCATTATTTTTTCAAAATTATTTGGAAAAAATTTAATCTGTTTATTTTTGATTGCTTTTAGAGATTCTTTTTTTAAGGAATATTTTTTCGCATCCACATCTACAAACCATTGTTTGGAAATCAACGGTTCAATCGTTTCCTTGCAACGCTCACAAATTGACTTATTGATTTCATTTTCTTCTATTTTTTCGATAAGACCAAGTTCAGTCAAATCACGCACAATATTTTCCCGTGCCTCTTCAACTTTTTGCCCAACATGTCTTCCACCCAATTTTGTAATTTCAGCTTTTTCGTTGATCACTTGAATTTCTTGAAGTTTATGATCTTTGCCAATTTGCCAGTCTAGCGGATCGTGCGCTGGAGTAATTTTCACTGCGCCTGTGCCAAATTCCATTTCCATCCTTCTGTCAGCAATAATTGGAATTTCTCGGTTTTGCAAAGGCAAAATAACAATTTTTCCCACTAATTTTTCAAAGCGTTTGTCCTTTGGATTAACTGCCACAGCTGTGTCACCCAGCATTGTTTCTGGTCTTGTGGTCGCAACTATAATAAACTGCTTTGAATCTTTCAGTGGATATTTTATGTAATACAACTTTCCCGCTGTTTTTTTATGAAGCACTTCCACATCCGAAAGCGCTGTGGCACACCTCGGACACCAATTTATTATCCTTTCTCCGCGATAGATCATCCCGTCCTTTTCCATTTTGACAAAAGTTTCCAGAGCTCCGGAAAGCACTTCTGGATCAAGTGTGAACTTTTCCCGCGACCAATCAGCGCTGATACCGATTTTCTTTTCTTGTGCGCGCATATAATTTGACCTGTCGATACAAAAGTCATAAATTTCTTTGTAAAATTTCTCTCTACCCAAATCATATCGAGAAATTCCTCGCTCCTCTTTTATTTTCCTTTCATAAACTACTTGCGACTGAATTCCAGCGTGATCCTTTCCGGGATATAGCAAAACTTTCTCCCCTTTCATGCGGTGATAACGTCCAAAAATATCCATCACGGTGTAACCTGAAGCATGCCCAAGATGAAGCTCGCCATTAGCATTAGGTGGAGGTAAGATATTACAATATTTTTTCTTAGACTTTATTCTGTCCGGATTAAAAAAACCACTCTCCTCCCAGAGCTTATATATCCCATCCTCGTATTTATTCGCTTCGTATGTTTTTGGAATTTCCTGAGTCATGTTAAAATGTTTTTTTATTTTCTAATCTCCAGCCCTAATTCTTTTTCCAATCCTACAACAATTTTCTCCATCACCTCATCCACTTCTTTGTTTTCTAGTGTTCGCTCTGGCGCGCCGAATTCGATGTGGTAGGCAAAGCTAGTTACTCCGTCTTTGAAAAAGACGTCAAACATAGAAACGCTCAAGACTAAACTTCCGCCAATTTTTTTGATTAGTTTTTGAATTTCGATTGCTTTAGTTTCGCCTTTGGCGAGCATTGAGATGTCGCGGGTGATGGTTGGAAATTTTTGCAAAGATTTGAAAACAATTTCTTTTTGAGAAATTTTCAAAAGTTTCTCCGTATCAAGCTCACAAATCGCCACTCTTTTTCCAATCTTATATTTTCCCAAAACTATTGGATTAATTTCCCCTATCATTCCTATTTTTTCACCGTCTATCAAAATTTCTGCGCTTCTTCCTGCATGAGCAAGATGATTTTTTGGAAGCTTAACCTCGTTGAATGAAATTGAATTTTCATCAACGCTAATTTTCTCCAACAAATTTTCCACTGTGCCTTTTAGATTATAAAAAGTTTCGGCGTTTTTGCTTGCCCCGTGTTTCGCTTCAGCGAAATTTACGGGGTCCTTTTCTAAAACTTGCGCCATTACGAGCATTCTCTTTTCTTCTACTGCATTATTATTTGGATAATAAACCTTGCCAATTTCAAAAATATTCAAGCTTTCAAAATTCTTGAGATTAGTTTTGATATTTTTCAAAATATTTGGCACAAGACTTACTCTAACATATTTTTGATCTGGATTCATAGGGCTGGAAAGTTCGAAATGTTTTATTCCATCCAAGGCGCAATTTTTTGCATCAATTTCAGAATAGAAAGAATAGTTATACATTTCATCAAATCCAAAACCAACTGCAATTTCTCCTAATTTTCTTTCAAAAGACAAAATCTCATTTATCTTAGCTGGAATGACCGGCTCAGTCAGCGGACGCGGTTCGATTTTTTCATATCCCCAAATGCGCCCAATTTCTTCAATCAAATCTTCTTGAGTCTTAAGATCAACTCTACAGGTTGGAGTTTCTGCGATAAGTTTATTTCCACTTAGGCTAGTTTTTATTCCTAATAGATTCAAGATCTTGATCACCTCTTTTTTGGGAATATTTTCACCTAAAAGATTATCCACATATTCCAAATCTAGTTTTATTTTGCAAGGCTTAATTTTATTTGGATAAACATCAATAACTCCTTCAAGCTTTGCGTCAGCGGTATGCTCCAAAACTTCTATGATTCTGACGATGGCTTTTTCCGCTAAATTCGGATCGATGTCTTTTTCAAAACGATCAGAAGATTCAGTTTTAACACCCAGTCTTGTTCTTGAGCGTCTAATATTAACGGCGTTGAAATTAGCGGCTTCCAAAATTATTGTCTTAGTATTTTCGTTTATACCCGAATCTTTTCCACCCATAATTCCAGCCAGTGCCAACGGCGTTTCGCCATTAGTAATGAGCAAATCAGAATTATTTAATTCTAAGATTGATTCGTCCAATAAAACTAATTTTTCTTTATCTTTTGCTTTTCTGACAATAATTTGTAATTTATTTTTGTTTGAAATTTTCTCTGCGTCAAAAGCATGTAAAGGTTGCCCAAGTTCTAACATCACATAATTAGTTGCGTCAACCACATTATTGATAGGACGAATTCCAGAAGCTTCCAATCTTTGTTTCATCCAACTTGGCGAATCCTTAATTTCCACATCTTCCATCACTGCGCCAATATAGCGAGAACAAAGTCCGCCCGAGGCGGATCCGCCTTGGGCGGATTTTTTATCCTCAATTTTTACAGTTAATTTTTTAGATTTTTTGCTTGGCCAGCCTCGCGTCGACGAGCGGTCGTCTCCGCGAGTCGAGGCGGGCAATTTCAGTCCGTCAAAATCATACTCAAAATTCCTATTTTCCAGCACTGAAATTTCTCGCGCCACACCAACATGACTAGTTGCATCGTGCGCTCGATCCGGCAAAACCTTGATTTCAAAAATCGTGTCATCTTCTACGCCTAAATATTTTTTGGCTGGCTCGCCTATTTTAGCTTTAGAATCTAAAATATAAATTCCACTATGATCCGTTCCGAGTCCCAACTCATCCAGCGCACAAAGCATACCAAAAGATTTTTCTCCACGAATTTCCGCTTCTTTTATTTCTATGCCATTGGGAAGTTTTGTTTCGACTAATGCTACTGGAACTTTGTCCTCAACTGCAATATTCTTCGCCCCGCAAACAATATCAAGTTTATCATTCCCAATATCAACCTTTGTCAATTGCAACTTATCAGCATTAGGATGCTTTTTGATTTCCAAAATCTTCCCCACCACCACTCCATCAAAATTCCATTTTTTTTCTTCCATCCCCTCAATTTCCAACGAATGCATCGTCAAAAGCTCCCTCGCCTTTTCCGGGGATAGTTTTGTGTCTGATAATTCTTTTAGCCAATTGTATGAATATTTCATGTCTTTCTTTACTAATTACTAATTTTATTACTAATATACTAATCCTCTAAATTTACAATTCTTTTATATCTCACACATTCTTTTGTAAAATAGACGAGTATACCTAATTTTAAATTCATCGCTTTTAAATAAGAATATAACTGATCGATATCTCTTTTTGAAAAATAATTCTTACTTTTTAATTCAATAACTATTTTATCAAAAACTAAAAAATCAAAAATATAATAACCGATTTCCTTTCCTCTATGTTTAACTTTTGCTTTTAATTGTTCTTTAAATTCTATATTATTTTCTGAAAAAATATTCGCAATAGCTTTTTGATAAAAACTTTCCTTATGTCCATATCCAATTTCATTAAAAATACTAAAAATCAAACCAATAATCTTATAACATTCATCCTTATAAATTAAATCATTTCTTATGCTCATTAGTATATTTGTATATGATTAGTAATTAGTAAAGATCTAACTAAAACTGTTTAACAAACCTCAAATCTCCCCCATGAAACAACCTCACATCATCAATCTTATATCTCATCATCGCGAGTCTTTCCAAGCCAAATCCCCAGGCAAATCCTTGGTATTTATTTCTAGGATAACCCGCGGAAACAAAAACATTTTGATTGACCATTCCGGCGCCACCAATTTCTAGCCAACCTCCACCTTTACAAGCGCGACAGCCCTTGCCACCACAAACTGTGCAAGAGATATCAAATTCAAACCCTGGTTCGACGAAAGGAAAATAGCTTGGACGAAGTCGCACAGTCACATTTTGCTTGAAAAAAGCGGAAAAAAATTCTTGGGCGGTAAATTTCAAATTTCCCACATTGACATTTTCTCCCACAATCAAAGCTTCAAATTGATAGAAAGTGTGATCGTGCGTGGTGTCAGTCGCTTCTCGACGATAACATTTCCCAGGAACAATAATTCGAAGTGGTGGTTTATTTTTCTCCATATATCTCGCTTGCACCGCTGAAGTTTGACTTCGCATGGATAATTTTTCTTCGCCCGCTTCCGCATCAAGAAAAAAAGTGTCTTGCATATCGCGCGCTGGATGATCTTTCGGAATATTTAAGGCGTCAAAATTATACCAACCCGTTTCCACTTCCGGTCCATCAGCAATTTCATATCCCATTGAAACAAAAATATCTTCGATGTCGCGACGCACCAGCGAAATTGGATTGAAATGCCCCACGCTTTTTTTCTTGCCGGGGATCGTCACATCAATTTTTTCTTTCTCGGCATCAAAAGAATTTTCGGAAATTTCCTGCCGTTTATTTTTGATTATTTCCCAAATCTGATTTTTAGTATTATTGGCCAATTCTCCAATTTGTTTCTTTTCTTCCTGACTCAAATCTTTGAGACTTTTCAAAATTCCAATGAATTCACTTTTTCGGCCAGTATATTTTTTTTCCAATTCAAAAAGAGCCTCATCGCTCGGCCTAATCTTCTCAATTTCCGCCAAAAACTGCTTCTTTAAATTTTCAATTTTTTCCTTTAACATAATCCTATTTTAGCTATAAACTAGAAAAAAGTCAAAAAAAGACGGCCCAACTCTTGGCCGTCATAAATTTATTTTTACATTCCCATCTTCTGCTTTGCCATGCGATATTGTTCTTCGGTGATTTGACCAGACTTTTTCATTTGTTCCATAGCAGAAAGAAGTTTGTTTCTATTTTCGGGCTTGAAGGCTTCGGCCATTAATTTTTGCTGCTCCTGCGGGCTCATTTTGGCAATTTTTTTCATGGCCACTTTTTGCATCATTCCCATGGCGTTTGAAGTAATAGTATTCTTGGCTTTTTTTAATGGATTCCACATAGTCAATAGTCAACTAACAACGATCAATGATCAATAAAAAAATATTGTTCATTATTCTTTGGTTATTGCTTTTTGATTTGTAATTTATAACTAGTCACAAGTAGTGCGGAGGCAATGAAAATTGAGGAGTATGTTCCAAAAGTCACGCCAACTAGAAGCGCTAGAGAGAAAAATTTAATTGATTCTCCGCCGAAAATATAAATCGCGAGAAGAGTGATGATAACGGTTAGCGATGTGTTGATGGAACGCACTAATGTTTCATTGAGACTTCGATTGACCACGTCTGGAAAAGTTTCTTTGGAAGAACTGCGAAGCAGATTTTCTCGTGTTCGGTCATATACCACAATCGTGTCATGCACAGAAAAACCCAAAATTGTGAGAAGGGCTGCCACAAAAGGAATGCCGATTTCTATTCCATAAAAATGTCCAAGAACTGAAAAAACTCCGGCTGTGATGAGAATATCATGCACAAGTGCAATAATTGCCCCCATTCCATATTTCCAAGAAGGTACCGGACGAGAAACTTTGCGAAAAGCCCAAGCAATATAAGCCATAATTCCCGCTACCGCCCAAAAAATTGACCATAGGGATTTACTCTTTAGTTCTTTGGAAATTGTACTGTTAGCATAATCCGTTCTAAGATCTTTTGACTGTGGATATTTTTCTTTCAAAATTTTCAAAACTTCTTGGTTAGTTTTGTCATCTTCCGGAACATAACGCAAAAGAATGGTGCTATTTCCCGTAGCTTGCAAAGAAAGACTTTTTAAGTTTAAATTTTTGAGATTTTCTTCAATTTCCGAATTGCTTGGCAAATTATTTTCAAATTGCACTTCCATTAATGTTCCACCAGTAAAATCAATTCCGAGTTTCAGTCCCCACACAAAAAGGCTGACCACACTTAACACTGTGAGTGTTATTGAAAAAATATAAGCATATTTTGTTTTAGAAATTATATTTATCATAAATCAATAATCAATGAACAGTGACCAGTGAACAATAAAAAATTACTTTCAAATATTGTTCCTTGTTCCTTGTTCCTTGTTTTTTGTCTTAACTCCAATTAACCACAATTTATTTTCCAACCACTTCCCCATCACAAATCGCAAGATTGTTCGAGTGATGACCACGGCGGTAAACATTGAAACAATCACTCCGATAATTAGTGTGACAGCAAAACCTTTGACAAACCCTGTTCCCATTTCAATTAGGATAAAAGCGGTGATGATGGAAGACATGTTACCATCGCGAATAGAAGTCCAGGCACGCTTGAAGCCTTCTTCAATCGCACTCAAAACATCGCGTCCTCTTCTAATTTCTTCTTTGGTTCTTTCGAAAATCAAAATATTAGCGTCCACTGCCATTCCAATTGAAAGTACAAATCCAGCAATGCCTGGGAGCGTGAGAGTGATTTGCCACGGCGAAAATCCAGATAATTTGAAAATTGAAACTATAAGAGCTGAATAAATAAGCAGGGAAAAAGAAGCTACTAATCCCAAAAATCGATAGAATAAAAGCATAAAGATAATCACCAAAGCCATTCCAATCATTCCCGCTTTCAAACTTTTTTCCAAAGATATTTTTCCCAAAGATGCTTCCACACTCTGTTGATTGATTGGATTGCCAATTGGCACTGGTAATGCACCTTCGTTTAATCTCTTGACCAAATCATTAGCTTCTTGAGTTGTATAGCTACCAGTAATTTGCGCCTTGCCATTGGGAATTTCAGAATTAACTGTTGGATTGGTTATGATTTCGCCATCAATCAAAATCGCTACGCGTTTTCCGATATTTCTCTTGGTTATTTCCGCAAAAAGTTTCGTGCCCTCTTCATCAAACTCCAAATCAATTACTGGCTCAGAAAGTCCTCGATTTTGAAAACCAACACTAGCGCTTTTCAAATTTTTTCCAGTGAGACCAGTCGCCATTACTTCTATCTTTGGTTCCGGCTGAACTTTTTTGGCAATCAAAATATGCGCGCTTTTGAATTCTTGATTACTTGCCCCGCTATCACCGTCAGGTGATTTTGCGGGGTCACCTTCGCCCCCGCCTCGCGTCGACGAGCGATCGTCTTCGCGAGTCGAGGCGGGTCGCACCTCGATTCTTTTGATTATATGCCAGCCAAATTGCGTTTCTACTAATTCCTTGTATATTTCTCCATCTTTTAAACCCTTATCAAAAATGATGGCTTCATATTCCGGCACAAAAGATCCTTTTTTGACAAAATCATATTCCCCACCTTTTTCTTTTGAGCCTGGGTCTTCGCTGTTTTCTTTGGCAAGTTTCGCAAAATCTTCGCCGGCCAAAGCTTTTTTCAAAATCTCTTCCGCTTTCTTTTTGGCCGTTTCATTAGTTTTATTCAAAATATCTTCCGGAATTTTTTCCACGGCCGTTTCTTTTTCTTCTTTGAATTCCAAAAATGGCATCTCCCCAATTCTTTTTTTGGCTTCATTAATATCTCTGATTCCAGCCAATTCTACAATAAGTCTTTGCTCATCGCCTGATTTGGTGGTATAAATAACCGGCTCAGCCACGCCAAAAGCGTTGATTTTTCGCTCAACCGCGTCCTGCATCGCTTGCATAGCCTCTTTTTGCTTTGACGGATCAACTTGGCTCAAATCAGCCTTATATTCCAAATGAATTCCCCCTTGCAAATCCAAGCCTAAATTTATTTTCGCCTTATTTAGCACATTATAGAGCTTTGGGACTCTCGAAACCGCCTGAGGATAGGAAACCAGCCCCGCAAAGATTGCCAGGATTATCACCGCTCCAAATTTTAGTCTAAGTTTTTGTCTAACATTCATATTCTTTATTTTACACAACTTTTATTAAAATGCAACTTATTCTTTTTTACTTAACTCTTTTTTCATAAATAATTTAAGACCATCCATACCTTTATTAACAGGAAATAATTCTTCAGATTCTTTTTCAATATCATAACAGCCATTTGATATAAATATTCCATCTTCTGGTATTGTTCTATAAATTTCTTGCGCTATTCGCTGATGATATTCAGCACAAGGAATCAAAGAATATTCAATATGTGACATAAAATAGCAACCAGCATTAAAATTTTGAGAAATAAGAAAACTCAACCCATCATTTTTTTTAAATTTAATTTGTTTATTTTTTATATTATCTATCTCATCGTCATCAGGTTTTAAATGTAGATCTACTAATACAACATCGCTCACACCCATGTCGACTCCGTTTTTACCTCTACCTAGAAATATATTAGCATTAAAAACGCCATCTTTTCCGCATCCAATATCAAAAAGGGTTTTACCTTTTGTATGATTTTTTATCATTCCTATATTTTCATTAATGAACCCAAAAACGACCGAGCCAGACATGGAATCTTGAAAATTATAACTTTCCTTTCTCCCTCTTCTTATTATTTCCTCGTCTGAAATTCCTATCATATTTCTTCTTTTCCAATATTTTTTATCCGGATAAGTTTCTGGTGTAATTTCAAGATTCTCATTTTTATTTTGAGTTTCTTTTGGGTCATAAGAAAATTCTGGGCTTTTCATATTAATTTTATTCTCTTTTTTCTACCACTACCATATATAGGCGAATGGTAGTAATTTATTTTATTCTTTACTTTTATTATAAAAATTTATAAAATTCCTAACACTTTCCAACATATCAAGCTGATCAATTTTATCTTTTGCAAACCAGCATACTCGAGAAACTTTCTTATCTGTAGAAATTGGTATTCCGCTTATTAAACGAGCTTTATAACAAGACACTAGGACATGTTGCTCTTTTTTATCTGCTCTCCCCCAAATATTTGATTGCACTAATGGCAACATAGATATTAATTCTATCTCACAACCAATTTCTTCTATAGTTTCTCGTCTTACAGTATCTTCAGGACTCTCTCCATATTCCACTCTTCCACCTGGAAATTCCCACTTACCATCAGCATCAGGAATCATCGGATCAACTCTTTTTTGAAATAAAATCTCTCCCTTATCATTCTCTATAAGAGCAATCACTACATAAATTTGTCTTTTTTCTTTATCACCTTCCATATTTTAATACATATTATAATATGTATTTTTTATCTTTTTATTTTCCACAACATTTTTTATACTTCTTCCCCGATCCACACACACATGGGTCGTTTCTTCCAATTTTATCTTTATTAATTATTGGAGATAGTTTTTTAGTTTCTTGTTTGGCATTTATTGATCCTTGTTCATTGTTCATTGATTCCTGTTTAGAGGCACCAAATTGTTCCACTTCCCCGCCACCGCTATAATTCAAACTATTTTGCGCAGGTTTTTCTTGGGATTGTGGCGTGACCACATTCACTTTGAAAATTGTGCGGACAATTGTTGCGCGAATATTGTCCATGAGATGGGAAAAGATCAAATAGGCTTCTCGTTTATATTCAATTAGTGGATCTCGTTGTCCATAACCACGAAGACCGATGCCATCTCGCAGATAATCCATTTCGTCCAAATGACTCATCCACATCATATCCATCGTTTGCAAAATCACCGCTTTTTCAATGCCTCGCATGCTTTCTGCGCCAATTTCTTGCTCTTTTCTGTTATACGCTTCTTTGGCCAAACCACTAAGGTATTGCGTCATCGCGGAAACTTTTTCCGCCGAATTTTTGGCGCTATCATTTTTTATCTCCTTTAATTTATTCTCCACTGACTTGTCGGCTGAGATAATATTTTTCATCCCTTCATAAATTTCTTTCATATCAATTTTCTCTTCTTCGGCGCTATGAAAAGAAACTAAATTTTCCATTTCCTGGCTGATATATCCCAACATTTCATTTTTCAGATCCGACGCTTCCAAAATTTCTCGGCGTTTTTTGTATATCACTTCGCGCTGTTTGTTCATCACGTCATCATATTCCAAAACATGTTTTCGAATATCAAAGTTGAAACCTTCAATTTTTGATTGCGCGTTTTCAATGGTGCGTGAAATTATTTTATTTTGAATTGGTTGATCTTCGGGCAATCCCAAAGTGTTCATCATGCTAATGAGTTTGTCTCCACCAAAACGACGCATCAATTCATCTTCCAGCGACACAAAAAATTGTGAAGCTCCTGGGTCGCCTTGTCGGCCGGCGCGTCCACGAAGCTGATTGTCAATGCGCCGAGCTTCATGTCTTTCTGTGCCTAAAATGAAAAGTCCTCCCACTTCTTTGACGCCTTCACCCAATTTAATGTCAGTTCCGCGTCCCGCCATATTAGTCGCAATCGTCACTGCTCCAATTTGCCCAGCATTTTGAATGATTAGCGCTTCTTTTTCATGTTGTTTAGCGTTCAAAACCTCATGCTTCACTCCAAAACGCGTGAGTAGGGCACTCAAATATTCTGATTTTTCAATGGCGATTGTGCCGACCAAAACTGGTTGACCGGTTTTGTTTATTTCTTTAATACGCTCACAAATCGCATTGAATTTCCCTTTTTCTGATTTATAAACAATGTCGGCTAGATCTTTTCTGACAAGTGGTCTATTGGTTGGAATTTCCACCACATCAATGTTATACACTTTGAAAAATTCTTCGGCTGAAGTAGTGGCCGTTCCCGTCATACCAGAAAGTTTGTGATAAATTCGAAAATAATTTTGAAAAGTGATGGTGGCCAGCGTTTTGGATTCTTTTTGCACTTGCACTTTTTCCTTGGCTTCAATGGCTTGATGCAAACCTTCACTATAGCGCCTACCAGGCATAATGCGACCAGTAAAGTCATCCACAATGATCACTTCACCATCTTTGACGACATAGTCTCGATCTTTTTGAAAAATAATTTCAGCTTTCAGGGCTTGCTCCAAATGATGCACATAATTTATTTTCCCCGCGTCATAAATATTTTCCACTCCGAGCCAACTTTCAATTTTGGAAATTCCACTGTCTGTTATCGAAATAGCTTTCATTTTTTCATCCACTTCAAAATCCCCGCCTCGCGTCGACGAGTGGTCGTCTCCACGAGTCGAGGCGGGCTCACTCCTTTTAAGCCGTGGAACAAGTGAGGCAAATTGTTGGTACATCTTGGTCGATTCTGAGTCCGGCGCACTGATGATGAGCGGGGTTCTAGCTTCATCAATCAAGATTGAGTCCACTTCGTCAACGATGGCAAAATTTAGTTCCCCGCCTCGCGTCGACGAGCGATCGTCTTCGCGAGTCGAGGCGGGCCTTTGCGACATTTGAGAAGCATCCTGCACCATATTGTCGCGCAAATAGTCAAAACCAAATTCATTATTGGTACCGTAGGTGATGTCGGCATTGTACGCTTCGCGCCGAGTCACTTGTTTCAGATTTTCCATTTCAACACTCACCTCATTAGCATCAATTATTTTTGGCTCATAAATGTACGATGTGTCGTGGATTATACAAGCGGTGGAAATTCCCAGAAAATGCAAAATTGATCCCATCCAGTTGCAATCGCGTTTAGCCAGATAATCATTGACTGTGACAATGTGCACTCCCTTACCAGTCAAAGCATTGAGATACATTGGAAGTAGCGCGGTGTGAGTTTTTCCTTCTCCAGTTTTCATTTCAGAAATGCGCCCTTGATGCAAAATTATCCCGCCTATCATCTGCACATCAAAAAGTCTCTTATTATCAACTCTCTTGAGTGCTTCACGAACAACCGCAAAAGCCTCTGGCAATATTTCATCCAGCGTTTTTCCTTCTTGAATATTTTTTCTAAATTCTTCTGTTTTAGCGCGAAGTTCTTCATCCGATAATTTAGAAATTTCCGCTTCCAAAGAATTTATTTTTTCGACAATTGGACGAGTCCTTGCGACCTCTTTTTCATTCGAACCAAAAAGTTTGCTGATAATTGACATAAAATTTACGGAAAATACGAATTAAGCTAAATTACGAATTAGTACTTTCGTCTGATTAGTACTTTCGTAAATCTTATTTATTCTAGCAAGAAAAGAGGCGGGAGTCAAAAGATTATTTACCAATTTGGTTTTTAAAAACCTCACTGGCTTTTTCAATGCTCACAATAGGAATTCCCTCACAATAAGATTCCCAGCCTTGAATTGTTATTTTTTGAGGATTACCTTTATTCACTTTTTTAAGGTCTTCTTTTATCTCCTCAGAAGCATCTATAATTTTAACTTTTAACTGATCCTGCGTTTCTTTTTTATAAAATGGGAGTTCTTTTTGGCTTTTACTCGAAATATACAAAATCCATTCTTTTTCAACATAGCTAGTGTCATAAACATACCATCCTTCAATATTTGATATTCCTTCAGCAATAATCAAATCACACTTAGCAGGCGATCCTCCTTTTATTATTTTCCACCCATTATTTAAAGTTTGATTTATTTTATACATTTCAAGTTGCTCGCATTCTCCTCTTTGAAATGCCCATTCTTCACACTGCGACCCATCAGAAAATTTGCACATTCCGCTTTGACCACCATCTTCGGCTGTGATAATTTCCAATTTTCCCCCATTCTGCTCACAAAAAACTGAAGCTGGATTAGCTATGCCAACATTATTTTCTTTTATCGTTAGTTTCGGAGTTTGGATTGTTTGTGGTATTGATTGAGAAATTGGACTTAAACTATAACATTTCCAAACAAACATTCCGGCCGTAATAGCTATGATAATTATAATTGTTGCCCCCAGCCAAGTTTTTATGTGTGTGTTCATGTTTTTGTTTTTAATTTTTAATTTGTGAATTTGAAGGTTGAAATTATTTGTTCAAAACCAGAAGTATAATTAGCTCCATTGCTTATTTGTACTAATTTATTATTTTTTTCAAAAATCACTTCTTCATCAATCCAACTAGGAACTGTCAGAGTAGTAACTTTCACTTTTATAGCTTGCACTCCGTTAATAACTATATTTTCTCTATTTACTTCTCTATCATTAAATTGACTACCAAAAGTATTAATAAGAACATCAATGAGGGGGAGATTTTTATTATATTCTCTCAGCCCCCACGGAAATTCTGCCTTATCTATAATAGTAATAAAAATATCTCCGTCGATGTCGCCTGTGCCCTTAGAAGGTCTATCCAAATTTTTCAAAACAAGTCCATTTGCCTCCCACCAATTTGGATACTTTATCTCAAACCCATATTTTTCATTTCGATAAGTCTGCCAATTGGCAATATCTTGGCATTCTCCATTCATATATGATATTTCTTCGCACTCTGAATTATCAATAAATTTACAATATCTGGTATTATTTTTGAAATATAATGCACCATTGCGTTGGACACAATATACAGCAAACGGATCAATTGGTTGAGAATGAAAATCTTCACCTGCCCTTTGTTTTGTAGTTTGAATTGTCTGTGGAGTCGAAACAGAAGCGTTGTTCATCTCATAAACTTTCCAAACAAACATTCCCGCCGTAATCGCTATGATAATTATAATTGCTGTCCCCAGCCAAGTTTTTATGTGTGTGTTCATGTTTTTGTTTTTAAAATTTAATTTGTGAATTTAAAGGTGGAAAAAATTTCTCGAAATTCGGAAATCTTAGGATTTAATCCGGATCTTTTAGTAGAAAATAGTATTCTAAAATATTGATTTTTGTTTGGAAAATTATTAATCCCAATTTCAAACTCTACACCATTGTCAATATTACCACCAATTGGTAATTCAACAACATCAATATTGTTTATCCTTACCAGCGTTCCTTTATAAGGCGTATTTGAATTTCCTGTCATATCATCAAATTCTATTGTCGCATAATCAGACTCAATAACCTTCGCACTTTTTGTAAATGTATTATTAGAAATATAATAATCTTTTGGATATTTTATTTCAAATCCATATTTTTCATTTCGATATGTTTTCCAATCAGAAACATTCACTTGTCCAGAAAATTTCACCGGCAATTTGAAACTTTCATCTATTTCTGTTTTTCCGGATGGATTATCTTTTTTAAAAATTATGTATCCATTGTCTATTTTTGACTCAGTAAATTCAACTTCGCACTTAAAATCAACAAAATTTTCTGTCATCCAAGTATCTTCTTCTGTTTTTGGAATAAACGAACAGTATCTTAATCCGATCTTTTTATCATTACCATCATAAATTTCAACTGGAAAATCTCCCTCAAAAAACCAACCGCCGACTGCTTTGCCTAAAATTATTATTGGGCTTGTTATTTCATCATTCGGCCTTAGTGAAGTTATTATAATTTTGTTTGCAATGCCAACAATTTCCGGACACGGTGCAAATTCACAATTCGGCGCGGTTCGAGAAACTGCCGATCCATCGGGACAAATTTTTGCTTCTTCGGTACACGCAACTATCTTGTTCTTCTTGGGAATGTTGATAGTTGGACTATTTTCAACTTTAATTCCTCTCCACAGATAAAAAGAAATTCCAGCCACCAAAATTGCCAGAATTATTATCACACTAAAAGCTAGGGTTGTTGAGATTTTTTTGTTCATATTTGTTTTTAAATTATAGATAATTTTTATGTCTAAATTATACCACAAAAAAAGAAAATTGTCCCGAGTGAGTCTTCTCCAATACAAGATAAGCCTGAACGAGTCACCCATTCCAATACAAAATGAGCCCGAAAGCCCATTTTGCAGATAGGTCAAGTGTCATTCATAATGGATTTATGAAGATCAATATGAATCACTTGCCTACTGGC
>JAURXY010000022.1 GCA_030654225.1 bacterium
CCAGTAGGCAAGTGATTCATATTGATCTTCATAAATCCATTATGAATGACACTTGACCTATCTGCAAAATGGGCTTTCGGGCTCATTTTGTATTGGAATGGGTGACTCGTTCAGGCTTATCTTGTATTGGAGAAGACTTAATATCGCAATATTCTTGTAGATTAAGTAGTATGGAAGAGTGGCCGAGTGGTTGAAGGCGCGGCTCTCGAAAAGCCGTAAGGCAGAAATGTCTTCGTGGGTTCAAATCCCACCTCTTCCGCCTTTACATTACCTATATTAAATGCTAGCCTAAAGGAAGTTAGATTTAGAAAAATATGGCAATTATTGGAAATTTTATTCAAAATAACGCAAATCTGATATTTTTAGTTTTTTTCGGACTATTTTTGCTTTTTTTGCTTTGGACCATAACTCTTCAAATCCAACTCTCCAAGCTCAAAAAGAAAAACAAGGCCTTTTTCGCTGAAAGTTCCGTGAAAAACATTGAAGAGCTAATCTTGGCTCATTCAAAAAACCTGAAACTTCTCGACAAGGACATTCAAGAGCTCTACAACATCTCCAACCAAATCAACAATTTAGCTGGGCGTGGATTTCACAAATTTGCTCTTATCCGCTTCAATCCCTTCAAAGATGTAGGTGGCGATCAAAGTTTCTCTCTGGCGCTTCTCAATGGAAAAAATGATGGCATAACTATCTCTTCCCTTTTCACTCGCGAAGGCGCCAGAATCTATTCCAAATCAATCGTCGGTGGCGTCTCAGAAAAACATCCCCTAACCGAAGAAGAAAAAGAGGCGATAAAACTAGCGACAAAAAATCAAAAGGTAAAATAATTCATCAATAATCAATAATTTCCAAAATACATGTCTGATATAATCATCAAAAAAATATCTCTGCCTCAATCCATCACTGTCAAAAAATTCAGTGAGGTTTTGAATACGCCGATTAGTCTCGTTATCACCGAGCTAATGAAAAATGGCATCCTGGCCACAATCAACGAAAAGATTGATTTTGAAACTGCTTCTATTATCGCTTCTGATTTAGGCTTTGAAGTTTCCGAAGATTTGATTGAAACTGGCGAAGGCATGACGATTGAAAAACTGAACGAAGAAATGAAGAAAGAAAAAGAATCCGGTGAAAATTTGAAAAGTCGTCCACCAATTGTCACAATCTTGGGGCACGTTGACCACGGTAAAACAACTCTTTTGGATACTATTCGAAAAGCTAATGTCGCTGCCAAAGAATCTGGCGGAATCACGCAACATATTAGCGCCTATCAAGTCAAGAAAAAAGGTCAGCTTATCACCTTTGTGGATACTCCAGGACATGAAGCTTTCTCTGCAATGCGCGAACGCGGAGTGAGCATCGCCGATATCGCCGTACTTGTTGTAGCCGCCGATGATGGAGTGCGTCCTCAAACTAAAGAAGTTATCGAATATCTTTTGGCCAAAAAAATTCCAACTGTGGTAGCCATCAATAAAATCGACAAACCGGGGATAAATATTCAACGAGTTAAACAAGAACTAGCTGATGCCGGAATAGTTTTGGAAGAATGGGGCGGACAAGTTCTCTCGGCCAAAATTAGTGCCAAACAAAATATTGGCATCGATGATCTTTTGGAAAACATTCTTCTTATCGCTGAAGTCGAAGATTTCAAAGCTAATTTCAAACGTGATCCCTTGGGAATTATTTTGGAATCACATCTTGATCCCCAAAAAGGTCCGGTTGCGACAGTGCTAGTCAAAACTGGCACCCTCAAAGAAGGCCAAGATGTCATTGCGGGAGCAAGTTTTGGCCGGATAAAAAGAATTGAAGATTTCAAAGGAATGCGTATTAGCGAAGCTGTCCCAGGCACACCCGTGAGCATCATTGGTCTTCATTCCTCACCAAACTCCAATGATATTTTGCAAACGGCTCCAGAAAAATCCCAAAGCAAATCTCATTCTCAAGGCGGACTTTTGCAAAATTCTGAAGGAGAAGCATTTAGTGCTCAAAAAATGATGCGTGTAATTGCTTCGGAAAAAATAAAAAGATTGAATGTAATTTTGAAATCTGATGTACAAGGATCTTTGGAAGCACTTGGTCAAATTTTGGGTGAGATAAAATCCGAAGAAGTTGCTATTGATTATATCGCAACTGGAGTTGGCAATATCACCGAATCCGATGTTCGCTTAGCTGGAACTTCTAGTGCAATTATTTATGGCTTTAGCGTAGAAACAACTCCTGTAGCCAAAAGAATGGCTGAAACTGCTGGCGTAGAAATCAAAAACTACAAAATTATTTATGAACTCGTGGAAGATGTCAAAAGCAAACTTGTGGCTATGCTTCCACCAATCATCGAACGAACTGATTTTGGAAAAATGAAAGTACTGGCACTTTTCAAAACTGGCAAAGGCGATATGATTATTGGTGGCAAAATTACCAATGGCAAAATGGTCAACAGCTCACTCATTGAAGTTATGCGAGGTGAAGAAGTTATCGGTAAAGGAAAATTAAACAACCTACAAGAAAATAAGATCAATGTAGATGAATGTGTTTCTGGCAAAGAATGTGGCATAACCTTTTTGGGCAACACTAAAATCAAAGAAGGCGACATTCTTTTGAGTTATAAAGAAGAAATAAAACAAAGAACACTTTAGAAAATTATGAATGACAGAATATACAAAGTAAATGAACTTGTGAAAAATCATGTTGGCGATATTATCCTTAAAAACCTCTCTTTGAAAGATGGGGTTTTTATTACCATCGCCAAGGTTGACACCACTCCTGATCTTCGCTATACTCGAGTGTTTGTTAGTGTTTTCCCAGAAAAAGAAATTTCCTATGCCATGAAAACATTGGAAAAAGAAGTCTTTCAAATTCAGGGCAAACTCAACAAAAAACTCCATATGCGTCCACTGCCTAAAATTGAATTTCGGTTGGATATGACCGAGGCCGAGGCAGATAAAATAGAAAAAATATTAAGGGAGATTTAATAGTCTTTGTGGGCAAATAATTTACGAAAATACTAATCTAGCTAAAGTACGAATTTTAACACATTAGTAATTTCGTTTAATTCGTATTTTCGTAAATGTAAGGCCTCTTAAAATGCAATAGAAATGCCTAAGTACGCCAACGAATTCAACACTCTAAACTTCGTCATCAAAGAATCCCAAGATATTCTTCTTTTTGCGCATTCTCGTCCGGACTCTGATACAGTTGGTTCTGTTTTGGCTTTACGCGAATATATCAAAAGTCTTGGGAAAAATGTTGATATCGCTTGCTTTGATCCCTATCCAATATATCTTGAAAGTCTTTCTCCGAATTATTTTCATTTTCCGCAAGCGCTGGATCTCAAAAAATATAATCTTGTGATTGCCGTGGATAGTGTCGAACGAGGTTTTCAAAAAGTTAAGAATGAATTCGTAGAAAATCAAGTGGTCGCTCTTTTGGATCATCATCCTGACATCACAATTGAAGGTGACATCAATATTATAGACCCAACCTACTCTTCTGTTTGTGAAATTATTTATGACTTTTTTGAATTTAACAAAATCAAACTCACTAGAAACATTTCCACCTTTCTGCTCCTTGGAATTTTGGGCGACACTGGAATGTTTCAACACTCCAACACTACAGTGCGCGTGATGGAAATCGCTTCAAACTTAATGAAAAATGGCGCACCCATTACCAAAATAATCAACATTGCTTTTTCCAATAAAAATATTTCTACTTTGAAACTTTGGGGTAGAGCTTTTGAAAAAGCCAAGATTAATCCTGAAAATGGAATGATTGTTTCGGTTCTCACACAAAAAGAAATGGACGATTGTGGCGCCACATCTGACGACATCGCTCAAGTTTCTGGAATTCTAAACACAGTTCCAGGAACAAAGTTCGCCCTTATTCTTTCCGAACGAAATGACGGCATCATCAAAGGCAGTTTGCGATCTGAAGAATACAAAGGCGTCGACGTCTCCCGCATCGCAGCTATGTTTGGTGGCGGCGGTCACCGCCTCGCCTCCGGCTTTGAAATCAAAGGCAAGATAGTCGAGACAGCCGAAGGATGGCAAATTATTTAGTATTTTGTATCTTGTATTTATTTTTGCATTTTATTTTTCTCCATTCAGCCTTGCGAAACGTGCCATTATAAATTCGAGTGAGCTGGCGTTAAGAATTTACTCATTTGTGTCCTTTTAGCGGAGTTTAGTAAATTTAGCCAGCGAACGAAGAATTTATTGGCGCGTGAGCTCGGCTGAGAGTTCTTTTTGTTACTTTTTCTTGCGGAAAGAAAAAGTAAGGCAAAGTATGCTAAAATAATCTCATGAACATTGGTTGCCACATTTCAATCGCCGGCGGAATTTTCAACGCTCCAAAGAATGCGATTGATTTAGGTTGTGAATGTTTTCAAATTTTCTCTCGTTCTCCCCAAGGTGGCAAAGCGCCAGAACTAACACCAGAAGTTGTGAAAAAATTTAAAGCAGAACTTAAAAAATATTCACTCAAAAATTTCTATATCCACACGCCCTATTATATCAATTTTGCGTCAGTTGATAATCGCATTCGCTACGGATCAGTTTCAGTTGTTCGCGATGAATTAGAAAGAGGAAACATCCTCGGTGCAAAATATGTCATGACCCATCTTGGTACTGCCAAAGACTTGGGGCGCAAAGTTGCCATCGAAAAAACTATCGAAATGCTCAAAAAAACTTTGGACGGGTATAATGGAGAAACTAAATTAATTTTGGAAAACAGTGCCGGTGCTGGTGAAATAATTGGCGATGATTTGTCGGAATTAGCAGAAATTATTAATGGCGTGGATTCCCCTGCTATCGCCGGCATTTGTCTCGACACCCAACATTCTTTTGCCTCCGGTTATGATTGGCGAAAATTTAATGTAAGGGCAATTCATGAATTGCCCCTACTGAAAAAAATAGACCAAGAAATTGGCCTTGAAACTATAAAACTTTTCCACGCCAACGACACAGCCTCACCGAGTGCAATTCCAAAAAAGACCGTCACGCCCACATCGGTGAAGGCCTAATTGGTAGTGATGCATTCAAAAACATTGTCGCTTTTGCCAGGAAAAATAACATTGATATGATCCTTGAGACTGAGCATGAGAAAGTGCTAGATGATATTGAACTTTTAAAATCTTTTCGGGCTTAATGCTCGTGTAAATATAAAGCACGCCTTATATATGCAAGGTAAAAATAAACTTTCATTCCAAATAAAAATCATCAAAACTTGACAATTTTCATTAAAATTGCTATACTAAGGGTATAATTAAGTACTAAATTCATCCATATGAGTATAGAAATTCATAAAAGAACCCTTCTAAATAAAATAGCCTCCTGGTTAAAAAGACCAGAAATCATAGTAATTATCGGCCCAAGACAAGTTGGGAAAACTTTTTTAGTCAACAAGATACTTCCCCAACTAACTGACCATCCTATCCAATATTTCAACTTTGAAGATTTTAGCCTTAGGGAATTATTTAAGAAAGATCCTGTTGGTTTTATCCAGGGCATATTTGATAAAAAACAAATATATGTATTTGATGAATTTCAAAAAATTCCCGAATTTACCAGCTTCCTGAAAGTCGCTTATGACAAAGATAAAAACAATTTTCCCAAAATATTCCTCACAGGATCTTCCTCTTGCGAAATCCAAAAAAAAATATCCGAAAGCTTAGTCGGACAATGCATCACTTTCAATCTTTTCTCCCTATCTTTTTTGGAAAAATTCAAATATGCCAGTTCAGATTTTTTGCAGGAAATCACTCTGGGGAATAATTTTAGAATAGAAAATTTGAAAAAGGAAACATTTTTCAAGCAACAAGATATAGCCAGAAACTTTGCTGAATATATTTTATTTGGTGGATATCCTGAATTGGGAGAGTTGGAACAAGAAAAAAAATGGGAAAAATTAAAATCCATTACCGAAAGAATTCTGGAAAAAGATTTGCAAGGGCTGATCAAAAACGAACATCTTTTTTCCTCTAAAAAACTTTTGGAAATACTCGCCTATCGCATCGGTAATCTAATTTCTTTTGAAAACTTAGCCTCTGAATTGCAACTTAACATAAAAACAGTTCGGAATTTAACCGCTGTTTTGGAAGGATTATTTTTCTTTGAATTTATCTATCCCAAAGCTAGTTTTGCTAATGAATACAAGAAGGCTCCCAAGATCTATTTTGAAGATTTAGGAATAAGAAATGAACTTGTCAAAATGCACAATGTTCCTACGGATAATTCGCAACTCGGAGGTATTGTTGAAAATTTTGTCTTCAATCAACTTCGAAGATATGTGGCCTACAAAAAAGATTTTAAAATTAATTTTTGGCGGGATTATAATGGCAACGAAGTGGATTTTGTCTTGACTAGCGCCAAAGAAATTATTTCTATTGAAATAAAATATAGAAAAGAGCAAGAGAAAAGATTATCCGCCGGCGTTGAAAATTTCATCAAAAAATACAAACCCCAGTTTCATATAACTGCAACCTACGATTATTTCGGGGAAACAGAATTGGACGGATGCAAAATATTTTTCATTCCCGCTTATGTTTTTGGATTGATAATATAATCTAAACTTTCCAAAATAAAAACCGGCAGGCACCACGATGGGCACCCATTATTTTGAATTCTTTGATTGTTTTTTCCTCCAAAGATATTCAAAAATTTCTTTCATAGCCAAAGATATCTTTTTGTTTTTAATCAACACTCCGGTTGGTTTTTTTTCATCAAAAGCAACTATCGAAACTTTGTCGCCATAAATATTTATTTCGATATTTAAATCACGAAAAAGATTAATGAATTTCATTTCTCGAAGCATTTTTTTGGCACTTTTAATTTCTCGCTCGCCATCTTCGCTTTTTGGCAAAAGGCTTTTCACTTTAATCTGATGCTTGATCCTTTGTGGAAAATATTCATTTCTGAAAAAATCTCCCAATGTGCTATAGGCGCTGGCATAATCACAAATAGAATATATAATTTTTTCTTTATTGTCTCTCCAAGAATCATGATATAAATTTTTTACACTTTCTGAACCATTAAAATATTTCATTTCTGAAATAAGAGATTCAGAATTAGTATTCTTTTGATTATCAATCCAACCCGCCAATTCTTGATTCTCTTTTTGCATATCACTTTCTCTTCTTTTAGCCCAAAGTAAAAAATCTTGTTTCGAGATTGGCTGATAAACAGTTTTATTCTCGCTCTTAATCCCAGAAACTAATCCTTTTTCAATTAATTTCTCAATAATTGGATAAAGCGTTGTTCGATTTATCAACGTCTCTCGGGATAATTCATGCACTGAGCCATTTTGCATTTTGTACAACCCCGCTAAAACTTTCTTTTCTTTTTCGGAAATAAAATTATTCATACCTTCAATATACTCTTTTGTCAAAATTAGTCAACACTTTGACATATTATCAATCTTAAGTTATATTTAACTGTTCCTTAATGTGGGAGTTAGAGATGTTCTTTAAAAATTTATTACCAAGGAGGGCGTTATGATTATAATAAAAAAAGTAACCTATGCGTTTTTTTATCTTGGATTTTTTTTTGTAGTATTTCATGGAGATCCAGCACCCAAATATTGGTATATGTTAATAGGTGCCACATTTGTGATTCAAATATTTCTTTTCGACTGTACCGGACAACCCATCCCCTTAGAAAATATGCGTCCATTTTGTATTTATGAGGTGATTGGAACTATTGCAAATATTATCATTGTTAAAAGTAAGCGTGGCTCTTCCGCAGTACTTAACGATACAACACACAATTTTCAAGAAGGTGAACGATTTAAGCTTTCATTTTGGGGGAAATTAGTTCTACTTAATCCTACAAAATAAGATCTGTACCTCAACTATCAAAAAACAGGGCGCAAGAAAATTTTTGCCTCTGTTTTTTATTTTTTACAATATTTTCATTAATATGTTATATTTTATATACTTTCTAATATATTAATTCTTTTATGCCAAAAATCGCAATCACATCCGACATCCACAACAACGAAATTAATCTGAAAAAGGTTTTGGATTTTTGTGGGCGGGAAAAAATCGAGACGATTATTTGTTGTGGCGATTTAGCATCCAAAGAAACTTTGGATTTTATGAATGATAATTATCCTGGAATTATTCTTTATACTTTCGGCAATGCTGATTATGATGATCTTCGCGATTTAGCCGATGAGAAAAAATATCGCAACACCTATATTTTCAAAAAATTCGGCGAAGCAGTGATTGACCCCGTAAAGCCTAACGGCCACGGGGCAAGAAATATCGCTTTCACGCATTACCCCAATGAAGCCAAAGGATTGGCACGAACTGGGAAATATGATTTTGTTTTTTATGGCCACACTCACAAACCCTGGGTTGAAAAATTCAAAGCCGACGCCAATCAGAGAGAATGTACCCTTCTTAACCCCGGCACTCTCGCCGGAGAAATATACCCACCCACCTTTGCCGTTTGGGAAACAGATACAGATAAATTTGATTTAATTAGAATACATGAATTGAAATAATTCTAAATTTTAATACGTATCACAATACATACTCCTCGCCATTTTTCTTTTCCCAAAAGAAAAGTAACAAAAGAAAGCGGCCATCCGAGCTCATAGAAAGATAAATTTTCAACTTTTTCGCTAAAATTTATAACTCGGCCCGACCAAATGCGTCGGACCTCAAACAGGATAAATTTCTTAACGCAAAAAAGTTTCAATTTATAGCTTTCTATTTCGCAAGGATGGGATAAAAATGCAAAATTATTTTTTCTTAAATTCAGCCTTGCGAAACGTGCCATTGAAAAATTTTTGCCTTCTCCCCCACCCCATAAAATAAAGAATTATAAATTGAGATTTTAGAGCGTTAAGAAATTCCTCATCTTCTCCCGATGTACTCATCGGGACTAGGAATTTTAGCGATAAAATCGAAAATTTATTTCTTTATTTTATTAGGGTGGCCGCTTTCTTTTGTTACTTTTCTTTGAGGCAAAGAAAAGTAAGTGGAGAATTTTATTGGCTCGAGAGAAAAATAAGCGTAAAATAAATTTATGTCCAAACAAACCCTTCTTGAAAAATTAAATAAAAAAATGCTTGCTTGCAAAAAGTGTGCTTTGCGGGCAACTTGTCAGCAAGTCGTACCGGGAGAAGGCTCAGCAAACGCCAAAATTTTGTTCATCGGCGAAGGCCCCGGAAAAAAAGAAGATGAGCTTGGTCGACCGTTTGTTGGATCGGCTGGGAAATTTCTAGATGAAATGCTAGAAATAATAAAACTAAAACGCGAAGACATCTACATTGCCAATGTTGTGAAATGTCGTCCGCCAGAAAATCGCGATCCACTTCCGCAAGAAGCAACTGCTTGTTGGCCATGGTTACTTGAGCAAATAAAAATAATTCAACCAAAACTAATCGTCACTCTCGGTCGTCATTCAATGGAAAGATTTCTTCCTAACGAGAAGATTTCCCAAATGCATGGCACCCTTGTCATCAAAACCATCCCCGAAATTGGAAAACAAAACTTCTACACACTTTATCATCCGGCTGCCGCGCTCTACAATGGCTCCATGCGTGAAACTCTAATCCAAGATTTTAAAAAAATCCCGAAGGTTTTGGAAAAGATTGAAAAGCCATCCTAACATTCAATGTTGAGAAAAATAAAAGACCGCCATAAAATTCTATGAACGGTCTTTGAGCAATTAACTCCTTATAAAAAAATGATACTTAGCCATAATGGAAGTGGGGCTACCACATCCAACCATAAGATGCGCAAATTTATGCCCATCTTTTTCTCGATATTCAACTGCTAACGGAAGCTCACAAAAAGAGGTTTCTGTCTGGAAAAGCATTCTAAGTGGGCCATTAATCGCCCTCTCAAAAAAAGGAACTACTTCACTTCCTGAAATCTCGGCAATTTCCCGTTTAAAATCCAGGAAACCACCAGCAAAGATATCAGAAAATGATACCCTGGCCTCAACCTTGCAAAATTCGATTGAAGCAGTAAACTTTTCAAACTGCTTCCAATCTAACCGTGAAACAGAAACAGGAACAGAAGAAGGACCGTATAATTCGTCATCCGACCTTGCTCCTTCCTCCTCTATTTGGTTTAATTCTTCCAGCTTACACGTTTTTTCACCCCCACAATCCTCTTTTTCCTGTTTTTTGTGAAACAATACAGTTAATTTTTTGAATATTCTAGTGATTCTCATGATTCTCCTCCTGTCCTATAAAAATTAATGTTATACATCAATACACCCCACATATCAATAACTTAGTATGCAAAATATGTTTTTTTAAAGAACATCCTTTATTTTTACTTTTTTTTAATTAGGCGATTGAGCTTAAATAAATATATTTTATTTGTTTTTGTTTTAATAATATAACTTAGCATATTCAGAAAATATTGTCAATATTCATCGACTATTTTTTTAATACTATTGACAATATTTCATTGGTAATATATACTATTATAAATAATCGTCATAAAATGCCGACAAATATGGATAACATAAAATCTCTTGGCCAACTTGGCTTAAGCGAAAAAGAAGCGAAAATATATTTGGCATTATTAGAAATTGGAGAATCTACGGTGTTGCCCATATCAAAAAAGGCTGGACTGAAAAGAACGCACTGCTATGAACTTCTAGAAAATCTGGCTCGCCAGGATTTGGTTGATTATTATGAAAAAAATAACCGGCGCCAATATTATGCTGAGGATCCTCAAAAATTAAAAGAGGCACTTCAACTTAAACTGGAAGGGGTGAATAAAATTTTGCCGGAGCTTAGATCTGTTTATAATCAATTAACTGTTAAGCCGCGTATTCGATTTTATGAAGGTGAGGAAGGATTAAAAGAGGCCCAGTATGATACGTTAAAAATATCGCCTGGCAATGAAATTTTGTCCTATGCCGCCGCAGGTGGCCTTTATTATGAAAAGTTTGCCGATCAATATATTAAGAATCGAGTTAAAAAAAATATTTCTGTTAGAGCAATTGTTCCCATAACACAGGAAACGGAAAAAATTGTCAATCAAGACAAAAAACAGTTAAGATTTTCCAGATTAATACCAGCGGATAAGTTTCCTTTTACTAATGAAATAGATATTTATGATAATAAAGTAGCTATTATTTCTTATCAAAAAGAATTCATCGCAGTAATTATTGAATCAGAAAGCATCGCAAAAACCCAAAAAATGATTTTTGAATTAGCTTGGGAAGGCGCTATGCATTTCTCTAATAAATATAGCAACCTCTAGCATTGGATATCTCAAACGCAAAAAGACCGCCCCAGATTTCTGTGAGCGATCTTTTTATTAAAAATTACAGTTAACGGAGCGCGAAATGCTTAAAAATTTTTCAAAATTATTTTGACATGATGTGGGAAAAATCCGAGCCAATCAAATAAATTGAGAGAAAAATAACCACCAAAAAATCGCCCCATCGGCGATTTTGTTTTGTGCCCGAGGTGGGACTCGAACCCACACGACCTTGCGGTCACTCGATTTTAAGTCGAGACTGTATACCAATTTCAGCACTCGGGCTTATGACATTTCCATAATTTACCATTTTACTTTTATCGCGTAAAAGAGAAATTTTTGTTTTATTTTTTCTATTTAAACAGAGCGAATTTTTATAATAAATTTCTTTTGCAATTACCTTTGCAGCCAACTTACCAAACTTCAAATTATAAATATAATTCTTTTTATCCTTATAGATATATCCGTATAGCTTGCCCTTCACGGTAAAATATTTTTCTATTTCTTCTTTTAGCCAATTGATAAATATCAGAGCACCCGATGTAATTCTTAACGACCACTGCCTATGCAAATTAGTTCGATGAATCCAAGTGGAAATATGACCATCACCATCTATTACTCCTCGCAAAAAATCAATGAAATATTTCTTGTCTATTTTTATTTCTTTAAGTGTCAGTGATTTTTTTGGTGTCAGCCCAATAGACAATAAATATCTATAGAATTTCACATCGCCGAATTGAAGTTGCGAATATTTTTTCTCTGTTGTGCCACCTCTGCTTTTTTTCCCTATTTTATTATCAATCCCAAGCGCATCTCTTACGTCAAAAAGATACTCCTCATCTTTTGAAGTAATATTCATATGTCGACCGTCCTTACTTAAACTTCCATCCGTAACTATTAGACCGATAATATACCAGAGATTTTGTGGTTTTATTTTTTTTAAGTCAACCATAAAATCATTATACATTTTCTCGGCTTCTCTAGCAAATCCTGAGGTCGCGTCCGGACTTGAACCGGAGTAAAGGGTTTTGCAGACCCTTGCCTAACCGCTCGGCCACGCGACCATAACTATGTTCTATAGTATCAAAGGCTATATCTACAGTCAACAGATGGTTCCAAAGTTGAGCTTTTCGAAAAGCTTAGGCTCCACCCCAAAGCTCAACTTTTCTGCAACCGTTCTTGAATTTTGTTTTTTTGTATTTTTCCCCACCCTATAAAATAAAGAAAAATAAATTGAGATTTTAGCGCGTTAAGAATTTACTCATCAGCGATTGATGGGAGTTTAGTAAATTTAGCAAAAAAATCGAAAATTTAGGCTTAATTAAAAATATGGGAGGCTAAAATTATCAATTTGTGGCATACTAAAGCTACAAATCGACTAATAATTATGAAGCTCCGTAATATGTTTAAAAAAAATGCCCCCAATGCAATTTCAGGAAAGTAAAAAAGAATG
>JAURXY010000023.1 GCA_030654225.1 bacterium
CATTCTTTTTTACTTTCCTGAAATTGCATTGGGGGCATTTTTTTTAAACATATTACGGAGCTTCATAATTATTAGTCGATTTGTAGCTTTAGTATGCCACAAATTGATAATTTTAGCCTCCCATATTTTTAATTAAGCCAAGAAAACAAAAAAGCCCTTTGAGGCTTTTTATTTTTGTGCGGGTAACGGTCCCGCCTTGGCGGGATGACTTATGATGCGGGGACGGCCGGACTCGAACCGGTGACCTACTGCGTGACAGGCAGTCGCTCTAACCAACTGAGCTACGCCCCCAATTTTCAATTTTGTAGCAGGGGAGAGATTCGAACCCTCGACCTCAGCGTTATGAGTGCTGTGCTCTAACCAACTGAGCTACCCTGCCAACATAACAAATAACCTACTGCGTTTGGTTTGATGTAAGTTTTTTGTTGCGGGGGTTGGATTCGAACCAACGACCTGGTGGTTATGAGCCACCCGAGCTACCAGACTGCTCTACCCCGCTATATTTCGATCTTTATTCAACTATTACTTATTCTATTGAAAATAATGCTTATTGTCAACTATTTTTTAAATTTATTTTTTGGTTAGTTGCCATTTTTGACGCTTGCAAAAGCGGATTAAAAAGGCTATAATTATAAAGTAAGAGATAAACATGGGTAAGTAATCCAAATGTTTATTTTTAAAAGTTGCAAAAAATAAAACCAATCTAATATGACACTTGGAGCCTACATCTGGGGAATGCGTATAATAACGCTTTTTTCGCTCTCTGCGCTTGGGGCTGTCATTTTCTATACTGACCCAGAAGGTTCTGGGGTGGTGGGAATAGGCTTGTTCTATTTGGCAGTTTTTTTTGCTCTGAGTGGTATTTTCAATT
Source organism: bacterium (assembly GCA_030654225.1). Lineage (GTDB taxonomy): Bacteria > Patescibacteriota > Minisyncoccia > Moranbacterales > UBA2206 > UBA2206. Next base: position 872 of record JAURXY010000023.1, read on the forward strand.
TACTGCTTCTCTTTATCCGCAGAAAACTTTTGGGTAATGAGTTGGCAGTGAAAAGTATCGAATTGAGTTTTCGTCAAGGGATACTACTTGCTGTGATGATTATTGCTATTATGGTTTTACAAAGCTATCAGATGCTAATTTGGTGGGATGCACTTTTGGTGATAGCGGGAACATTTTTAATAGAGTTATATTTTTTAAGTAGTAAAGAATAATCATAAAATTGATGCTGAGGATGGCTATCCCGCACCAAATTCCAAAAAAATTATTCTTGATAATTAGTTTAGTTCTCGGAATCGCCTAACGGCTTAGTTTATTATAAAATATAAAAATTTAAATAGTGAATTGGTGCGGGATGCTCATAATTGTAGCTTCTCGTTCCACTCAAAGACAATTATGGCAAAGGAAATAAAAAAAGATAATGGAGATTATACTGCTAAGTCCATTCAAGTTTTGGAAGGATTGGAACCGGTGCGAAAGCGTCCCGGAATGTATATTGGAGGAACTTCGACCGAAGGGTTGCATCATTTGATTTGGGAAGTAGTGAACAATTCAGTGGACGAAGCAATGGCAGGATATTGCAAAAATATTGAAGTGAAACTTTTGGCCAACAATGTCATTGAAATAACTGATGATGGTCGGGGAATCCCAGTGGAAATTCATCCGCAAACAAAAAAATCAACTTTGGAAACAGTGCTCACGGTTTTGCATGCTGGTGGAAAATTTGGTGGTAATGGGTACAAAATTTCTGGTGGTTTGCACGGCGTGGGAGTTTCAGTGGTGAATGCTCTTTCTGTTTATCTCAAAGCTCAAGTTAAAAGAGATGGAAAAATTTATGAAATGGAATTTGAAAGAGGCAAGCCAAAAAGCAAAGAACCAAAAGTAGTTGGACCCGCCTCGACTCGCGGAGACGCATCGTCGACGCGAGGCGGGAAATCCAAAGAGACGGGAACAAAAATAATTTTTCAAGCTGATCCGCAAATTTTTCCAGAGATAAAATATTCTTGGGAAAAAATCCTCGCCTATCTGCGCCAACAATCATATCTCACCAAGGGAATTAGTGTGAAAATTTATGATGAAAGAGAAGAGACTGACAAAAAAGCGTATGGCTTTTTGTTTGATGGAGGTTTGGTGTCATACATAAAATTTCTCAATCGTGGCAAGGAAGTGAAAAATGAAATGCCTTTCTATGTTGAAAAGGCGGTGGATGACAATATGGTGGAAATTGCCATGCAGTACACTGATTCATACAAGGAACACGTTTTTTCTTTTGCTAATAATATTTTCACTCCAGAAGGCGGAATGCATGAAATGGGTTTTCGTACTGCGCTCACACGCGTAGTCAATGCTTATGCTAAAAAAGCCGGAATCTTGAAAGAAAAAGATGACAATTTTACTTCTGAAGATTTGCAAGAAGGATTGACGGCGGTGATTAGTGTGAAACTTCGTAACCCTCAATTTGAAGGACAGACCAAAGCGAAACTTGGCAACAGTGAAATGCGTGGCATAGTTTCTGGCGTGACCGCTGAAGCATTAGCGGAATATTTAGAAGCGCATCCAAATAATGCTAAGGTGATGATTTCCAAAGTTATGCTAACAGCTCGAGCGAGAATTGCAGCGCGCGCCGCCAAAGACGCGGTGATTCGAAAAGGTGCTTTGGAAGGAATGACACTCCCTGGGAAATTAGCCGACTGTTCTATTCGTGATGCTTCACAATCAGAATTATATATAGTTGAGGGAGATTCCGCTGGGGGCTGTTTTTTTGGAGATACTAAAGTTGCTTTGGCTGACGGCAGAAACATTTCATTTAAGGAGCTTGTCAAAGAAGATCAACAAGGAAAGAAAAATTATTGCTATACCATTAAAAATGATGGAAATGTTGGTATCGCTGAGATAGAAAGTCCACGCTTAACAAAAAAGAAAGCTGATGTTATAAAAATCATCTTAGATAATGATGAAGAAATTATTTGCACTCCTGATCATAAATTTATGTTGAAGGATGGGAAATATAAAAAAGCCCAAGATCTCAAAAAAATTGATTCTCTGATGCCACTTTACAAAAAAATATCCCAATTGGGTCAACGAATTACCATCAAGGGATATGAAATGGTTTTTCAGTCAAAGAGTAATAAGTGGATGTTTACGCATATTCTTGGAGATAGACATAACTTAGAAAAAGAAATATATCTGAGAAATTCCGGAGATACAGTTCATCATAAAGATTTCAATAAGTTGAATAATAATCCGGACAATTTGGTGCGTATGCCGAAACGCGAACATTTTGATTATCACACCAAGCTTCTTGAAAAAACATTGCATCGTCCTGATGTAAAAGAATTATTAAAAAAAATCCATCAATCAAAAGAGCATCGTGAAAAAATGAAAGGAATTATGAGTACGCCTGAAATGCGCGCTATGCTAAGTGAGCGTGCCAAAAAGCAATGGCAGAATGAAGAATATAAGGAATTTATGACGCAAAAGTTTTTGGATTTTTATAATTCCAATTCGAGCTACAGAGAAAAAAATAAAAAACTTCTAAACAAAGTACAAAAAGAATATTGGGCGGAGGATAAAAATAGAACAAAACAATCGCAAAAAGTAATTCAATATTTCAATGAGCATCCGGATGAAAGAGAGCGTCTTTCTGTAATTGCCAAAAAACAATGGCAAGACCTGAATTTATTGAATTGGCGAAGTGAAAAAACCAAAGAGCAATGGACAAAAGAGTTTAGAAAGAAAAGGAAAGAAGCCTATGACAAAACTTATTTGGAAAAAGGTTTGCGTTTGATGCGGTCAATTTATGATAAATATAAAACTGTATCGGAAAAATTATATGACAAAGAAAGAAAAGAGTTGAATGATAAAAGCTTGATAAAAATGTCAACTATTTGTGAAAGATTTTTTGATGGAAATGAAAAAAAACTTGAAGAAGCGGTTTTGAATTTTAATCACAAAATTAAATCCATTGAGAAATTAACAAAGAAAGTGGATGTTTATGATTTGGAAGTTTCCGGAACGCATAATTTTGCTTTGGCGTCAGGAGTGTTTGTTCATAATAGTGCTAAGCAAGGACGCGATCGAAGATTTCAAGCAATTTTGCCGTTGCGAGGAAAATTAGTGAACGTAGAAAAAACAACGCTAGACAAAGTAGTAAAATCAGATACTTTGAAACCGATCATCATCGCGCTCGGAGCGGGGATTGGAGACAGCTTGGACATTGCCAAGACACGCTATCACAGAATTATCATCATGGCCGATGCCGACGTTGACGGTTCACATATTCGAACTTTGCTTTTGACATTTTTCTATCGCTATTTCGAACCGCTCATTCGCGCCGGCTATATCTACATTGCCCAACCGCCACTCTACCGAATTCAAAAAGGTAAGGAAGTGCAATATGCTTATACAGAAGAACAAAAAAATATTGCGGTGGATAAAATAATAAAAGCTTCAGCTGAAAAAGCGGATAAAAAAGGAAAAGTTGAAAAAAATACTGAGCCGGAAGTGGTGATGGAAACAGATATTGAATCTGGAGAAAGTGAAGTGGGAGAAAAAATTTCAGGAATAAATTTGCAACGCTATAAAGGTCTTGGAGAAATGAATCCAACGCAACTTTGGGAAACCACTATGGATCCGGCGACGCGTCTGATGCTTCAAGTGACAATTGATGACGCTGAGGCCGCCGACAAAATGTTTGATGTTTTGATGGGTAGTGAAGTTGAACCACGCCGACGCTTTATCCAAACTCACGCTAAGAGTGTGAAGAATTTGGACGTTTAAAAAATGAATTTGGTGAAAATATCCTTAGAAAACTAGTTGCCTTGAATTGTTGGGGGGGGGATGGTGGTAAAATGAGTATGTAAGGAATATATTACTTACATAAAATTTCTAACATAAAAATTATGCCTACAAGAAAAAGAGGAGATGATAACTTCGAAAGCTAACCAAAGTCGGTCTGCAATCAATCTCTGTCATATTGCCGATTGAAATGGTGCGGGAGTTGGGGTGGAAGGAAAAACAAAAAGTAGTAGTGAAAAGAATTGCTGGTGGGTTGGTGGTGAGGGATTGGAGGAATACTAAATAGAATCTTAAAACTATGCCACTATCATGGAATGAGATAAAATCAAGGGCGATTGAGTTTTCCAAGGAATGGGAAAATGAATCTTCCGAAGACGCCGAAGCTAAATCATTTTGGGATGGATTTTTTAATGTATTCGGTCTTACGAGAAGAAGACTGGCTGGTTTTGAAGTGCAGGTGAAAAAATATGGAGGCAATCAGGGATTTATCGATTTGTTTTGGCCGGGGATGTTGCTCGTTGAGCATAAATCAAAAGGAAGAGATCTTGAAAGAGCCTATGAGCAGGCGATGGATTATTTTCCCGGAATCAAGGAAAAAGATTTGCCGAAATATATAATTGTTTCTGATTTTGAAAAAATTAAACTGTTCGATTTGGAGGAAAACACTGAACAAGAATTTTTATTGAAAGATTTGCACAAAAAAGTTCATCTTTTTGATTTTATCGCGGGATATAAGAAACAGGAATATAAAGAAGAAGATGAGGTTGATATTAAGGCTGCGGAATTGATGGGAAAATTATATGATGTAATGATTGAAACTGGTTATAGCGGACACGATCTTAATGTCTTTTTGGTGCGGACTCTTTTTTGTCTTTTTTCCGATGATGCTCGTATTTTTAATCAAAATCAATTTCGCCGATATTTGGAAAATCGAACTAGTGAAGATGGGAGTGATACTGGAATGCACATTGCTACTTTGTTTCAAGTGTTAAATACTTCGCCGGAAAATAGGCAGGCAACGCTGGACGAGGAATTGTCCGAATTTCCTTATGTAAACGGCGGGCTTTTCGCCGAACAAATTATATATCCATCTTTCAATTCCGAGATGAGGCATCGACTCATCGAGGCTTGTGCCTTCAACTGGTCAAAAATTTCTCCGGCGATTTTTGGTTCGCTTTTTCAATCAGTAATGGACAAAGAAGCCCGCCGGCACTTTGGTGCGCACTACACTTCGGAAAAAAATATTTTGAAACTTATCAAACCTCTTTTTCTGGATGATTTGTATGCGGAATTGGAAGCTTGTGGAAAAAACATCAAAAAGCTCAATGATCTTCACGAAAAAATTTCCAAGCTTAAATTTCTTGATCCTGCTTGTGGTTGCGGAAACTTTTTGATCATCAGCTATCGCGAATTGCGCCAACTGGAGCTCGAACTTCTAAAAAGAAGAATGGGACAGGTCGTCTTAGGTTTTGGTGTTGAAAGTTATATTAGAATAAAACCGGAGCAATTCTTTGGAATTGAAATTGACGAGTTTCCGGCGCGCATTGCTCAAACTGCAATATGGCTGATGGACCATCAGATGAATGAAATTGCCAGTGAAGTGTTTGGGCAAAATATTATCGATCTTCCGCTCGGGAAAGGTGCGACAATTTTTATCGGAAATGCTTTACAAAAAGAGTGGGAAGAAGTTGTGCCGAAAAATGAGTTGTCATATATTTTGGGAAACCCGCCGTTTATTGGTTCTAAGATGATGAATAAAGAACAGCGGGATGATATCATTTATGTTTTTGGTAAAGTAAAAGGTATTGGAGTTTTAGATTATGTTTCCGGTTGGTATGTGAAAGCGTCGCAATATATTCAAGGGACGCAAATCAAAGTTGCATTTGTTTCGACTAATTCCATTACACAAGGTGAGCAGGTGGGAATTTTGTGGAATGAACTTTTGAATAATTATGGCATTAAAATTAATTTTGCGCATAAGACTTTCAAGTGGAGTAATGAAGCGCGCGGAAAAGCGGCAGTTTTTTGCGTGATTGTTGGTTTTGCTAATTTTGACACTGACAAGAAATTACTTTTTGAATATGAGGATGTGAAAGGCGAACCGCATGAAATCAAAGTAAAAAATATAAATCCATATTTAGTGCCAGCGGATAATATTTTAATACAAAAAAGAAGTAATCCAATAAATAATGTACCAATAATTTGGCGAGGAAATATGGCTAATGATGGTGGAAACTTAATAATAAAAAATGAGAACGAATATAACGATTTAATTAATTCAGAATTAGGAGCTGAAAAATTTATTAGAAAATATATTGGCTCTGATGATTTTATAAATTCCTTAAAAAGATGGTGTTTGTGGTTGCGGAATGTCGACCCAACAGATATAAGAAAATTTCCTAAAATTTTGGATAGAGTTGAGAATTGTAAAAATTATAGATTGAGAAGTGTGAGGAAGACTACTGTTGAAATGGCAAATTTTCCAATGCTTTTTGCTGAAATCAGACAGCCAGAAGTAGATTATTTAGTAATCCCGAGCGTATCATCTGAAAAAAGAAAATACATTCCAATAGGCTTTGAAAGCAAGGATGTAATTGCTAATACAGATGTTTTAATAATTCCAAATGCTACACTCTATCACTTTGGTATTTTGGAAAGTGAAATGCATATGATTTGGGTTGGGTATGTTTGTGGTAGATTAGAAAGTCGTTTTCGTTATTCAAAAGATATTGTTTATAATAATTTTCCATGGCCCGAAAATCCCAGCGAGGAAAAAGTTAAAACGATTGAAAAATGCGCGCAAGAAGTTTTGGATGTCCGCGCAAAATATCTCAACAGTTCTTTGGCTGATTTATACGACCCACTCACAATGCCTGCTGATTTAGTCAAAGCGCATCAAAACCTTGATAGGGCAGTAGATTCCGCCTACGGCAAAAGATCCTTCAATTCTTCGGCGGAGAGGATGGAGTTTTTGTTTGGGTTGTATGAAAAATATGTAAAATTGCAATAAATTTGCAAGATACTTGCATTATTTAGAATAATGTGTATAATAAAGACATATTAAGTAATTAAATTGCAAAAATATGAAAATGGCATTAATTGAGTTTTCTGTAGAAAATTTTAAAATTTTCAAAAATAAGGTGACATTTTCCACTGTTGCAAGGAAAAGTGATCATACTTTTGATAATAACGGAGAAAATTTATTAAAAACATCTCTTATTTATGGACCTAACGCTTCTGGGAAAAGCACATTGCTTGGCGCTCTTACTGTAATGAGAACGCTAGTTCTTAATTCTGCGACTATTAAAGAGGGTGCAAAATTGCCCTATCATAAGTTTTTGCTTTCCAGTGAAAAAGACTTGCCTATAGCATGGGAAATTGTTTTTTCTATGGATGAAAAAATATTCAAATACAGTTTTTCAATTCTTAGTGATAAAATTTTAAAAGAAATTCTAGTTGAGGTTTTAACGGAAGGAAAGGAAAAAGAATATTTAGTTAGAAATGAACAATCTATTAAATTATTTGATATATTGAAAAAAAGCGAAGATGTAATTTCAAAAACAAGAAAAGATGTGCTTTTTTTGTCAGCGGCTTCACAATGGAATGATAGTCTTGCAATAACTATAGCTGAATGTTTTAAAAATATCACTATTATTAGTGGACAAAGAAGTGAAAGACATGGCGGATTTACTGTAAAATTATTTAAAGAAAATCCAGAGGTAAGAGCCAAAATTTTAACCTTACTAAAGAAGGCTGATTTTTGCATAGATGATGGCGCAGTTGAACAGATAGAGTTGCCGGAAAAAGTTAGGGAGCACATGATGTTAATAGGCAACCAGAAAGATATTCCTAATTCAGTTGATACTATCAATTTTTCACATGCTAAATTTAATTCAGAAAAAGAAAATGTTGGTTTCGAGAAAATTAATATGGGCAATGAATCTATGGGAACGCAAAAGTTTTTTGATATACTTGGTCCGATTATTGATACTCTTGAAAATGATAAAATATTGTTTATTGATGAATTTGATAATAGCCTGCATCCATTTCTAACTAAATTTATTGTAGACATTTTTGAAAAAAATAATCCTAAAAATGCTCAATTGATAGTTACAACACATGACACTAGCTTGCTATCATATAAGGATGATTTTGATAAGTCCCAGATTTGGTTTACTGAAAAAGACAAGTTTGGAATTGGCAATCTTTTTTCTTTGGCTGAATTCAAATTAAGAAATGATACTGAATATTCGAAGAAATATCTTGAAGGAAGATTCGGAGCGTTGCCATTTATTGAATCTTTATAATAAAAAGCATGAAAAAAACAAAACAAAGATTCAATAGAAAATATGAAACAAGAGATGAACTCAATATAATTTATATATTTACAGAAGGAGAAGAGACGGAACCTAATTATTTTGAATCAAAGAAAAAAGAAATTAGGAATCCGAATATAAAAATCAAAATAAAGGGCATTGGATATAACACAGTCAGTCTTGTGGATTATGCCGATAAATTTATATCGGAGAATCATATTGAAATCAATAAATCGTGCAGTGGCTATGATTGTTGGGTTGTTTTTGATAGGGATGATTTTGGCAATGATTTTGATGGAGCAATAAAAAAAGCAGAAAGCTTAGGGTTAAAAGTCGCATATTCAAACGAATGTTTTGAATTGTGGTTTTTGTTGCATTTTAATTTTATCGATAATGCTATTGGTAGAAAAGAGTTGATTGAAAAAATAGATAAAGAAATTAAGAAAATTAGTGGCAAAAGCTATCAGAAAAACTCAAAAAATATGTATGAGCTAATCAAGCACTTGGAAGAAAATGCAATCAGAAATGCTAGGAAATTATTAGAATTACATAAGAATAAATCCTTATATTCAAGAAAAGATCCATCTACAACAATCCATCTTCTCGTTGAGGACTTAAATGAACTAAAAAAGTAATATTATGATTTTTAAACATAGATTCAAAGAATTTGATTTTCAAAAGTTCATAGATTTTGTTAAGGATTTGGTTATTCGTTATAATCTAGGTTATATAAAATTTTTTCCTCATCAGGGGCGGGAATTTTTTGATGATTATCAAATGGTTCATGTTGCGCCAGAATGGGACATAAACAATAAAAGAGGGTTCGTTTGGGCGTGGATTAAAAAAATAGACATAGTAAGAACAATTACATTTGAACAATTTAATAAAGAAAGTACATCAAAAATAACAATTACAATTGATCTTGATCAAAAAACGATAACTCTCGATAAGATAGAAAATTTATCAGTTGCTGAGATAGAGGATTCTCTAGATAAATATTTTAGAGATGAACAAAAAACAAAATCAATCATTGGAAATTTTAAAATATTTCTAATGACTTATTTAAAACAATTATTAGCAGGGGTTTCGGTGGCTCTCATTGCGGCTTATTTTATTTTTAAATTAGGTTGGAATTGATAATGCATGAAAAACATCACCGCTTCAAAACTTTACGATTATATAAAATGCCCGCACAAAGTATGGCGGGATGTGTATGGTCCGCAGGATGAAAAAATTCAAGAAACGAATCCTTTTGTGCAGATGCTTTGGGATCGCGGAGTAGCACACGAGAAAAATGTGGTTGCTGAAATGGGCGATTATCTTGATTTAAGCAAAGGCTCTTTTGAAGAAAGATTTGAAAAAACAATTTCGGCGATAAGAAACGAGACCCCTTTGATTTATCAAGGAGTTTTGAAATTTGAAAATTATCTGGGCATTCCGGATTTACTCAAAAGAATGCCGGACGGAAAATATGTGCCGGTGGATATCAAGTCTGGTAGCGGAGTCGAAGGCGCGGATGAAGAATTTGAAGAAGAAGGAAAACCAAAACCCCACTATGCTGTCCAGCTTTGTTTTTATATTGAACTACTGAAAAAATTAGGATTGCCAAACACTGGAACAGGCAAAATTATTGATATTTATAAAAAAGAAATTGAATATAATCTCAACGCTTCAAGGGGTAAAAGAAACAAAATGACTTGGTGGAAATTTTATGATCAAATTAAAAATAATACGCAAGTTCTTTTGGCGAATGAAGAACAAAACAAGCCGGCGATGGCTGGATCATGCAAATTATGTCCGTGGTATGATAGTTGCAAAAAGTGGTGCAAAGAAAATGAAGACTTATCAAACATATTTTCCCTTGGCAGAGCTAAGCGGGACACAATTAATGAAGATTTATGCATCAATAAGGTTGGAGAAATATGCGAGGTCGATGTGACTGATATTTTGGCTAAAAAAAAGAAAGACAAGAATTTTTTGAAAGGAGTGGCTGAAAAAACTTTGGGCAAAATTATAGTAAGAGCCGATATTTTGCATAATAAAAAAGATCCAGTATTGTATAAAAAAATTGATTTGCCTCAAGTTTCCTATGGATTGTTTTTTGATATCGAAGACGACCCGACGCAGGAATTTGTCTATATGCACGGAGTTTACGAAAGAAGTCCGGCAGGAGAAAAATTTATTCACTTTACAGTCAAAGACAAAACCAAAGAAGCTGAAGAAGAAGCCTTTAGTAATTTTTGGAAGTATGTGCGATCTTTGCCTAAAAATGATTTCGCCGCTTATTATTATTCCCCTCATGAAAAAACGACTTATCGAAAGATGCAAAAACTTTATCCCGATGCGGTTTCGGCGGAAGAGGTGGAAGCGTTTTTTGCTAATCCGAATGTGATTGATTTGTATAATGATATAATTTTGAAACATACCGACTGGCCGTTGGGCAGTTATTCACTCAAGGAAATCGCGCAATTTCTAGGTTTCAAATGGCGAGATGAAACACCATCTGGCGCGCTGTCTATTCAATGGTTTAGTGAGTATCTGGAAACAAAAGATCCGAAAAAAATGGAAAGAATTTTGCTGTACAATGAAGATGATTGCAAAGCAACGATGGTTTTGAAAGATGAGCTGGAGAGACTGGATAAATTAATTACGTAATATATTACTTACATAAAATTTTTGTTCAGTAACTTGTTAAGTAACACTTTTCAGAAAGTGGAAGACAGAAGTTATCCACAGTTCAAAAGTTGCTAAAAATGGATAAGGTGGTATAATATCACTATGATAAAAAAATACAGATATGAAAAACAGTAAAAAGAATAACCATAATTCCGGTGAAATAATTATCTACGAAGGCGCGGATGGGGCGCCTAATATTGATGTGCGTGTTGAGGGTGAAACCGTTTGGCTTACTATTGATCAAATATCGAAACTTTTCAACAAGAGCCGTTCTACGGTTAACGAGCATATTTTGAATATTTATGCCGAAAAAGAGCTAAGTGAATCTGAATCTGTGAGAAAAATCGGAAATTCCGATTTTTCTACCAAACCGACCAATTTTTATAATCTGGACATTATTATTTCTGTCGGTTATCGCGTGAAATCCATACAAGGCACAAAGTTTCGTCAATGGGCAACAGCAAGACTTCGTGAATACCTTATCCAAGGATTCACGATGAATGATGACTTTTTGAAAAACAATGGTGGTGGTTTATATTGGAAGAAGCTCTTATCTCGCATCCGTGATATTCGATCCAGTGAAAAGATGTTATATCGGCAAGTTCTAGATCTCTATGCCACAAGCGCGGATTATGATCCAAAATCTCTACATTCAATTAAGTTTTTCAAAATTGTGCAAAATAAATTGCACTACGGCGTGCATAAACAAACAGCTTCAGAAGTTATTTACAATCGTGTCAATAGCGATAAGGAATTTATGGGCTTGACGGTTTTCGCGGGAGATTTACCCGTGTTAGAAGAAGTGAGAATTGCTAAAAATTATTTGTCTGAAAAAGAATTAGAAAAATTAAACAGACTTGTCTCGGCATATTTTGAATTGGCAGAATTGCGTGCTATGGATCATCAAATAATGCATATGGCAGATTATATCGCATCTTTAGATAAATTACTTTCTGATTACGGCGAAGGGATTTTGATTGATGCTGGAAAAGTAACACATAGAAAAGCCATAGAAAAAGCAGAAAATGAATATAAAAAATTTCAAACAAAAACACTTTCTCCCGTTGAAAGAGCCTATTTGGAAAACATTAAATTACTGAAGAAAAAGGTGGAGAAAAAAATAAAATCAAGGGGGTCAGGTACCTTTTCAAGATTTAGAAAATAATTTTTGTTCAGTAACTTGTTCAGTAACACTTTAAGATAATTATGCCATAGCTAATTAGAAATAATCAAACACGTTGTTTGTTTTTGCTATTTTTTTTCTTTTTTTTTTTGGGG
>JAURXY010000024.1 GCA_030654225.1 bacterium
TCACTCCCTTTTTCACTACCACTGTTTTTCCTTCCGGAATCTCCATTGGACCATTAATTTCGAAATCCTCTGTTATCTCAGTATAATCATCTTCTATCACTAAATTTTCTTGAGAGAAAACCAGAAGGCTAGCTGGAGAAAGTGGAGCTAGTGAAACTAAAATTGCTAGAAATATAACTAGCGCTAATTTATTTTTTTTCATTTTTGTTTTTTATTTTTAAAAATATTAAAATTACAATCGAAATTATAAGTAAAATTATATTTATACTAAAAGCAATATCTAAATCAAAAATTACAAATACAATCGAAAGCACAACTAAACTCACAAAAAACAATAACTTTTTTTTAAATATTTTATACCAAACTATACTTTGAATAATACTAATCAACAAAAAATTAATAACAACTATTTGACCTATTATGGCATAGCTGTTAAAAAATCCTACATCAAACATATTTTTTTCTCTCTCAACCTCCCGCAAAAAATTATATTTATAATTCCGGCTTGAAGCGAGTTTTTTTAATTTTTATTTTTACTTATTTTATTACATCATCCCCTTAAAAACATCATCGCAGTCACAATTATTTTCACAATCGCAATCATCCTTTTCATCATCAAAAGAATCTCCGCCGAAGTTAAAATTAAAATGTCCAAGATGGCGAGTCGGCATATTTTTATATCGTGCAGTGGTGATCATCTTTTTAGCCTCAGCCACCCAAGCTTCGTCGTATTCAATCTGTTCTTTGATTTTTTTTAACTCATTTTCCTCAAAAGAAACGAAATCCGGCATCCAATTATACTCCCAATCTTTCTTTTTATTTTTATGTTTCGCCAAAACTTTTGCATGAACCTTGCCGTCTAAATCTGATTTTTCCAATCTTATCTCAAGACCATCAATTTTCATAGTCATATCATCAATACTTTGCTCTCGTTGCCTAATTAATTCACACAGCATAAATTCTTCATCTTCTTTTTCGTTTTTAGGTTGATAAAAAAACATTTCGCATTCCTCCAGTGCCATCTCGGCATAAGAACGCTTTTCATAATCCTTTTCTGTCTTGATATATTTTTCAATTTTCTCTATCGCCTCTTTTGTGCCCGAATGCGCTAACTTTTGCAACTCGCTTTGCGAAAGTTCTTTCACTACAACCACCTCTTTTTTTGCTTTTTTTGACATAGTTTTTTGTTTAGTTTGTTAAATTATTTTACAAGTTTTAGTCTAGTTTTTGAATTATCAAAAATAACCTCACTCGGATTAAATTCTTCTGGATTATAATCTTCATCTCCAATCCATTCCGCAATATCATGATATTCTGGATGTTTAGGATCTTTAAGTATTTCTAATTTTTCATAATACCCCCAAATAGCTCCGCTATCTTCAAAAGGACAAGCCATCTTGCCATCTATGCAAATTGGATATTTCTTATTTTTTTCTTTCGGTAATATTTTTTCAAAAATTACTGAGTGCTCCCAACTGTCACCAAAATCATACGTGTAATTCATTTTTTCAAATTTCGAAAACCAAGCTTCTATCTTCTCTTTCCATCCTGGCAAAATTTCCCCAAACCCATCAGGATCTGGAATTCCGATGTGTTGCATATTACTCAATTTTCCTCTTGAAATAATAGTTCTAAATTCATGTAAATGACAATCCTCCCAGCCCATCGAATCCTGAATAGCTACATGCAAATCCCAAAAGCTATAATTTTCCGGTACCTGAATTCTTCTCCAAATTAGTGGTTTAGAATCCTTTAGAACTATTTTAAATTGATAAACATTTTGATAATTTTCTTTTTTCATATTTTATTTTTCCATTTTCAAATCTTCATAAATTTTTTTCGCTAAATGATGAGCAAAATTTACCGCGACTGCATTTCCTATCATTTTATATCCATCAGCAATATCACGATATTTGAAAATAAAATCGTCAGGGAATGTTTGTATTCTTGCACATTCACGAACAGATAAGCGACGATATAAATTTTCTTTGCCAGGAACAAAAATTCTTTCATTTTGGCTTATAAATTTCATTTTTGGTGCTTGCGGGTGAATTGGAGCATGGCGACCGCCAGCTTGAATCGTGAAAGAAGGTTCATCCCATGAACGCACTCGATTTCTTGACATATAGATTGAGGAAAAGCCACCATTCATATACTCATGATTTGTAATTTTTAATTCATCACCATTTGTCTTGTTTTTATCCTTTGCTGGCTTTGCCAAGCGCAAATCAAAAATAGCGTCTCTTAACACTGGTTTGTATTTTTGTGGCTCTGGAAATTCAAATTTCTTTTTTAGTCTTTTATGATAACCCACAATAATAACGCGAAGTCTATCTTCTGGGACATCATAATCATTTGCATTTAGTAATTTGCATGAAATCTCATATCCAGCATTTTCAAATTCTTTGATTATATTTGAAAATGCTTCTTTATGTTTTGGGTGTAAAATACCGGAAACATTTTCTGCAAGAAAAAATTTTGGCTGTTTTTCTTTTAACAAACGAATATAGTCATAAAACAACCGGCCTCGCTTATCATTTATTCCACGACCAGCTCCTGCCTCACTCCAACTCTGACATGGTGGTCCGCCGATTATTCCGTCAACATCTGGAATTTCAGACGCTGGAACATCTACAATGCTTCTTTTGTCTAATTTTGTTTTAGGAAAATTATGCTCAAATGTTTCCCAAATTGTAGGGTCATATTCATTTGCCCAAACAACATAAAAACCAGCTCTTTCAAAACCTAAATCTAATCCACCCGCACCTGTAAATAAAGAAGCTAATTTCATATTATTTTCTAAAACTCAATAACTTTGCTTCCAGTAGTTTTGCTGGGTTGTTTGGCGATTTTATTTTTATATCTTTTATTGAAAAATTAGTGCCAATTAAATTCTCAAGATTTTTTCTATCTTTTTCTGAAAAGGACAAATATTTTTCTTTCAGCAAAATTGCATTAACAAAAAATTCAGAGTTTTGCTCTGCTGGAACGACATAATCAAAAACCTTGATAGGATTTTCAATACCCCACATTCCACGAATACGCAAATAAGTTATTCCTAGCGGATCAACTCTATTGACCCTGCCAAGTTCATTAGTTTCTGAAAATTCAACATCTTGCAGTTCATTAACGCCTTTTGAAATTTTATCTCTTACTCTTTCATAAACTTCTTTGCTTGCTGAATAGCAATTGCCATAAACAAGCCATAACGCTTTTAATTTATTGTCTCTTGAAACACCAACAACATACACCAAGTCTTTTTCTCGCCAATTCTCACAATTTCTGCAAGCCGTAGTTATCATTGGACTATCAGAATACAACTTATCTTTTGGATAAGAACTGTTAAGCGCAATCCCCGAACGCAAACTTTCAATCTTTTTTACCTCTATTGCGTCGCCTTGTTTGATAATAATATCTGGTGGATTATTTTGATTTCCGATATAGGAAAAATATTTACTGTAAATTTCATTTTTCTTTTCAAGGTTGTTTTCATCTAGCGAGTTGCAAAATAAATCTTTGATATAAAATTCTAAAGCGTCGCCCATATTATTAGCCCGATTGGTAGCGCTATAATGAGAAACTAAATTTGTAATTGGATTTTTAACTAAATTTGCGATAGCGATAAGTAAATTTGTTTCCATAGTTTTATTTTATAAATTTATATTTATTACAATGATATTGTATCACTCTATATAATTTTGGCAACCCTTGAGCTGTGGATAACTTTGCAACGATTTTAGGAAATTTCCCGGAGCAGTTCTTTTCGGCCAATATCTTTTTTGGCGCTATAGGGAATGATTGGGTGCGAACCGATTTTTTCTTGAATGTACTCAAATTGTTTTTTATAAAGCGAAGGTTTTATTTTGTCCACCTTATTAGCCAAAACCACCACATTTTTTTTGTTCTTTTCCAAAAGTTCCAGCATTTCCAAATCAATTTCCTTGGGACCCACGCTAGCGTCGATAATGAGCACTACTTTTTTTTGATTGTATGTTGATTCAAATAAATAGCCCCGAATTATTTTTTTGAGTTCCACTTGATTTTCTTTGGAAGTTTTGGCATAGCCATATCCTGGTAAATCCAACAAATAAAAAGCGTTATTGATCAAAAATAAATTTATCTGTTGCGTTCTCCCTGGGTGCACACTAGTTCGCGCTAGTTTTTTTTGTTTTGTCAGTGAATTAATCACGCTCGACTTTCCCACATTTGAGCGACCGATAAAAGCCACTTGCGGAAAACTATTTTCCAAGGCTCTGTCCGGCCCAATGATTCCTTTGACAAATTGAATTGATGTTATTTCCATATCTCAATTCTACTTTAAATACACATTAAGGTCAAAAAGCAAAAATCCCAACAAGCAGTAATACTGTTTGTCGGGATTTTTATGAAAATTTTTTTCAAATTTAGACTGCGATATAAGGGAGCAAGAAAACTTTTGACGGCTTTTCCTTGAACAATATGCCGTAGTTACCGACATATGGATTTAGATAGAAAAAATCCGGTGAACCATCTCTCATCCTTTTCGACGGAAAAACTTGCCCAAGCGTAGCCGTCACACAAAGCTTTTTTCTATTACCCTTTAGTGATTCGCTTTGCCTGCGGTAAATTGCCTTTAAACTATACAAACCATTTCTCCGGGCAAATCTGAAATTAAAAGCATTGAAGTGAGTGACTTTTTGAAAATTCTCCTTTTCTTTTTCTCCTCTCACCCACATCTCAACGCTTAACTTCCATCTCTCTGAAACTTTTTTACCTTTCTTTGGCAATTTTTTTTGCATTCTTATTTCCTCCTTTTGTTAAAAGTGGAAAGAACGAAAACCCCTCCTCTTTAAAAAAATACTCTACTCAAACTCAGTCGTAGCTGGTGGTTTGTTGGTTGGATAAAAAGCCACGTGAACAATTTTTGGATGTTTGGTCACTGCGTCGCAAATTTCATCTTCAACTTCTTCAGAAAAATGAAAACCTTCGGCTGTCATAAAATCAGAAGTCTTAACTCCTCTTACTTCAGCAACGTAGCCATAAACCCGAGCATCACCCTTAATTCCAACCGCCCGAGTACAATTTAATCCGACAACAAGCTGGGAAATTTTTTCATAGATCTTGTGTTTTTTTAGAATCATCGTAATTTCATGATCAGCCCATTTTAGAATCTTGAGTTTATCAGGCTTCGGCGCTGCGCCTCGCACCCGGATAAAAAGTCCTGGTCCGGGAAAAGGCTGTCGCTCGACAATGCTTTTTGGCAATCCAATAGCCCTAGCTAAATCTCGCACTTCATATTTGAAAATATTTCGAAATGGATGCAGTTCTTTGACATTCAGATTGAGTCCCACATTATGATGAGATTTGATAAGCACCGCCTCACCAACTTTTCCAGATTCAATGATGTCAGTTGCCAAGCTACCTTGAATAATAAAATCTGCTCCAAATTTCTTGGCTTCTTCTTCTAAAATCCGGCCATACATTTTTTTGAAACGCTTTCGTTTTATTTCTGCATCGGTCGCATTACCTAAAGCTTTTTGGAAACGCTTAGCCGCTCTTACAACCTTAAGCGTAACATTGGCGGCGATGGCATTGTCCCTAATCTCCCTGATCTCTTCATGCCTTAAAGCACCTGTATCTATAAGAACAGCTAATAAATTTCTTCCAAATACCGGAGATGCAATAGCTGATAATGTTGTCGAATCCACTCCTCCACTAAAACCGATGATGCACTTCTTGCCAACTGTAATTTTTTTTATCTCTTCTTGAATTTCCTCTATAGCATCTTTCGGCTCCCAGTCTTTTTTACAATCAGCGATATTTTGAAGAAAATTGGCAATTATTTCCTTGCCTCTCACACTATGCGTTACTTCCGGATGAAACTGCAATCCCCACATTTTCTTCTTTGTATTACACATCGCCTGAATAGCAGAAGTGTCTTTCGAATAGGCGATTTGCTGGAAACCAAGTGGCATTTTTGTCACACTGTCGCCATGACTGGCCCAGACTGTATTTTCCTCTGTAATTCCGGAAAATAGTAAGTCATTGGTATCAACATAAACTTTCGCCTTACCATATTCTTTATTTCCCTGATGAGGCGTGACTTCGCCGCCAAGATGATGTGCCATGTATTGCATGCCGTAACAAATCCCTAAAATTGAAACATCTTTTTCAAAAACTGCCCTGGGAACAATCGGCGCATTTTTTTCATAGACACTGGCACTGCCACCGGAAAGAACAATTGCTTCCGGATCATTAATTTTAAGCCAATTTTCAGCTTTTTTGGCTGGTATAACAACCGAACGATAACCAAGTTCTCCAATAGTCCTGCGAATTAAAAGGGTATACTGTGATCCAAGATCAATGATAAAAATTTTTGGCTGTTTCATGGCTTTTTCCTTTCTTGTTAAAGTTCTTTTTTTTATTTGTTTTGGGTTTAGTTTTTGTTATATTAGAAAATTAGCTTAAAAATGAAAGAAAAGCAAGCTTCCTAAAAAATAAAGAAAAACGCATTCCATCAAAGAATATTTTCTAATTTTTCTTTTCCCATAATATGCAGCTGAGATATAGCTCGAGTGAGCGCAACATAGAGAAGATCTCTGTTAATTCTCTTCTTTTCTTCGATCAGTTCTTTTTGCACATTTTCATAAGAAACAAATGTGTCTTCCTTGATGCCCACAATAATAACAACATCAAATTCGACTCCCTGTGCTTCATTCATTGTCATAACATGTATTTTTTCATTCTTAACGAAAGATTCTTTAAATTCTGACAAGTATTCATTTTCCTTAGCCAAAATTCCAACACTACTAAAATTATCCTCTCCAATAATTTTTTTGATTTTTTCTATTTCTTGATCTTTCGTCTCTAGGATATATTCGCCAACTTCCATTCCCTTCTTGAGTTGCTCTGGTATTTCAATATCATACCCAAGTTTTTTGACAAAAGACAAGATATTTTTTGTATTTCGATAGACTTTTTCCAATACAACCTTGCGATCTTGCTCCATTTTCTCCCCTATCTCTTCCCATTGGCGAATTGTTCCAAACTTAACTTGCTGTGCCATATCTCCCACATAAACAATTGATTGACTTTTCTCACTGATACAAGATTTTATAAGTTTTAATTGTTCAGGTAGATAATTTTGAAACTCATCCACTACCGCCAAAGAATATTCTAATTGTGAAACTTCTTTTTTATTCTTTATTTTTCCATTATTTTGTTGAACTCTATAATTTTTAACAATATTTAATCTCCCGTTACTCTTGAGAAATATTTGGAGAAGTATGGTCAAATCGATTCTGTCATAAGCACCCTCCTCTTTTTGTCTTTGAAATAATACTTTTTGCTGCTCGCTAAATATTTTTTTGTATACTTTTTCCAATAAAGTAAAATTTCCATTTTTGAAATATATATTTTTTCCTAAATCTCTCAGGGCTTTTAATTTTTGAAATTCATATAAATCTTTTTCATATTCCGTGTCGCCATATCTATCTATAAATTTACCGTCAATGTTTAATATTTCAAAAGCCCACTGCGAAAATGTAGTTATTAGAACATCATTAATGCCAAGTTCGGGCAAAAGATGAGAGAAATATTCTCGAGTTCCATTATCTTGAACAAACACAATGATTGATTTGCTTGTATAAATATCCGACAAATCTGGCGATTGCGCAAGATAGGCCACTCGATGCAAAGCTAAGGTTGTTTTTCCACTACCAGCCGGACCAGAAATAAGAAACGGTCCAATATGATACGCTCTAATAACTTGATCTTGAGCTTTTTCCATTTGGGCAACAATTTCTGGAAGTATAAAGCCAGATTTTTGTGTAGAAAAATATTCTTCATACACTAATTCTCTTGAAGTATCAATTGATTCTGAAGATAAAAATTTAATTTTTTTATCCACAATCATATATTGATCTTTTCTGAGAAGCTTGATAGTTTTAATTCCCCCATCAGGAAGCTTATATTGCACACCACCCGGTTTTTCAAAGCGCATTACTGAAGCGGGAGCAATCCAAGAATAAATTGATTCTTGATCAAAACCAAACTTAGCAAAATAGACGCTGGTTTCTTTTTCGTCGATATCAAATATCACATCACATCGCACAAAATATGGAGAGCCTTCTAAATGCTTCAGCTCGTCAACTCTTTTTTGGTTATAACTAATTATCCCTCGTTCTACCATTTTTTCTCCATAAGAAAGACTATTGAATTTTTCTTCACTTATTTTAAGCGTTTTTTTGGTTTCGCTTAAACCTTTTTTGATGCTAATGCAAACATTCGCCAGATGAGCCCTGGCTTGGGACAAGATTTTTTCTTTGTTGATCATAATATTAAAAAAACGACTTATATTATAAACTGGGAAATTTGCATTTTAGATACAATTCGTCCCTGCTTATGTTATTAAGTCGATTTCTGAAAAAGAAGTATTTTTGAAGTCGCAAAGTATTTTAATATCCTTATGATAGCACATTAAAATATTTTGTCAAATTTTCAAAACTCCGAGATTTTCATCTCGGAGTTTTTTCTCTTTAATCGGATTGCCTCCCCCAAATTAACCCGATTTATTTCCATGCATTTGCCAAATTTCTTGCCCCATACCAATTCTCAATCAAAACTTACCTTGGCTGGAAATTAAGCCGTAGGCGATTCCGCGGTAAAAATCATATACTAAACAAAATATAATTTGGAATTGGTGCGGGGTTTTAAATTAAATTTTCTTCCAAGGAATATTTTTCCAAACTTCACTCTGCCGGCAAAGAAGTTCGTCGGATTTTTGTGGCTCGGCCATAATTTCCTCCACTATTTTTTCCATTCTCATAGCTTGCGAACCTTTGATCAAAATCAAATCCCCTGGCTGGATTATTTCGCGTAATTTTTTCCCGGCGCTTATTGGATCAGAAAAAACAAATAGTCTTTCTTGAGCGATATTGTGTTTTTTGAGTTCCTCCACAGCGAACTGCATTCTTTCCCCGACTGCAAAAAATATTCCGTTTTTAATTTCCAAAAATTTCTTGGCCACATCCTTGTGCCCCGATTCCATTTCTTCACCGAGCTCCAGCATATCCCCAAGAATTGCAATTTTTCTTGGCGCATTAATATTTTTCAAAACATCCAATGCTGAAATAGCTGAGATAGGCGCAGAATTATAGGTATCATCGATAATAGAAGTGTTTTTTATGCCAGAAATCAAATTCATTCGGCCAGTCGGCATAGAAAAATTTTCCAGCGCTCCTGCGATTTCGACTAAATTAAGCTTAAACGCCAACCCGATAGCAATAGCACTAAGCGCCGCATAAATATTATGCTTGGCCAAAATATTGTTGAGTCGCACTGGAATGCTTGTGCCCTTATAATTAAGCTTGAAAGAAAGACCTTTGATTTCTTTGGCATCACCAAATTCTCCGTTGGAATAGTTATATGACACATCCGTTGCGCAAATTTCCGCTTCCTGCGAAAAACCAAAAGTCAAAAAAGTTATATCAGCTCTCTTATTTTGACTTACCAATTTTTTGAGTTTTGGATTGTCTAAATTTATCGCCGCAAAACCTTTGGGCACTAATTTTTCCACCAACGTCCATTTTTCCTGTGCAATCTTATCCACAGTTTTGAAATATTCCAAATGACTGCCAGAAATTTCCGTGATGACTGATGCTTCGCACGGGATAAAACTAGTCAGATATTCAATATCGCCTGGTCGATCAGCACCCATTTCTAAAATTAAGATTTTTGGATATTTCAGAGGAAAGAGAATAAAAGCCAACCATTTGAAGGATATTCCCAACCATTTCCAAAAAGATCTTTCCCCACTCTCAGTGCCAATTATCGTGAGAGGCAAACCGATTTCATTGTTATAATTTTTTTCAGTTTTTCTCACGCGGAAATGATTGGAGAGAACTGCATAAATAGCTTCCTTAGAAGAAGTTTTTCCGACTGAGCCAGTGATGCCAATGACGCGCGGTTTATATTTTTTGAGCATTAAAATCGCCATGACACGCAAGGTTTTTTCGAGAAATATAATTTTTTTAGATTTATGGTTTTGCTTGTTCATTTTTTTATCCCCGCCTGCAACGCTATTGCGTAGCATTGCGGGCAGGCTTTTCTTCCTTTTCTTTTTTATCTTTTTTACTATCTATAAAATATTCATTTAGGGTATGCGTTTGGCGAAAAGCATTCAAATCTGCATCAGTAAATTTTTCTGTCGGCTTGATATTTTTATAATCCAACAAAAATTTCATCAATTCTCCAAAGGTTGGCGCCGCGCTAGATTCCGCCCACTCCACAGCTTTTGGATCATCCATACGAACCAGGATTGTAAACTGAGGGTTGTCTAACGGAGCAAAGCCAGCAAATGACCCGATATTTTTTCCTTCTTCATAGCCTTTCTTTTCTGTGCTAGCCACTTGAGCCGTGCCAGTTTTCCCACCTACTTTATATCCCGGCACACCTGCTCTTTTTCCGTGTCCCACCAGTACCACACTTTCTAGCATCTGCGAAACTTGATTGGCGGTGGATTGTGAAATAACTTTTCGGACTTCTTGTGGAGCAACCTCCTCAAAACTTCCATCGCTATGAATTATTCTATCCACAATTTGTGGTTTCATAAGCGTTCCGCCATTGGCGATAGCATTGTACGCGCTAACAAGTTGGATCGGTGTCACTGATATCCCCTGTCCAAATGAAGCTGTGAAAAAATTTATATCCGCTTTTTTGTTTTTCAAATTAGCAATGTTGCCAGCACCTTCCCCTGGAAGATCAATGCCGGTTGTTTCTCCAAAACCAAATCTTTCCACATAATCAGAAAAATTAGCATTGCCTAAAAGTTTTTCTGCATATATCACTCCGGTGTTTAGTGATTTTTCCAAAACCTGTGTCATTGTCTGCAATCCATACGCTTTCAAATCAGAATTTCTCATAGTATAGCCAGCTTCTTTTACCGCGCCTGTATCAGTATAGGTAGTTTCGGGAGAAATTTTTCCGTCATCAATAGCTGAGGCCAGCGTGAAAGTTTTGAAAACACTACCAGATTCATAGGCGTCGCTCACTGCGATATTCCTAAATTTTTCCAAATCTTCATTTTGATAATTATTCGGATCAAAATATGGATAACTAGCAAGCGCCAAAATTTTTCCCGTTGGTGGATCCATCACTATAATGGCACCCCTATCAGCTTCAAATTTTTCTACCGCACTTTTGAGAATTTTTTCTGTTTGATATTGAATAATACGATCAATAGTGAGAACTAAATCATCACCATTTTGCGCACTGGTCAATTCTTTTTTGCCAGTCGGAATCCAACGACCAGCATTATCCTTATTTTGAAAAAGTTTTCCTTCTTGCCCGATAAGTTCTTTGTCAAAATAATTTTCCACTCCATAGCGTCCACCGAAAGTCTCTCCTCTCCAACCAACAAAACCCAAAACTTGTGAAGCTAGTTCTCCACCGGGATAATAGCGAAAACTTTCGTCTGACAAATGCACTCCGTCTAATTTCAAATTATTCAAATTAGCTATCTCTTCTTCGCTTAGCCTATGTTTCAAAACTTCATACATATCATCTTCTTTTCCAAGCTTTTCTTTGAGTTCTGCTTCGTCTAGCCCGAGAGTCTTGGACAAAACTTCCGCCACATTTTTTGAATCATTCATTTCTCGCGGAACAGCAAAAGCCAGCTTCGTACTCTTGTTTACCGCCACGGGATAATCCCCATCTTTGTCTTTCAAAAATATCTCTCCACGTTCTGGAATTAAATTAGAAAATATAGAATGCTGACCTTCTGACAAGCCCCGATAATAATCCAGAGAAAGTATCTGCAAATTATAGAGCCGAAAAATTATCGAGAGAGCAAAAAGAGAAATTAGTAAAAATAATATATAGATTCTTGAATCGGAATATTTTTTCAGCTTGCATTTTCCGTTTCTTGAATCTTTCGAAGCTATGTTTGCCATAATATTATTTCATTGCTACCGGACCCTTGAGGTTTACGAAAGTTGAACCCTTAGAACTAACCAAATTCAAATCCTCCGCCGCTTTTTCAATATTTTGCATTGATTTTAATTCTACTTCCTGAATTTTGTTTTTTTCATTGTCCGCTTTGAGTTTTTTGATCTGATTTTCAATGTCTCTAATTTCATAACCCTTGGTCGCCAAATCATTAACTTGGTAGAGATAAAAGGAGCCAAATATGAACACCATAAAAACCAAAAGTACCATCACTGATTTCGGACTAAATGTCACACTGCCTCGGCAATTTTGGGAAACGGCTCGTTTTGCCACCACGCTTTCTCGCATGCTAAAAACCGAGCAATTCAATGATGTGCCTCTGGTTCTCTCACGAGCATTTCTGTTGATGGTTAAAACTCTCGACATTAAATTTCAGTCCCCCTGAAAATTAAATGTGCTTAAATTGTTTATTTATTTTTCTATTTGTTCGTAGATTCGCATGTCATTCGTAGTTTCGCATCGGTTAAATTTTTTCACACACTCGAAGTTTGGCGCTTCTTGATTTTGGATTATCGCTAACTTCCAAATCAGTTGGCGCGATCGGCTTTCTCGTGATGATTGCAACTTTCGGTTTCTTTCCACAAGCACACTGTGGAAAGTCCGGTGGGCAAATGCATCCCCTAGCATTTTCCCGAAAAATATTTTTTACTATTCTATCTTCTAATGAATGAAACGAAATTATCGCGAGCCGACCTTTCGGATTTAGCTTCTCAATCGCTTGCGGGATAAACTTTTCTAGATTCTTGAGTTCTTGGTTGACTTCAATTCGGAGAGCTTGAAAAGTTTTTGTGGCCAAATTTGTCTTAGCAAATCTGAATTTTTCCGGAATGGCATTTTTCACTATCTCTGCCAACTCCACAGTCCCTTCTATTTTTTTCTCTTTTCTATATTCAATAATTCTTTTGACAATAATTTTCCAAAATTTTTCTTCGCCATTTTCTCTGATTATTCTTTCTAATTCTTTTTGTTCATATTCATTAACTATGTCTTTCGCTGAAATTTCTTGACTTTCAGAAAGTCGCATATCTAATTGTTCATCTTCTTGAAAACTCATTCCTTTGCCGACAAGTTGATCGCTCGACCAACCTAGATCAGCTAAAATTGCATCAACTTTTTCTATTTTTAAATCTTCTAAAATATTTTCTAAATTCTCAAAATTATCATTAACCAAAATTACTCTCTCATTATTTTTCAAATCTGATTCTTTAATGGCTTTTTCATCCGCGTCAATCCCGATTAATTTTCCTTTTTCAATTATTTTCAATATTTCACAGCTATGACCGCCACCTCCGAAGGTAGCATCGACTACAATAGATTCTGATTTCAGATTAAGCGATTTAATAACTTCCCTAAGCAGTACAGATTTATGAACAGACATAGCAACTTTCAGTGAGCAATGATCAATGAACAATATTCTTATTTTATTGTTTCTTGTTCCTTGTCTCTTGTTTCTTGATTAATATACCCCTAATTTACCCAACTGCTCTGCAATTTCATCGGTGTTTTTTTCAGCATTCTTTTTGTATCCATCCCATTTCTTTTCATCCCAAATTTCCAGTCGGTTATACACTCCCGCGATAATGACATTTTTGTCGAGGTCAGCATAACTTTTCAAAAAATCTGGAATCAAAATTCTTCCCTGCTTGTCGATTTCACAATCCACGGCGCCTGCGAGCATTGAGCGCACAAAACTTCGCGTAGATGATTCTCCGATTGGCAATGTTCCGAGTTTTTCAGCTAACTCTTGCCAAACTTTCATTGGGTAGATAATGAGACATTTATCCAAACCTTTTGTGAGTACTATTTTATTTTTCAAATCATTGCGAAATTTGCTTGGAACCGCCAATCTTTTCTTTGGATCAATGCTGTGATTATATTCACCAATGAACATAAATTTATTCACAAACTTATAAATTAAACTAAATTACAAATTCGTACTTTCGCTAGATTTGTACTTTCGTAAATTAGTCATTTCCCCACTTCTCTACACTTTTATAGACTACAAATCTATTTTACCCCACCACGCTTCATCGGTCAACACTTTTCTTCCATTTTTAAAATAACAAAAAAACGCCCATTTTAGGCGCTTTCCAAAAAAGTTATGCACAGCCTGTCCCCAATATCATTCTAGAAATTTCAAAAAGTATTCTTTTGGCTTCATTTCTTCCTCTATGACTGTTTTCCAATCTAAATTTATTTCAGAAACTCGCATAATCTTTCCGTCATGATGGCACAACGGATCAACCACCCGCGATTTGCAAACAATCCTCTCCTCAAAATCATCTGGATCGTTTTTAAATTCAATTTTATTATTCATTCGATCGAATAATTTCTGAAGTTTAATATCTTCTTTTAAATACTTGGAAATTTTTTCCAATACTTCATCATCTGTTTTATTTAGATCATTAGGAAAAATATATTTTTTACCAAATGCATATTTCATATATTCACCTGTTGTTTTAAACATAAGTGCAGATGGAATTCCACAATAATGTTTTTCATTTAATATTTTGAAATATTCGGCAAATTTTTGAGCGCTTTCGAAATCGGAAAAAATCCACTGCCCATTTTCTACTTTCAATTTTTCCAGAAAATATTTAACATCCTCCTCGTTTCCTATTTTATAAATTACCGCCTCTCGCAAAGAATAATCGATTCGATCCGCGCAAATATCCGGGATATTATTTTCCTTAAGTGGAAAATTCTTGTCATTCAAAATATATTCCAAATCAAAATCATATTTTTCCAAAATTTTTGGCAAATTGGAATTTCTAACATAATCCCCAAAAGAATTATCCTGGTGACTTTGTTTTTCTTGTGATCCAATTGAAAAGTAATAATCTGCTACATGAGAAAAAACCAAATGTGAAACATCATGGATAAGCCCCGCGATTTGTTCTTCAATTGGTGCGTCATATTTTTTGAGCAAAAGATAAACACCCAACGAGTGCTCAAAGCGGTAATGCCTTGTTCCGGGAAAGTGTGGCTCAAAAAAACCAACCTGATCAACACCCTTAAGTCTTTGCATTTCCGGACTATTTATAATTTCCAAAACCACCGGCTCGCTTATTTCAAATTCCCCATAAATTCTGTCGACATATTTCATAAAATTACAGAAGAATATTATTACTACATTCTACGCCCAAATAAAATAATTAGCAAAAAAACAAAGCTTCTTCACAAAAAGCGAAGAAGCTCTAAAATACTAAAATCTAAAAAATATTATTGCTTTTTTCTTCCAGCTTTGATGCGGTCATTTTCAGTTAGGAATTGCTTTCGTAGACGCACGGAGACTGGAGTGACTTCCAAGTATTCATCCTCAGTCATAACTTCCAAACCTTTTTCAATGTCGAGTACCATTGGCGGAACAAGTTGAATAGCTTCATCAGCACCAGATGAGCGCATATTGCTCATTTGTTTGCCTTTGGTTGGATTGACTGACATATCAGTTCCCTTGGACGAATTTCCAATTACCATTCCTTCATAAACTTCCATTCCTGGACCTACATAAAGCGTACCGCGTTCTTGAAGATTGGCCAAGGAAAATCCCAAAACTTTTCCAGTCGCCATAGAAATCATAGAGCCAACTTCCCGTTTTTTGATTTCTCCAGCATACGGCTGAAAACCAATCACACGGGAAGAAAAAATTCCTTCGCCTTTGGTGTCCACCACAAACTGCCCGCGAAATCCCAAGATTCCTCGAGTCGGAGCTAAAAACAAAATTCTTGTTTGACTGCCATGCATTTGCATATCATTCATAATCCCCTTTCTTTTGCCAAGTCTTTCAATGACTGTGCCGGAAAGTTCGCTTGGCACATCAATGGTCACTTCTTCAAACGGTTCTGATTTCACACCATCAACATCCTTGATGATAACTTGCGGTTGAGAAACTTGAATTTCATATCCTTCGCGTCGCATATTTTCCAAAAGAATCGCCACGTGAAGTTCTCCTCGTCCAAAAACGGTATAATATTCTATAGCAGAAAAATCAATTTTTAGTCCAACATTTACTTCCAATTCTTTTTCCAATCTTTCTCGAATTTGTTTGTTAGTGACGAATTTTCCTTCGCGTCCGGCAAATGGAGAGTCGTTGACCATAAAACGCAAAGAAATTGTCGGCTCATCAATGGAAATTGCCGGCAAAGCTTCTTGAGTTTCATTTTCACAAATAGTTTCTCCGATATCAATTTTTGGAAATCCCGCTACCATGGCGATGTCGCCTGCAAAGGCTTCTTGCACTTCTTCTTTAGCCACGCCTTTGAAAGTATAGAGCTTGGTGATACGAGATTTTTCAATAGTGCCATCCATTTTTTTCAAGAGATATTCCTTGCCCATTTTGATTGTGCCTTCATGAATTCGTCCCACAGCTAGTCTTCCCAAGAAATTATCATAACCTAAATTGAAAGGTTGCATGCGAAGCTCAGCCGATTTGTCAGCTTTGGCTGGTTGAACTTTTTCCAAAATCAAATCCAAAAGCGGTTCCAGATTTTTTGATTCATCATCTAAATGTGCCTTAGCAATTCCTTCTCGGCCAATAGCATAGATTGTTTCAAAATCCAGTTGTTCGTCCGTGGCTCCGAGATCCATAAAAAGTTCGTAGACTTGTTCTTGCGCCAAATCAGGGTTCGCAGCTGGTTTGTCAATTTTATTGAGCACCACAATTGGTTTTAGCCCCAGCTCCAAAGATTTTTTGAGCACAAAACGAGTTTGGGGCATTGGACCTTCCTGAGCGTCCACTACCAAAACAACACTGTCAATTGAACGCAACACTCGCTCCACCTCTGAGCCAAAATCAGCATGCCCTGGAGTGTCCACGATATTTATTTTCGTATCCTTATATATAACTGAAGTATTTTTTGCATAAATGGTAATTCCGCGCTCTAGTTCCAAAGCGTTATTATCCATCGACACATTTTCATCGCTCACCATTCCTGTTTGGCGCATAATTGCATCGGTCAAAGTTGTTTTGCCATGGTCAACGTGCGCGATAATGGCGATGTTTCGGATTTCCATAAAATTATACTTTAATAAAAAATAAAAACGCTGATTTACCAGCGAAAAAGTCAATCGCAACTAATTCGTATATTAGCACTAAACGATTATTCTGTCAAAAATTATCCACAGCCACCCTCACCTTGCGCATCTTTTGATATAATTGTATAATTTGAATGTAATACAAATATAAAAATAAACAACAAAAAAATGGAAGAAAAAGATGAAAAAACAAATGAGAAAGTTCAGGCTCTTCGCGAAATGATTTATAGCGCGGAAAAAACTTTGCAAGGCGCCAAGTCAATGCTACTCCAACTTGAAGGAAAAAAGAAGGTTGGTCGCAGAAAAAAGATTAGCGATGAAGATGCGCAGGACGGCAGAATAATCGAAGGAACTTTTGATGGACAAATTATGATTGGCACTGACGGCAAACAATATCCAGTGCCAGCCAACTATGCTTCAAAATCAAAACTTGTCGAAGGAGATATGTTGAAACTCACCATTACTCCAGATGGGTCTTTCATATATAAACAAATCGGTCCAACGGACAGAAAAAGAGTTATCGGAGTGGCTAATCTTGATGCAGATGGTGACTATTTCGTGGCAGCTGAAGGCAAGGCCTATAAAATCCTCTTAGCTTCTATCACCTATTTCAAAGTTGAACCAGGAGATGAAGTGACATTGGTGCTACCAAAAAATATTGAATCTGATTGGGGTTCTATTGAAAATGTTTTGCAAAAAACTGCCAAGAAAAAAATGGAAGAGCCAGTTCTTTCTCAAAAAAGTATTGATGAAGTTTTGAAAGAAGAAAATAAGATTAATGAAGATAAAATTGACGCTCCAAAAAACACAAGCGAATCCCTTATGGATGAATGGGCGCCAGATCTTGAAGAACTGAAAAAAGAACTAAATAATAATTTGAATTCAAATTCTTGATTTTTATGAAAACAAACTTGCAAGCTATGCCAAAAAAAGATTTTTGGCTCGGAATGTTATCTGGCCTTCTAATTGGTCTTCTTTTTATGCCAGTGCTGGCTGTGGCCAAACCCGATCTCTACATTCGACTAAAAATGGCCATCCTTCCCTTCTTTATGCTTGGCACTCCACTAGGATTGGCCATTGCACATCTTATTGGCAAAAAAATTCCAGTCGTCTGGCAAATTGGAAAGTTTGGTGTCACTGGAGTTTTGAATGTTTTGGTTGATTTTGGAGTGCTATCAATTTTGACAATATATCTTAAAAAATATTTTACCATTAATTCCACAGATATTCTCTTAGGCTTTGGCGTTCTGATTGTGAGCGCTTATTCTCTCTATAAGGCTATCTCATTTACCATCGCCAATATAAATAGTTATTTTTGGAATAAGTATTGGACTTTTAATGAAAACAATCAAAAAAAATCAGAATTTGGTCAATTCTTTATAGTGAGCATTGTCGGCTTTATCATAAACGTCGCTGTAGCTTCTTTCGTTTTCAACTACATCCATCCTTTCGCTGGAATGGGTTCAGAACAATGGGGCCTAATCGGCGCCGGCGCCGGATCAATCCTTGGGCTCGTTTGGAACTTTTTAGGCTATAAATTCTTGGTTTTTAAGAAATAATCCTCTTTTTTACATCTTAGGAAAAATCGGCACTCGGCCGATTTTTTCGTTTTATTGCCAGTAGCATTTCAGAGTGCTATAATATTTCATAGGGGTGCCATTTGGCGCTCCAAATTTATTAAATTCCGCGTGAATCCGCGTTCAGTCTGCGTGAGTCCGCGACGAATGTATTATGTCTGAAACACTTTATCGAAAATATCGACCGAAAAATTTTTCTGAAATTATCGGACAAGCACATATCGTGCGCACGCTTTCTAATTCGATAACGAATAATCGTATTGGTCATGCGTACCTTTTCACTGGTCCGCGTGGCA
Organism: bacterium; assembly: GCA_030654225.1. GTDB lineage: Bacteria > Patescibacteriota > Minisyncoccia > Moranbacterales > UBA2206 > UBA2206. The sequence continues at coordinate 18,893 of JAURXY010000024.1, forward strand.
CTGGCAAAACTTCTATCGCAAGGATTCTGGCCAAAACAATCAACTGTGAAAATTTGAAACCTGCCCGCAATGCTACCAACGCTTCGCGTAGCGATGCGGACTGGCATAGCGATGCAGGCGGGGATTCCATCAGTTGCGAAAAATGTCCGGCCTGCAAAATTATCACTGACAAAAAATCTCTAGACATCATTGAAATCGATGCTGCTTCCAACACGGGTGTGGACAATATTCGTGAACTTCGTGAAACTGTAGCGCTCTCCAATGCATCATTGAAATTCAAAGTCTATATCATAGATGAAGTTCATATGCTTTCTACGGGAGCCTTCAATGCCCTTTTGAAAACTTTGGAAGAACCACCTGCCCACGTAGTGTTCATTTTAGCCACCACGGAAATTCACAAAGTTCCCCAGACTATTATTTCCCGTTGCCAAAGATTTGATTTTGTCCGTCTCCCCATTGGGAATATTATCGAAAAATTAAATCTAATTGCTAAATCAGAAAAAGTCAAAATTGAAAAAGAAGCGCTAGAGATGATTGCAATTTCCGCTGAAGGAGGCATGCGAGATGCTGAATCACTCTTGGGACAAATAATTTCCTTGGAAGACAAAAACATTACTGTCAAAGAAGTAGAAGAAATTTTGGGCACCGCTGACAAAAAAACTGCTGAAGAAATGGCCGAGATGATTGTGAGGAAAAATTCTTCTGGCGCAATTTCAAAAATTAATGAGCTTTTGGAAAATGGTTATGATCTGGAAATTTTCAACAAATCTTTGGTCAACTATCTTCGCCAAATGATGATTGTGAAAATTGATCCAAATCTCCAGAAATATTTTTCCTCCGAGATGACCAGTGAGCGCTTGGAAAAAATGGTGAAACTTTGCGAAACGGCCGAACTGCCACAAATTATTTCCGCGATAAATTTGTTCATGGAAGCCCAAAGCAAAATTTCCAGTTTTATCCTCCCTCAACTTCCCCTGGAAATTGCCGTCATCAAAGCCACTCGAACTTTTCCATCAGAAAAAGTTGAATATGAAATTGAAAATTTACCTGACGATGAGACAGGTTCAAAATCAAAAGTATCTAAGATTACCACCAGCAATAATATTATAAAAAATAAACCTTTGCAGAAAACAGAAATAATAAAAGAAGAAATTGAACCCATTCAAAATAATTTAAACGATGGTGAAGATTTAGACATGGGAAAAGTTAGAGCCAGCTGGAAGAAACTTCTCACTGATATTCGACCATATAATCATTCCCTTTCAGCCCTGCTTTCCAATTGCCAACCAACTCAGACAAAAAAAAATGTTCTCACACTGGCTACGCCCTATGATTTTTATCGAGAAAGATTAAACGATGCGAACAATAAATTGACAGTTGAGCAAGTGTTTAGTAAGATACTAAAATCGACTATTCGAATTGAAATTGTGATCGACAAGAACCTAATCCCAAAAACCCAAGAAGAACAACCACCCAAGAAATCCGAACAAAACTCCCTCCTCACTGACGCACTGGAAATTATGGGAGGTAAGGTCGTGGAAGAATAAAAAAAGTAGAAAGTATGAGGTATAAAGTATAAAGCATGGGGCATTCGCTTTATACATACTACTTACTACATAATACTTAATTGGGGAGTAGCCAAGCGGTAAGGCATCCCGATTTTATCGGGACATGCGAAGGTTCGAATCCTAATAAAAAAATGTAATGTATAAAGTTGGGAAGTAGCCAAGTGGTAAGGCAGGGGCCTTTGAAGCCCCCACGCGAAGGTTCGAATCCTTCCTTCCCAACTTTGCACATAACTTTCTATGAATTTTTTTGTTTATATTCTAAGAAGTATTAAGGATGATAAGCTTTATATTGGGCAAACCAATAATTTAGAAAAAAGAATTGAAAGACATAATAATGGTCAAGTCAGATCAACTAAATCAAGAAGACCGCTAGAATTAATTTATCAAGAAACATACAAAACACGCACAGAGACGATGGCTAGAGAAAAATATTTAAAATCACTTAAAAGTTCAAAATATATTTTAGAGAATATAATAATCCTAAAAAAGCCGGGGTAAGGCATCCCGATTTTATCGGGACACGCGTCCTGATCTAAATCGGGACCTCCCCAACATTGTGCAAAACTTACGCAAAAAAGTTTAGGCGAAAACTTGCTTATCTGAAAAAATAGCTTTGATTAGCTATTTTTTGTTTTTAGTTGGTCCCCTTTTGCCTAAAAAACTTGAAGAAAACTTTGCTTAGTGATACTATAGCAGTATAGTAAATTACTTAATTTTATATGAAAAAAAATACAAAAAATAACAATAATTTTGGTGAAATAATTATCTACGCAGGCACCGATGGCGAAACCAAGATTGAAGTGCAGATGAAAGATGAAACTGTTTGGCTTTCACAAAAGCAGATGGCAGAGCTTTTTAATAAAGACAGAAAAACTGTTACGGAACATATAAGGAATATTTTTAAAGAAGGTGAATTAGAAGAAAATTCAGTATGCCGGAAATCCCAGCATACTGCCGAAGACGGCAAAACATATGACACTAATTTTTATAATTTAGATGTAATTATCTCCGTTGGTTATCGTGTAAAATCTTTGCGTGGCACGCAATTTCGCATTTGGGCTACGCAAAAATTACGGGAATATATTGTGAAAGGTTTTGTGATGGATGATGAGCGCCTAAAGGAAACTGGCGGCGGGAAATATTGGTATGAGCTTCTTGATCGCATTCGCGATATTCGCAGTAGTGAGAAAGTCCTGTATCGTCAGGTGCTTGATTTGTACGCCACAAGTCTCGATTACAATCCTAGAGCGTTAGAATCTATAAAATTTTTCAAAATCGTGCAAAATAAACTTCATTATGCCGCACATGGACACACAGCTGCTTTGGATTGCCCGTCTCGATAAATTGATTAGTGTTTTTGATAAAAAAGTTCTTACAGAAGCCGGCTCGGTGAGTCATGTTGAGGCGATTAAAAAAGCAGAAAATGAATACAGAAAATTTCAGGCTAAAACTCTTTCTCCAGTCGAAAAAGCGTATTTGGAAAATATTAAATTACTGGAGAAAAAGGTGAAGAAGAAAATAAAGGAAAAAAATTAATATTTGAATTTTTTAAACCATTTTAAAGTTTCAACAAAAAGCCTTTCTTCTGCACCTTCCTCGCTGAATGTGTGCCCAGTTTTTTCAAAAACAACCATTTCTTTTGACCCGCCTAGAGCCTTGAAAAATCCGGCTTTATTTTTAGACTGTGCATTGCCATTTTGAGCAAGAATAATTTTTGTCGGCGTGAAGGTATTTTTTGCGCTATCTTCAAAATTTGCAAACTTTCTACTTTCTGCAACCATCTTATTGCCCAAAATAAATTTGAAGCTCCATTGTCTAATAAAACCATTGGCTATTTTATCAGGAATTGTTTTTCTATACACAATATCTGGATCCATTGTTGGATCCCAAAGTACGATACCACTATACATTTCTGTTCGAGAAAACAATACGCTCGGTCCGCCATAACTGTGCCCAACTAAACAAATTTCTTTAGTTTTTTTTCTGCGAAAATAATCCACAACTTGATTGATATCGCTGGCATGCATTTTAAGATCACATTCGTGTAGTTTTCTAGCATCTGCATGATCATCATATAAGTTAAAGCGAAAACTAGAAAATCCTTTTTTTTCAAAAAAGCGGGCTCCGTTATAAAAAATAGATTCGTCCATAGATCCAGTTAAGCCATGAACAAAAATAATTAATGGATTTTTTGGCTTAATTAAAAATATGGGAGGCTAAAATTATCAATTTGTGGCATACTAAAGCTACAAATCGACTAATAATTATGAAGCTCCGTAATATGTTTAAAAAAAATGCCCCCAATGCAATTTCAGGAAAGTAAAAAAGAATG
>JAURXY010000025.1 GCA_030654225.1 bacterium
TATTCTGTGCGCGTTTCTCGCATTCCTGAAATTGGAATGGGAACGTATCCAGAATGGTATTTCTTGGTATGAACAAAAATGGTCAATAAATCGGATGGCAACTGCTAATTATTTGGCAAACGCGTAAGTCCTAAAAATAAATAATTATTTTTTAAATTATTATGACTAAAATAATATGTATTGGCTCAATGGCGAAGGATATTATCTTTCCAATTAATGAAGGAGAAATTTTGGAAACTCCCGAAGATTTAGAAGCGCAGAAAAAAATTGTTTTTGAACTTGGTGCTAAATATCAAGTTTGTGCTTCGCGCCATGAATCGATTGGCGGTTGCGCGGCCAATGTGGCTTGTGGGTTGGCGCGACTAGGGACTGAAACTTATTGCGCTACTCGAGTTGGCGATGATGACGCCGGAAATTGGATGAAAAAAGAGCTGGAAACCAATGGCGTGGAAACTAGTTTGGTGCAAGTAGGGAAAAATCATCGCAGTGATCTTTCAGCTATTATCGCGAATGTCCCCAGCGAAGACCGGATAATTTTTTCTGATCGAGATTCTAATGAAAAATTGGAAATAGTGAAGGAGGATTTGGAAAAAGTTGGCGCGCAGTGGATTTTTGTGAGTTCCTTAAATGGAAATAAAGATGAAGGTTGGGACAAAAAATTAGACAAAATTTTGAGTTTAACTTCCGAAAAAGAAATTAAATTGATTTTCAATCCCGGACAAAAAAACATCAAAAGCAATCCGCAAAAAGTTCTGGAAGCTATCACTCAAACAGAAATGTTAATAATCAACAAAGACGAGGCGATTGAAATTGTGGATAAGCTAGACGATGTTAGTGATGAAATGCTCAATGATGAAAAATTTTTGGCAGAAAAACTAAATAGCGTGGGTGCCAAGACGGTTGTTCTCACGGATGGAATTAGAGGCGCGTGGGGATTCGATGGAGAAAACTTTTTGCATATCGACGCTAAAAAAGAAAAAGTTGCTGATTCATTGGGAGCAGGCGATGCATTTTCCAGTGGCTTCATTTCAGCGCATCTCAAAGAAAAAAGCTTGGAAGAATGTTTGCGCTGGGGCATCGAAAATAGCACAAGCGTGATTCAACACTATGGCGCAATCGAAGGACTTTTGAAGGGGGAGATTTAGAGGAGGTAAGATTTTCAGAAAAACACCTAAGTCTTAATAAATAAAAAAAATTAATTTTACTATAGTGCTGGAAAAAAATTTGCAGAAATATTTCAATTTTTCCGATTTTCGACCGGGGCAAAGAGAAATTGTGGAGGCAATTTTGAATGGGCATGATACGGTGGCGCTGATGCCGACTGGTGGGGGGAAATCTTTGTGCTATCAATTGCCAGCGATAATTGCGGATAAGCTTACAGTTATAATTTCTCCACTCATTGCTCTTATGAAAGATCAGGTGGACGCACTAAATGCGCGGGGAATTCCGGCGGTTTTCATCAATAGTTCGCTAACTTTTGAAGAAATTGGAGAAAATTTTGAAAAGATAAAAAAGGGAAGTGTGAAAATTCTTTATGTGGCGCCGGAGCGATTTGGTAGTTTCGAGTTTCAAAAACTTTTTTCGGATTTGGATATTTTTTTGTTTTCAGTAGATGAGGCGCATTGCGTTTCGCAGTGGGGGCATGATTTTCGGCCAGATTATTTGGAAATCAAAAAATATATTCGCAATTTGAAAAACCGTCCAATTGTGGCGGCGTTCACAGCGACGGCTACGCCAGAAGTGCAAGGGGATATCGTGGAGCGATTGGAAATGAAAAATCCAAAAATATTTATCCGTGGATTTGATCGGCCAAATTTGAAATTTTTGGTGCAATGTGATTTGAAAACCAAGGAAAGATATGAGGAAATTTTGCGCATTATAAAAAGCCTATCAGGCTCGGGAATTGTCTATTCGCTCACTAGAAAAGAAACGGAAGTTATTGCAAAATATCTGAAAGAAAATGGAATCAAGGCCGTGGCCTATCACGCTGGAATGGAAGCCAAGAGAAGAGAAAAAGTGCAAGATGATTTTATGGAAAATAGGATTCAAGTGATTGTGGCGACCATTGCTTTTGGCATGGGGGTGGACAAAGCCGATATTCGTTATGTCATCCACTGTGGAATGCCTGGGAGTCTTGAAGGTTACTATCAAGAAGCGGGTCGCGCCGGACGAGACGGCGAAAAAGCCTATTGTGTTTTGCTTCATGCTAAAAAAGACACCAACACGCACAAATTTTTCATTCGAATGAGTCGAGGCGAAATGATGGATGGCGGAAAAAATTGGAATGAAATTAAAAAAGTTTTGGATATAAAATATAGCAAATTGGACAAGGTGGTTGAATATGCCACAAGGAAAAAGTGTCGGCGGAAAATGATTTTGGAATATTTTAATGATCCGGATTTGAAAAATCACCCCGACAATTGTCGCGGGTGTGATGTGTGTCTCAATTGGAAAGCTACTAAAGGTCAGGAAAAATTTGAAAAAACTAAAGGAGAAAAAAGCCAAGGATTTATTTCCGGCACGATCAAAGAAACTGTGAACTTATATGAGCAAAATTATAGCGTGGAAAAAATTGCCAAAATTAGGGGATTGGGTATTAGAACAATCTATGGTCATTTGATTGATTGGTATGCGTCGGGCGGAAAATTGAAAGTGGAAGATTTTTTGTCTTCAGCGGAAGAAGAAAAAATTAGGAAAGTAATTTTGCAAATCGGAAGCACCGAAAAGCTATCTCCAATTAAAGCCAAATTACCGGAAAGCATTGGTTATGAGAAAATTCGGCTAGCGATTGCGAAGATGGGGAAGGAAAAAGAGTTGAAATTGTAGAATATTTCTCAATTATTGACCGTTTTTCTTAATATGGTATAGTGTAAATAACAACCTAAACCAACTTAAAATATATGCAATATTTAAACAAAAAAATCCAAAAAAGAATTGACGACAAATTAAAATTGTTAAATTCTTTTCGTCCACTTCCATTGTCCGCAGTCAAAAAACTCAAAGAACAATTTGAAATGGAAATGACTTATAACTCCAATGCAATTGAAGGAAATAGTTTGACGCTCAAAGAAACCTATTTAGTTATTAATGAGGGGATAACAATCAAGGGAAAACCACTCAAAGATCATTTGGAAGCCAAGAGTCACAAGGAAGCTCTGGATTATTTGTATGAATTGGTGGATAAAAATAAAAAAAATACTGTTTCAGAAAGATTCATCAGGTCATTAAACCAAATTGTAATGCAAGATATTGATAAGGAATGGGCTGGAAAATATCGCAGTAGCGGTGTGATTATTGGTGGCGCTGATCATAAACCACCAGAAGCATTGGAGATTCCAAGACTTATGCAAAATCTCATCAGTTGGGTTGGAGATAATAACAAAAAAATGCATCCAGTTGAGATGGCTAGTATTTTGCATCACAAATTAGTTTTTATCCACCCATTTTTTGATGGCAATGGCAGAACTTCACGCTTGACTATGAATATAATTTTGATGCAAGCCGGCTTTCCTTTGGTGATTGTTTTGAAAAATGATCGCAAAAAATATTATAGAACTTTGTCATTGGCGGACAAAGGAGATTATATCCCATTTGTGAATTTCATTGCTCGAGCAGTGGAGAGAACGCTGGATATTTATTTGAAAATATTAATGCCAAGTAAAAAAGGCAATGAGCGATTCATCTCTCTGTCGGAATTAGCTAAGGACACAAAATTCACTGAAAATTATCTGAACTATTTAGCGCGTAGCGGAAAATTGGAAGCACACAAAGAGAGTCGCAATTGGCTCACTTCTAAAGAGGCGCTAAAAAGATACTTGGATAATCGAGAAAGAAAAAGAAAATAAACTAATTTTTAGGATAGTTGCTTTATATAAGCCAAAAAACACACAAGGGCAGTATATTCCAATCCTAAGATAAGCCTGAACGAGGGTCATTTTCAAAAATGGACTCATTGAGTTAATTTGTTAATTTATGACTAATTTTTTTAAATAATTTATCCTTGGCATCCATCATCTTTTTACCAAAACTGTTATC
>JAURXY010000026.1 GCA_030654225.1 bacterium
TATTCTGTGCGCGTTTCTCGCATTCCTGAAATTGGAATGGGAACGTATCCAGAATGGTATTTCTTGGTATGAACAAAAATGGTCAATAAATCGGATGGCAACTGCTAATTATTTGGCAAACGCGTAAGTCCTAAAAATAAAAAATATGACAACAAGAAAAAGTGAAGATAGGAACATCCGTAAGATCACGAGAGTAGGAAAAACCAGCTTGGCTGTTACTATTCCGATTGAGATGTATAAAGAATTAGGTTGGAAAGAAAAACAGAAGGTGATTGTGAAAAGAGTTAGGGGTGGGGTTGAGATTAAGGATTGGAAGAAATAAATAAAAATTATGGAAAATAAATCATTAAATAGTAATTTTCACAAAGCCAACAAGGCGAAAAAGGATGAGTTTTATACTCAACTTATTGATATTGAAAAAGAACTTAAACATTATAAAGATCAATTTCGGGATAAGGTTGTTTATTGTAATTGTGACGATCCATTTGAAAGCAACTTTTTCAAATATTTTGCTTCAAATTTTAATGCTCTTGGTCTTAAGAAGCTTATCGCTACGAGTTACAAGCCATCACCGATTGCCAATACCCAACTAGGATTATTTGGCGAAGACAAAACGCTTACTGCAACAAAAGGTCGCCAAAAAGCAACCGCCAACAAATTCATTATTAATGAAGTTAGGGATCTCGACGGTAATGGTGCGTTTGATTTGCGTGATATTGCTGAACAACTCAAAGCAAATAAAAATAACGAATGGGCGCCACTTAAAGAGGAGGGGGATTTTAGAAGTGAAGAAAGTATAGAGCTACTAAAGCAAGCAGATATTGTGGTAACCAACCCACCTTTTTCATTATTTAGAGAATTTGTAGCTCAATTAATAGAATATAATAAAAAATTTCTGATTCTAGGTGATCAAAACGCTATTACATATAAAGAAACTTTTAAGTTGATTAAAGACGATAAATTATGGCTTGGTTATGATAATGGTGGAACAAAATGGTTTCAAGTTCCTATGAACTATGATATTCCAACAGAAACAAGAAAGAAAATTGAAAATAATACTAAATATTTTAGTATGGGAAGAATCGTTTGGTTTACAAATTTGGATACTGTCAAGCGTTACCAAGAAACGACTTTGTATAAAAAATATTCACCAGAAGAATATCCAAATTATGATACTTATAATGCAATAAATGTTAATAAGGTAAGTGATATTCCTATGGACTATTTGGGAGCCATGGGAGTTCCTATAACATTTCTAGATAAATATAGTCCGAATCAGTTTGAAATTATTGGTATTGATAGATATGTTGAAGATAATCCAAACTATGGAAAGAGATTCACAATAAATGGAAAAGAAATTTATGCACGAGTTATTATAAAGAATAAGAAATTAAAATAATAATATGGAAATTAATCTACACAAAATTCCAATTCGCAAAGTAATCGTCGGCTTTAAGGACAGCGCAGAAGAAGGTGTTGTTGCTTATGATGGTAAGTTGGATATCCGCCCCAAATATCAACGCGAGTTTGTATATTCCGGCAAACAGCGTGATGCCGTGATTGAAACGATCAAAAATGGCTTTCCACTGAATGTTATGTATTGGGTAAAGACAGATCAGGGAAATTTTGAGGTCTTGGACGGTCAACAACGCACGATTAGTATTGGACAGTATGTAAGTGGTGATTTTTCTCTCAATGATCGCTTCTTTCATAATTTAACAAAAGAAGAACAAAGTCAGATATTGGATTATGAGCTGATGATTTATTTCTGCGATGGTAATGACAAAGAACGATTGGACTGGTTTAGGATCATCAATATTGCTGGCGAAAAACTAACCGACCAAGAATTACGCAACGCGGTGTATACTGGTCCGTGGCTTTCTGATGCTAAACTTAAATTCAGCAAATCAAATTGTGCGGCGTACCTTTTGGCGAATGACGGCGGACAATTAATTAGTGGTTCACCAATTAGACAAGAATACTTGCAAACAGCGCTTTCGTGGATTAATAATGGCAAGATTGAAGATTATATGGCCAAACACCAACGCGACGAAAACGCCGACGAGCTGTGGAATTATTTCCAAGATGTGATTGCATGGACTAGAAAAGCTTTCACGAATTATCGCCGAGAAATGAGCAGTGTGCAGTGGGGCGAGCTCTATAACAAATTCAAAGATGCAAAACTTGATACTGACAAGCTCGAAATTGAAATCAAGGAGCTGATGCAGGATGAAGATGTGACAAAAAAATCCGGCATCTATCCTTTTGTTTTGACGAGGCAGGAAAGGTATCTCAACATTCGGGCGTTCACCGACAAAATGAAGCGTGAGGCTTATGAAAAACAAAAAGGTAAATGTATTAAATGCAAAAAACATTTTGAAATCGGAGAAATGGAAGCAGATCACATAAAGCCGTGGCATGAAGGAGGAAAAACCATCACCAAAAATTGCCAGATGTTGTGCAAAGACGATAATCGAAGAAAATCGGGGAAGTAAAAACAAAAAAAGACCGAGGAAGTCTGATATTTTAAATTATGATTACTAAGATTTCTATAAAAAAGACTGCAAGTTATGGGGAAACACCAGCTATTTTAGAGACTGATAAGAATATCAATCTTATTTATGGTCTGAATGGAACAGGAAAAACAACTCTTTCAAATTATCTTCAAGATAAAGGTGACACTCATTTTTCTAACTGTTCAATTGAAGGACTAAATGGTGAAAAAGTATTAGTTTATAATAAAAAATTTGTCGATAGTAATTTTTATCAGAACACACAAAGAGGTATTTTTAGTTTGAATTCAGAAAACAAAGAAGCAAAAGAAAAGATAGACAACGCAACTGAAGAAATAAAAAAGTTAAATTCTCAAATTAAAAATGACGAGTTGAAAACTGGATTTCAATTTGATTTAGAAAAAAAACAAGAAGATATCAATCTTCTGCAATCTAATTCAGAACAAAAGACTTGGAAAATTATAGATGACTATTATGGTGGTGATAGACTTTTGGAGTTTTGTTTGGAAGGGAAAAGAAAAAGTAGGAAATTGCTATTAGATTATATTTTAAAACTACAAAAACCGGCAAATAAGCCAGAAAAATCAATAGAAGATTTAAAAAAAGAAGCAGAATCTACACAGGGGGAAAATGCAAAAACATATAGTGAAGATGAAATTAAAAAAATTGAATTTTATTTTTTAGAAATTGAAGAAAATAATATTTTTTTAGAAGTGATTGTGGGAAATGAAAATCTACAGATTGCAAATCTGATGAAGCATCTGAATAATGCCGATTGGGTGAAGCGGGGGCTTGATTACATAAAAGAACCTGTGAAAAAAGAGGATTCTAAGGAAATAGAAAATGAACAATGTCCATTTTGTCAAAAAGAAACAATCTCCAATGAAGTGTATAAGCAGATTAAAGATTATTTTGATGAAAGTTATCAAAATAAAATTACTGAATTAACAGAGCTTGATTCTAAATATTGGAATGCTTGGCAGAAAATTAAAAACAACGAAACCATACTTTTAGAAAATAATTTTATTAAAAATAGAGAAACGGAGTTTAAATTGCTTTATAAAAATTTTACTGAGAAGCTAAATTCTAATTGGTCAAAAATTAATGAAAAAATAAAAACGCCAAGTAAGGTTGTTAGTTTAGAGTCCACAATTTTAGAAAAAAAATCGTTGAATGATTTTTTTGAAGAAATAATTCAAGAGATAAAGACCCATAATTTAAAAATTAAAAATAAACAAAAAACAAAAAACGAAATTATTAAAATTTTTTGGGAAATTATGAGATGGGATTATGACCAAACAATAGAAAATCATACAACGCAGAATGCTAAATTTGAAAAAGAGAAATCGAATATTGAAACTAAAATTTCAGGGTTAAATGCAGAAATTAATGAGCAGAAAAAAATAATACAAGATGCACAAAAAGAAATGGTAAATATTCAAGATGCAATTGATACCATAAATAGCGAATTGATATTTTTTGGATTAGATGGATTTTCCATTATGCCAGCTGGTGAGGATTCATATAAGCTAAAAAGACCAAATGAAGATGTTACTAAATTCGAAACATTGAGCGAAGGAGAAAAGACAGCGATTAGCTTTTTATATTTTTTGGAATTATGTAAAGGCAAAGAAAAAAATGACGAGGTAGCAACTGAAAAAATAGTTGTTATTGATGATCCGATTTCTAGTTTATCTCACATGTATGTTTTTAATGTGGCGCAGTTAATAAGAAAAAACTTTTTTAATGATAAATACAAACAAGTTTTTATTTTGACTCATAATTTATATTTGTTTCATGAATTTATAAAGTACCAAACAAAAAACAATAAGCTTGAAAAAACCAAATTATTTAGAATAAGAAAAAATCAAAACAAATATTCAGAAATCATTGAGATGTGTAGCGATGATGTAATGAATGATTATCAATCGTATTGGCAAGTAATAAAAGAACATTGCGATGGCAAGGCATCTGATAGTTTGTTGGCTAATTCCATGAGAAATATTTTAGAATATTTTTTTGGTTTTATTGATAATGAAAAATATAATGAAGCTATTGAAAAACTTACAGATGGAAAATACTCTTATTTTTTGAGATATATAAATAGAGAATCTCATTTTGATAGGATAAATATTTCTGACACGAAAGAAATTGACCCTCAAATTTTTAAAGAAGCATTTAAAAAAATATTTGAAGCTTCTGGATATGATGCACACTACAATCGAATGATAAAATAAAATCCCTGCAAAAAATTAAGTGATTGAATAAGGAATTGTATGAAATTATCAAAAACAAATTTTCTAATATGCCTTGATTGTGCAAAAAATGCTTGGCTGAAAATTCATAAGCCGGAGGTGTATAAGAAAGAAGGACTTTCTTCTTTTGAGTTGAATATTGTTGATACTGGAAATCAAATTGACGAGCTGGCGCGCGGTCTTTTCCCAAAGGGTGTACTGGTAGAATCTCGCGATGACACAGAACTCACAAAGAAGCTTATGGAAGAAAAGACCCCTGTGATTTATCAGCCTGTTTTTGCAACTGAAAAATTTCTTGCAGTCTCCGATATTTTTGTTTTTAATTCTGACACGAATGTCTATGATCTATATGAAGTGAAATCATCAACAGTTTCGGAAGAAAACGGAGGAAGGAAAACTGAAGACTATTTGATAGACATGACTTTTCAAAAGAATGTTTTGGATGATTTGGGAATAAAAGTCGGAACTCTAAATTTGATTAGGCTAAACAAAAAATATGTTCGCCTTGGCGAGATTAATTTGAAAGAATTGTTTTTTATAGAAGATTTGACTAACCAAGTAAATGAAAAACTTGAGGATGTAAGAAACAAAATGGAGGGTGCTTTTGAATTGTTATCCAGCGAAGCTGAACCGAAAGGACATTGCGATTGTATTTTGAAAGGGAAAAATTCGCATTGCACAACGGCGTGGTATTCAAATTCAGATCTTCCAGAATATTCTGTTCATTCAATTTCAAGAATTAACAAGAAAAAGTTGGCGGAGTTGGTGGATAGTCGTATTTTCAATATACATGATGTGCCAGATGATTTTCCGCTTTCGGATAATCAAAAAAGACAAGTTGAAACGGCAAAATCTGGCAAGGAATATATTGATAGAGATGGCGTTTCAGAATTTTTGCAAAAGATTAAATATCCAATATCTTTTCTTGATTATGAAACATATCCATCGGCTTTGCCAAGATATGATAGGTATAGTCCATATCAACAAATTCCCTTTCAGTTTTCTCTCCATGTGATTGACTCGCACGAGAGTGAACTGGAGCATTATGATTTTATTTATACAGGCAATGATCGTCCGGATGAATTTTTTGCCGAAGCATTAAAAAAACATCTTCCCGAAAATGGCACTGTTGTTGTATGGAATCAAAAATTTGAACAAGGTATCAACAAGCAACTAGGAGAACGCTTGTCTGAGTATAAAGATTTTATGCAAGGTGTTAATAATCGAGTTGTTGATTTGATGGTTCCATTTTTCGGAAAAACGACAATGTATGATCACCCAGAGTTCAAGGGGAGCGCCTCAATAAAATATGTTTTGCCAGTCCTTGTTCCTCATCTTTCCTATAAGAATCTGCACATCAAAGAAGGTGGCACTGCATCAGATACCTGGAATCGCATTGTTTCAGATGAATATTCGGAGGATGAGAAAAATATGAAGGTGCAGGCACTTAAAGATTATTGTCATCTTGATACTTTAGCTATGGTTGAAATTTGGAAAGTGTTAAAAAATGTTTAAAGAGTAAGTGGAAAATATAATATGAACCTATATCTCGACATTGACGGAGTAATTTTGACCAAAGAAGGCCAAGAGGCTAAACATCTTTTTGAGTTTTTGGATTTTGCGACTGAGAAATTTGATTGCTATTGGCTGACGACTCATTGCAAGGGTGACGGTGAAACTGCCTTGGAATATCTTGAGAAAAAAATATCAACAAAATCTTTTGACTTATTGAAAAAAATTGAACCCACCAATTGGGATCTTTGGAAAACAGAAGTTATTAATTTCGACGAAGATTTTCTTTGGTTGGATGATTATATTTTTGATGGAGAAATGGAAATATTAAAAAAGAATAATGCATCACAAAAATTGATCAAAATAGATTTGAAAAATAATCCTGATCAGCTATTAGAAATAATAAAATTAAAATAACAATTCATAAAGGTGATATTACAAAATTGAGAGTGGATGCGATTGTGAGTAAATGGGGTCAGGTACCTTTTTCAGTTCAGAAATAATTTAATACATATTATAATACTTATTAAAATACTTACCTAAATTAGTTACTTATTTTAAGTGTAAGATTAGAGCCGGAGCGCTGTAGTATCTGTATAAATAAGTGGGTGAAGTTATGAACAAATTAACCGCCGAAGAAAAAAAGAGTTATTTTGGAAAAGGTAATTTAAAATTAACAAGAAAAATATGTTTATAAAGCTCTATCTCATTGCCTTGCCGGTTTTTTTTGCTTCAGTTTTAATTGTTGCATAATATAATGAAAAAAATTAAAGTTATCGTTAATGACAAAATGCAAAAAAACTATGCTTATACTATCACAGAAAAATCTGGGGAAAATTTTGCGCCCGAATTTAAGCCGGAGTTGACCCCCAAAGAAATGTTTAAGCTTGGAATTTTTGGAGGGAGATATATGCGAGATTGCAAAAAAGAATTTCCTGAAAGTTGGTTTTCAAAAGCCAAACTTTTTCCAGAGGATCGCTCTGGGCATGACAAAAATTTGAATTATTTCAAAGTAGATGCATCTCAACCTCTTTCAGTTTGGAGAAAAAAAGGATGGATTCACCCCGATGATCCAAGAGGCTGGTTTCAATGGTATTGTCGATATTATATCGGCAGAAGGCATGAGGATGATGCTCGTCAAATTCGTCGTTGGAAAGCTTTCAGGAGACACGTTACTCAAATTCAAAAAAATTGTTGGCAAGCAGATTTGAATTGTCGCTCAAGACAGCGCCAAGCTGTGCTCCACTGGGCCTATGATAGTAGAAAATTATAAATAAAATAATTTTTCATTCTTCCCACTCCAACATTTTTCCAATCTTGGCTTCCATGCGGTCGGCTTTTTGGAGATACATTATTTGCTTGCGATTCAAAATAGGGGAGTGCTTAACGTCGGCCAGATATTCAGGGATGTAGTATATTTCTTCCTTGGTGGTCATCCAATCGAGATTATCAAAGCGTTTCAAATTTATCGGCGCGGAAAAACTGCGCAGACTCTTTCGGCCAGTAGTGTCAAAATATTCATGAAAATAGCTCATGGCTAATTCTCGAATCGAAGAATAGACTGGTTCGCGGTAGCGAAGAAAAACATG
The DNA here is from genome assembly GCA_030654225.1 of bacterium. Classification (GTDB taxonomy): domain Bacteria; phylum Patescibacteriota; class Minisyncoccia; order Moranbacterales; family UBA2206; genus UBA2206. Next base: position 7,870 of record JAURXY010000026.1, read on the forward strand.
ATTAGTTTTGGAAATGGCGCCCCATTTGCCATATTTTTTGAAAACCGCCACCACATGATCAAAGTCAGTTTTGCTGGCCATAAGATCAAGGAGAAGGGGAGGTTGGCCATTGATGCGAAGTGCAAGTGCGGCCAGTGTGGCGCCTTCGATGCAATGACAAACTTTTTTGTCCAGAACTGTCATCGGCGAAAAACAAGTGTCGCCAGATTTTTCTAAATTCATCGGCATTGAATTTAGAAAAAGCTGAATCTTTTTGGGATCATTGAGTGATTTTAAAATTTTCAATTTTTCTTTTGGAATGCCAAACATTTTTATGAGCCTAAAATAAAATTAAAAAGATAGCCGGTGAAAATTATTCCTGTGCCAACGACAGAGGTAAAAATTAAAATTAATTTTATTTTCATTACTTTTCTAAGAATCATAAATTCAGGAAATGACAACCCGGTGACCGCCATCATGAAAGCCAGGCTCGTGCCAATACTCACGCCTTTTTCACTGAGCACGCCTACAAGCGGAATTACCCCAGCCGCATTGGAATAAAGTGGGATTCCAAGGATCACAGCCAAAGGCACGGCGTACCACTGGTTAGCGCCGGCATATTTCGCGAGAAAATCCGTGGGCACATAGCCATGAATGATAGCTCCAATCCCAACGCCGATAATTATATAAACCCAAATATTTTTTATAATCCCAAAAGTATAATTTTTGGCATAAATTATTCTTTGTTTCCAAGAAAGTTCTGATAATTTTATCTGATTGGCAGTTTTATTTTTCTCCCCAAAATTTTTCAATAAATTTTCTACTTTTAGTTTGCCAATAATAATTCCGGAAAAAATTGCAATGAGAAGTCCGCTTGCGACATAAAGCAGAGCAATTTTCCAACCAAACATCCCCAGAAGCATTATCAGCGCCACTTCATTTATCATGGGTGAGGCAACTAGAAAAGAAAAGGTAGTGCCCAGTGGCACGCCGGCTTCCAAAAAACCAAGAAACAGCGGAATGGCTGAGCAAGTGCAAAAAGGAGTAATGATGCCAAAAAGTGATGCCAAGATATTGCCAAAATATTTTTTTTCTTGCGAGAGAATCTTTCTGATTTTTTCTGGCGGGAGATATGAGCGCAAAAGAGACACGAAAAAAATAATGACGATTAATAATAAAAATATTTTGATGATGTCATAAACAAAAAAATTGACCGCTTCAGCGAGAAATGTTTCGGGGGTGATATTGAAAATTGAATAAGTGATCCAATCGGCGAAAATTTTTAGCATAAAATTATTTCAATAAATCTCCAAATTTATTTTTAGTTTCTTCAAAAAGTTTAATTTGCTCTCCTGTGATTGGTTCGCCTTTAGGTAAGTCGAGTTTTAGGGGATTGACGGGAACGCCATTGAGTTTCACTCCATAATCAAGATGCGGTCCAGTGGACCAGCCGGTGGAGCCGACATAACCAATAATTTGTCCACGACTAACTCTTTCGCCAACACGCAAGCCTTGGGAAAATTTACTCAAATGTCCGTAATGCGTAGTGTAGCCATTGTCGTGAGTAAGGCGAATTATATTGCCCCAGCCACCTTCAAAGTGAGCGCTCACTACAGTGCCATGAGCGGCAGCGGAAACCGGCGTGCCAGTTGGCGCGGCATAGTCAATTTGATAGTGGGCGGAAACTTTTCGAGTGATTGGATGCATGCGCGCTCCCGTAAAGCCGGAAGAGATATGACGATAACTCAAGGGAGCTTTCAAGAATTGTCGCTCAAGTAGCCGACCATCGGCGTCATAATATCCGCCTTTTCCTCCGTTGTCGAAATAATAGGCAAAATAAGCGGTACCGGAGTTGATGAATTTTGCACCCAAAATTTTTCCGTCCGGTGCGCTTTGACCATCGCGCGAGCGTTTTTCATATATAATTACAAATTCATCATCACGCTGAATTTCAGTGGTGAAGTCAATGTCGAAAGAAAAAATATCACCCACTTCCAAGACAGTGGCCTCTTGCAATCCCGCTTCCATAGCATCCACATAAAAAAAGTTTTCAATTTTTCCTCGGGCAGTGCTTTGGGAAACTTCATAGGAAATTTTTTCTTCACACGCGCTAAATTCATCAGCTTTTCGTTCCACCACAATTAGCGCTTCGTTATTCTTGTCATATTCAATGCGTTTAGTTTTTTCTTCCTCATCAAAATAGAAGCGCAATTTTTGACCGACTTTAATGTTGGTAAAATCATAAACATCTTTAGCGCAGGAGAGGAGAGACTCCACATCATTGGCATCAAGTTTTCCATTTGACTGGAAAACTTCCGCGGGAATGTCGCCAGTCGAAATTGTATATTCCACCACGCGGTCAGTATTTTTTTTTATTTCAGGCGTGGAAATTTCTTCTGTTTTTTCAACAAGTTGTTCTGCTGGTTTTTCTTTGGCGAAAATTGCATTTTTTAGCCAAAGAGTTCCTTTGAAAAACAAAAAAACGATAGCCAGAAAAAACAAGCCAACAACAAGTTTCCTTCTAAAGCTGTATTTTCTCGGTCGTAATGTTAGGCGCGTCCTTGATTTCATAAAAGAAAGTATAGCATGAAATGAGAATTAAATAAACATAAAAAAACCGCCCCTTACGGGACGGTTTAGTGAAAATACTTTTGACAGTATTAGATCTTTGATACGTTGACAGCGCATGGTCCTTTTGGGCTTTCGCTTACTTCGAACTGTACCTTGTCACCTTCTCGCAGTTCTTCAAAGGTTACACCTTGAAGTTCTTTTGAATGAAAGAAAAGATCTTTGTCATTTCCTTCTCGGGAAATGAATCCAAATCCTCGATCAGTCAATTTTTTGATTGTTCCTTGTTCCATTGTGATAGAGATATAGGTTATTTAAATTGTTCCACTAGAGGCTTTGCAAAAAAGTTCGACGATTCTTCTAACTGCAGGCTTATTGGGACTTGTAGACTAGTATACGCCTCTTTTTTGATTTTGTCAATGGCTTTGGGCGCTGGATTTTCCAGCTGAATATCCCGTAGTCCAGGCGATTTGGAGGTTGTATCCGCCGGTTGGTCCGTCGAGATCCAATACTTCGCCAGCTAGATATAGATTGGAAATAATTTTGGAGCGCATAGTTTTGTTTTCTACTTCTTTCAAACTCACTCCGCCGGAAGTTATCATAGCTGATTCAAAATCCAAAAGTGAATCGACACTCAGACGAATATTTTTGAGAAGCTTGGCTAAGTTATTGCGATGATTTTTGCCGAGAGAATAAATTTTTCGGTCGGTTTCAAGTTTAGAAAGTTCTAAAATTGTGAGAGCTAATTTTTGCGAAAAATATTCAGCCAGATAATTTTTCAAATCTTTTTTCTTATATTCTTCAAAATCTATTTTCAATTTTTCTTCTAGTGCATTTTGTGTGAGAGTAGGGAAGAGGTCAAGTTTCAAAAAGATTTCACCCCTAGTAAGATTAGTACTTACATATTTACTGGCGTTAATTATCGCTGGTCCGGAAAGGCCAAAATGAGTGAAAAGAATTTCTCCGGTTATTTCGAATATTTTTTTGTCCTGTTGTAATATTTTTATCCCGACATTTGGAAGGCTCACTCCCGGCAACTCTTTGACCCAGCGCTCTTTTATTTTTATCGGTGCAAGCGCCGGCATTGGAGAAATGATAGTGTGTCCCATTTTTTCAAGCCATGCATATCCATCGCCAATCGAACCAGTGGTTGGAAAAGATTTTCCGCCAGTAGAAAGAATGAAATTTTTGGCATAGATTTTTCGCTCGGCTGTTTTGACGCAGACTATTTTTGCATCTTTTATTTCAAAAGCCAAAACATTTTGATTGAGTTTCACTACTACCCCATTTTTTTTCAAACTTTTTTTCAAAGTATCTAGTACGTCTTGCGCTTTGTCGCTCTCGGGGAAAACCCGGCCATCTTTTTCAGTTTTTAGTTTGAGTCCTAATTTCTCAAAAAATTCTTGGGTTTCGCGCGGACCAAAAACGGAGAGTCCAGAAAAAAGGAACTTACCACTTTTGCCAAGTTTTTCCACAAACTCCCGATTGGAAAAATTAGCTTGGGTAATGTTGCACCGCCCATTGCCAGTCAAAAGTAATTTCTTTCCCAGGGTAGAATTTTTTTCAATGATGGCTACTTTTTCATTATTTTCGCTCGCCAAAATCCCCGCCATCATTCCAGACGCTCCGCCTCCCACAATCACTGTATCAAATTTTTCTTCTTTTAGATTGTTCATAATAATTTTATCCTAGCATTGTTTGTAATTTTTTCCTATACAAGCTATTGATTTATTGGGGAAAAAGGGGTAAAATGGAAGTGTCCAGTAACACTTTTTTAAAAGAATAATTGCCTATAAATATAATTTTATGAATATAAAAAATAAAAATGCGATAATACTCCATGGAACGGCTGACAAGCCGACTGATTTTTGGTTTCCGTCTTTGAAAAAAGATTTGGAAGCGAAGGGTTATGAAGTTTGGCTTCCTGAGCTTCCAAATGCCAAGTTTCCTAATCGAAAAGATTGGCTACCGTTTATTTTGGAAAATGGAAAGTTTACTGAAAAGACAGTTATCATTGGTCACTCAGCCGGCGCGCAAATAATTTTGAGTCTTTTGGAAAAGATTGAGGTGAAAATCAAACAAGCTATTATGGTGTCTGGTTATGCTAAGGCGCTACGAAGAGAGGAAAGTAGTGAAAAAAATGTTGATGATTATGATTGGGAGGCAATCAAACCAAAATGTGAAAAATTTGTTTTCATTAATTCCGACAATGATCCTTGGACTTGCGATGATACACAAGGAAGGATTATGTTTGATAAGCTTGGTGGAATGCAAATAATTTTGCACGAAGGACACATGGGTTCAAATTATTATAATCAACCCTACAAAGAATTCCCTTTAATTTCGAAACTGATTGATTGATGTTGTATGAATAATTTTTGTTCAGTAACTTGTTAAGTAACACTTTTCGAAGTAACAATTACATAATTAATTACTTACATAAAAAATGAAAAGTAAAATAAAAACTAGTGCAGTCGTGGCGGCGGAATAAAAATTTCCCCAAACCTAAAACCGACATTGATTGACTATCCGACATTCTGCAGAAAGCCAGAATATTGTGGTATAATATTATTATCATAAAAAATAATAAAAATAAAAATGTTAGCGAAAAAAAGACAAATTGAGAAAAAGCAAAAAACTCCATTGCAAATGGAGCGACACTTGAAGGGCGTAGCTAATCATCGGCGGATTGAAATTTTGTTTATTATCTCCGAAGAAGATGGAATTACACTAGATGGAATATGCGAAGCGCTCAAAGGTAATACAAAGACAATTTCCGAACACACCAAAAAATTGGTTGGATCTGGCTTGGTGAATAAGAATCGTCGAGGCAGGAGAATGAGTCACTCACTTTCTCCCTATGGCAAACGCTTTTTGAAATTCATAAAAACATTCTAAATGACTATCCGACATTCTGCAGAAAGCCAGAATATTAATTGCGCAATTCATTACTTATATAGAATATTTTTTTGTTCCCTAATATGTTAAGTAACACTCTATTAAATAATTAATTAGATATTAAATTATGCTTATCGAATCAATTAGAAAGCGTCGGAGCATTCGGGTTTATAAATCTGACCCGATCTCGGATGAAATGGTCGAAGAGGTGATAAGAGCGGGAAAAATTGCCCCATCAGCTCATGGCGCAGATGCCTTAGAATTCATTGTGGTCAAAAAACAAGAAATGAAGGAGGCTATTTTTGTCATCGTCGGACAAGAAGTCGAGCAAGATTTTGTCAAAGAAGCGCCAGTCATCATCATCCCGGTCGCCACTCACGAAGCAAAACTTCCGGTGCAGGATATTGCGGTTGCTTCTGAAAATATGTTTTTGCAAGCGACGGCGCTGGGGCTAGGCAGTGTCTGGAAAAATATCTCACCCGAGTTTGAAGGAAAGATAAAAACCTTGCTGGGCATTCCGGATAATGCCAAGGTGATCAATTTAATCCCATTGGGCTTTTCAGGCGAAGAAAAAGAGGAACACACCGAAGATGTGTCAGTGACGGAAAAAATTCACATGGAAAAGTGGTGATATTTGTTAGATAATATGTTAAGTAACATTTTATAAATAATTAATTATATAAAAATATGAAAAAAATCACTCTCGTCCCATTGCTATTTTTGGGTGTAATAATTTTTTCTGGTTGTGGTGAAAAAACAGAACAAGTAAACAATGGAGAAAAAGCCACGGAGGTGGTGGCGGATAACAATTCTCCAGTAACTGCAAAAACCGCGGAAGGAATCTGCGGAATTTTTTCCAAGGAGTTTGTCGCTTCGGCCACGGGTCTAAATGTCACAACCGCCGAAACATATGCCACGGAAGGCGTGGAAAGTTCCAATTGTCGCTATTATATTGATGGCAAAAAAATCGCGCCAGTGATCACTATTGGGAAATTCAAAAATGATTTGGAAAAAGAAAAAAAGAAATATACGGAGCATCCACTTTTCAAGGGCTGGAGGATATTAAAGAATGACACAATACCTATGGATAATCTGGTCACCTATAATGAGGTCGGGCAATTGAATGACATTTTTTTGATCACAGGCACAAATGAATATTATCGCCTAACACTCTATTCTTTCAAAACTATTGGTAGTAACGAGATGATCACGTTGGCCTTGAAAGCGCAGAAAGAGATTGGAAAGTAATTATCTATCAAGCTTGACAAAACGAAAAAGAAAGGGTATACTTACTTTTTATGTTAATACATCTTCACACGTATCTAAACATAAAATAATTAATTTTTTATGTTAGATAACAATGTATAACAAAACAAACGCGCGAAGTTCTCGCGCAGACAGTTCTTATGGTGGCAAAAGAGGCGGATCGCGTGGCGGTTCTCGTCCAAGTGGTCGAAAAAGATTTACTGGCAATGTAATTGATGTTAGTCGTTTCATTTGTAAGGCCAAAGAAATTGTGCCAACGGAAGTTTTCAAGCCTCGCTATGAATTTTGCGATCTTGAAATTCATACATTGCTCAAGCGCGCTATTGAAAGTCGTGGTTTTGCTGTGCCAACTCCGATTCAAGATCAAGCTATTCCGGCCATTCTTGCAGGAAAAGATGTGATTGGCTTGGCTAACACTGGCACTGGGAAAACGGGGGCTTTTCTCATTCCAATGATCAATAAAATTCTTTTGAATCCGCGTGAAAAAGTTTTGATTGTGACGCCGACTCGTGAGCTAGCCATTCAAATTCAAGATGAATTTATGGCGCTGGCTAAAAGACTAAATATTTTTTCTGTGGTAGTAGTGGGAGGGGCGGATATTCGAAGACAAATAAAAGAATTGCATAGACGACATAATTTAGTCGTGGGTACTCCAGGGAGACTCAAAGACTTGATCACCCGAAAAGTTTTGGATCTATCGCAATTTAGTAGTGTGGTGCTCGACGAAGCTGATCGCATGCTCGACATGGGATTTATCAATGATGTAAATTGGCTGTTGTCTCTCGTGGCAAAACAAAGACAGATTATGCTTTTCTCAGCAACATTCGGCGCTGAGATTGAAAGTTTAACCAGAAAATTTTTGGTTAATCCTGTGAAAATTTCTGTTAAAAGTGGAGAGTCAGCTGGGCAAATTGATCAAAATATTGTGCGCATGGAAAAAGGCAAGGACAAGACAGACACACTGCATGATTTGCTCATTCAAGCTAAATTTGAAAAAGTTTTGATTTTTACCCGCACCAAGCATGGCGCCGACAAGCTAACCAAGAGTTTGCTTCAGCGAGGTTTCAAGACTGAATCTATTCACGGCGACAAACCACACAGCAAAAGACAACGGGCACTCAAAATGTTCAAAGAAAATATTGTGGAAATTTTGGTCGCCACTGATGTGGCTGCTCGCGGACTCGACATTCCAAATGTGAGTCACGTCATTAATTTTGATCTTCCTGCAACTTATGAAGATTATGTCCACCGCATTGGTCGCACCGGTCGCGCCGACAAAAAAGGCATCGCGCTGACTTTTGTGGAATAAAAATTTTGTGAATAAAAAAACAGAGCCGATGGTGGTGTTCACCAGTCGGCTCTTTTTTGGAATTAAATTTGATGTGTAGCGCTTTTATTCAAGCGCCAAAGGGATGCAGGCCGGAACATCAAGGCAGGTATTTTTATCGAGAAAAATTCTTACCCAGCCGACATCTGTTAGGGAGATAGAATTCCGAATAACATTACATCCGGTGGTCAATTTGTCATTTTCTGAAAGTTCAATAGGAAATTTGAAATTGACATTTCCTCGAAGAGCGATTGGTAATCTGGGAGCAACTTCAACCCAGTTATAATTGCTTAACTTAATAAGAACTGAACTGTTACATCCTATACGAGGATTTTCCAAAACTTTTTCTCCATTTGCAATTTCATCTTGAGCTCGCAATGCTTGTGGTTGAGCGATATCGGTTGTGCGAAGCATATTTACGCCCGCTCCTTTGTGATGACGAAAATACTCCCTTAGCCCATAGGAAACACCTCTATTTATTTCAGGCCAACCCGGGGTTTCCAATTTGGCTAACCTGCCTTTTCTTATGTATACGAGTTGCATTGGATTACTTAGATCCATAAACATAATTCCAACGGAACGATTCTTTTCCTTTCCGCGAATTACGCACAATTTTCCTTCGTATTTCCCAGAGAGAACTTTATAGATATTACTTTCTGGCTTTATAATCATGGCACGCCCTCCTTAAAAGTGTGAGTTAATTACAGAAAAATAATAAAATATGTAAATTTTTAGTTGTCAAAAAACTAAGTTTTTAATTTAAGCATTAAATCCAAAAAAATGCAAGTCTATCTCTCCAAATCCAACACTTCATCAATCCTAATTTGCGAAACGAATTCGGGGACGTGGCTCACGAGAATCATAGCGCCTTCGAAGGAATTCAAGGCTTTGGCGATGATGGGCAGATGGCGAAAGTTGATGTGGTTGGTTGGTTCGTCTAGGATCAAAAGCCCCGGTTCTTCGAGCATAAGACGAGCAAAAGCCACCAGACCTTTTTGTCCTTCAGAAAGTGAACCGATTTTGGCGTCGATAATGGTTTTGTCGATGAGAAAACCGGAAGCCACAGAGCGCATTCGTTCTTCATCTTCATTTCGCATAACAGCAAAAAGGGAATTGCGCACGGTATCTTCAAAATTGAGAGTGGAAAAATCCTGGCGGTAATATCCCACGCGAATGCCTTCGGTAATTTTTGCGCCCTTAGCAGATCCTGTGGCGAGAGATTCAAGTAGGGTGCTTTTGCCAATGCCGTTTGGTCCGGCGAGGAGTAGATGAGTTTTTTTCTTGAGAGAAATTTTGACTTTCTTTATTTCCGGTTCATGATTTTTCATCACCGTGAGTGAAGAAATGTTTATTATCTCTCCAATTAATCCATCCTGGACTGGAATTTCAAAATCACGAATAGCTTTGTCTTCACGCCTAACATCCACTTTCGCTTCTTCCATCTCTTCAGCTTTGTCGCGCATCTTTCGGGCCACGAGTCGCATCTTGCCACCCTTGTTAGCAAAGAAGTTGGCTTTTTCTTTATTAGCAATGATTTCTTTTTCATATTGGGCGTTTTTCATTTTTTCTTTTTCAATTCGATCGGCAATTTCCGCTACCACGACATAATAGTCGCCGAGATATTGTTCAACTTTGTGGGTGAAGATGTCGAGATAGAGCACGCCGTCGGTAAAAGAATTTAAAAAGTCCGCATCATGAGAAATCACGATGCAAGTTTTGTTGTAGCTCATCAAAAATTGCGTGAGATGTTCAATGCCGGCTTTGTCTAAATTATTCGTTGGTTCATCTAGAATCAAAAGATCCGGATCTTGAATCAACGCCGAAGCTAAAAGCAGGCGGGCTTGTTGTCCGCCGGAAAAAGATTTGACTATTTTGTCATGTGGAGCTTTCAAGTTTACAAGGTCTAGTACCTTGTCAATTTTTGGATCAAGATTATATAATTTCTCAGTGAAACATTTAGCAAAAAATTCTTTGACAGTAAGTGTCATTTGTTCGGCCGGAATAACTTGTTTGGCATAAGCAATTTTGAGAGTGGGATTGACATAGATGGAACCATCTTCTTCTTTCAAGGATCCTGTAATCAAATTCAAAATAGTCGATTTTCCAGCGCCATTTTGTCCCATAATAGTGATTTTAGTGCCTTGCCTGAGCGAAAAAGAAGCCTCATCGAGGATGGGTTTTTTGTGTCCGTATTCAAAAGAAACTTTGTTAAATCTAACTGCAACGTCGTCTTTGGCCATAGTGTTTCGAAAAAAATTAAACTAATAAAAAAGCATTGAGTTTTCATTCTAGCGCATTTTTGAAAATTTGGGAAGAGCACTGACACTAAAAACATCCTTTTGAAATATAATTCTATTGTTGTTGTACTATATCAAGTAGTTCAGTAAGCACTAATATATCAACTATGACAACTAAAGAAAATCAAAGATTAACAATCTTCATCAACCCTTATCTGGCTAAACAAGCGAAAGCGCAAGCTATTGTTGAGGAAATAAGTCTCACTAGCCTAATAGAGAAGGCTCTGATTGAATATTTGCCCAAAGAAACAATAATTAAAAAGATCGAAATTAGTAAAAATAGAAAGGTGGTGAAAACAATATGACAGAAATTATAAAAGAAACTACAACTGCGAAAGAAGATGGCAAAACTCCAGTTGCAGTGACTTCAATCGAAAGCGAAGCGACTGGTTTTCAGACGATTGAATATTTAGTTTATTTCTTTGCCGGACTTTTGGAAATACTCTTAGTTTTTCGTCTCGTGCTCAAATTGATGGGAGCTAGCCTCGCAAGTTCATTTGTAGGATTGATTTATGGGATAACAGGAATTTTCATCACTCCCTTTGAAGGAATATTCCGCAGAGGCTTTGCTCAAGGAGTGGAAACAACTTCAGTTTTGGAGCCATCAACGCTCGTGGCAATTATCGTGTATGCTGTTTTAGCTTGGGGAATCGTCAAATTAGTACGAATATTCTCGGGCGAAAAACAAAAATCTAGTATGTAATTAAATTTTCAAAAAATATGTGGACAATAATTATAATCCTGGTAATCCTATGGTTTCTGGGATTCATCACCTCGTATACTCTTGGTGGACTGCTTCACATCCTACTTGTAATTGCTGTTATTTTAGTTATAATAAGATTACTACAAGGTCGAAACATTATTTAATCTAAAATAGATATTATATATGGAAACAGTGATGAAAGCAGACATTTTCTTTTTTATCTCTTCTGTGGCGACAGTTGTGCTCTCGGTATTATTTTCTATCGGCTTGTTTTATCTTATCAAAGCCGGTAGAAATTTATATCTAATTTCAGAAAAGTTGCAAGATAATTTTGAGGATTCAAAAGAGTTTATTCTAGAACTCAAAGAAAGGTTGGAAGACAACATTATCTTTCGAATGTTTTTTCCACCAGCACGAAAAAGGAAGCGCTCAGAAACGAGAGATCAAAAAAAAGCTAATTAATTTTTAAAATAAATATTATGAAAAAGAAGACAGACAAGGTGATCAAGCTGGCAGTCATAGGCGCAAGCTTGGCTGGTGTAGCAGCGACCGCCTATTTTTTCTTCGGGCCAAAAGGGAAGAAACATCGCGATCATGCCAAATCTTGGGCGATCAAAATGAAGGGGGATGTCATTGAAAGATTGGAGAAAGCTAAGGAAATCACTGAACCAATCTATCTTGAAATTATCGATGCAGTGTCCAAGGATTATGCCAAAGAAAAAGTGGCAACAAAAGAGGAAATTGGAGCAATTGCTAATGATCTCAAAAAACATTGGAAATCGATAAGTAAATTGGCAATTTCTGCCAAGCAAGATGTCGCCAAAGACGCTTCTCGTGTTATGAAAGTAGTTAAGAAAATCAAAAAATAGGCATTGACGGAATGTGAAGACAGGACTATTATTGAGATATGAAAATTCAATCAAAAAATTTTTATAGAAAGCCACTTTAATCGGTGGCTTTTTTTGTCCTTTAAAAATAATTTCTTTCTGTCTGTGTAAGGTTTAAATAAACTTTTGCAAAAGGAGGCAGAGTATGAAAGAAAAAATGAGAGCATTGGCAATGGCGGTTATTTTTGAAAGTTATTTTTTCTTAAAAAAACTTTATAACTTTGTGGAGGGCAAAAAAAATATTTTGTGATAAGTGTGGTGCAAAAACTAATCATTGGAGTATAAAGAAAAGTCACGGAAAGATTTGCATTGTAGGCAATTATTGCTCAACTTATAAGTGGAGGAAAAATCATGGAAAAAGGAAAAATACTGGAGTGTTTTATTTGCGGAAGTAAAAGAAATTTAGTGCTTTCGCCGATAAAAATCAACGGAAAATGGGAAGTGATTTGCTGGCCACATGAGAACGAAATGATCATAAATATCATTGGATATCGGTCTCAAATCAACATCGAAATATTCGATCGTTGCGGATTGGCCTAAACCCTAAAATTTTGGAGGTGCTTATGACTAGATCGGAACGTAAGAGGGAAAGTAATGGCACCGACAGAAGAAGTCAAAGTCAAAAAAAGAAAGACCGAAAGCGTGACAAAAACGCTCTCGAAGAGTTGGTCAAGGCTGTTATTGATAGGCTTCCCAGAAAGGATATGACGCATGTCAATAAAGAATTTGTTTGCAATTGCTGCCACTTGCACTACTGCGTAGCTTTTGACGGAAATGATGTTTTCTGTCGTGAATGTTTTTTCGTAGAAGGATGTCTCAAAAAAATGAGTGGCAATACTAAAACTTGCAACTATTGCGAAGGAAAGGAGATGGGCAGTGAAAGCCATGTTATGCACTAAGATTAGTGCAAAAAAAGGGGAGGCTCGAAATTATTTCAACCTTCCCTTTAAATTTCTAAAATTTTTTTAGTATCGGTAATTTTCCGACTTATATGGACCATCAATTGGAGTGTTGATATAATTGGCTTGTTTTTTGGTGAGCTTAGTCAAAGACACACCAAGTTTTTCCAAATGCAAGCGGGCTACTTCTTCATCTAGTTTTTTTGGCAAAGTATAAACTCCAATGGCATGTTTATTTTCCCAAAGTTCCAGTTGCGCCAAGACTTGATTGGTGAAAGAGGTACTCATCACAAAACTTGGATGCCCCGTAGCATTGCCAAGATTGACTAGTCGACCTTGTGAAAGAAGCACAATGGCGTGTCCGTCAGGGAAGACATATTTGTCCACTTGCGGTTTGATGTTTATTTTTTCAATTCCATTATATTTTTCCAATTTCTCAACTTGAATTTCATTGTCAAAATGTCCAATATTGCAAACAATCGCTTCATCTTTCATTTTTTCCATATGAGAAATTGTGATGATATCTTGATTGCCCGTAGCGGTCACATAAATATTGCCTTCGCCAAGTGTTTCTTCGACAGTCTTAATTTCAAAACCTTCCATCGAAGCTTGCAAAGCGCAAATTGGATCAATTTCCGTGATGATGACTCGCGCGCCAAGACCTTTCATGCTTTGGGCGCAACCTTTGCCAACATCGCCATAGCCACAAACAACGACAACTTTTCCGGCCACCATCACATCTGTTCCGCGCTTGATGCCATCGGCCAAACTTTCTCGACAACCATAAAGATTGTCAAATTTGCTTTTGGTCACACTGTCATTAACATTAATCGCGGGGAAGAGTAATCTCTTTTTTTCAAACATTTGATAGAGTCGATGCACGCCTGTGGTAGTTTCTTCGGAAACTCCTTTGATATCTCGAATCATCTTGCTCCAAAAATTTTTGTTTTCGCTATAAATTTTAGAGAGAATTTTCATGAGTTCTTTTTCATCTTCAGTTTTTCCGGAATAATTTTGTTTGAGTATTTTTGGATCTTTTTCAATCTCTGCGCCAAGATGAAGCATGAGCGTGGCATCGCCTCCATCATCCACAATTAAATTTGGTCCAAGATTTTTACCAAACTTGAAAGCTTGCTCAGTACACCACCAATATTCTTCCAATGTTTCACCTTTCCAAGCAAAAACCGGAACGCCGGCTTTGGCAATGGCGGCTGCGGCGTGATCTTGAGTGGAATAGATATTACAAGAAACCCACCGTACTTCGGCGCCCAACTCAACCAAAGTTTCAATGAGTACCGCCGTTTGAATAGTCATATGCAGACTCCCCAAAATACGCGCGCCTCGGAGAGGCTTCTTTTTGCCAAATTTTTTTCGCAGAGCCATAAGCCCCGGCATTTCTTTCTCGGCGATAATAATTTCATTGCGCCCATACTCTGCCAAGCTAATGTCTTTGATTTTGTAATCTTGTATTTTGTCCATTTTCCTTGTTAAATAAGATTTGAATCTTGTGATAAGACACAACTTATTTTTTAATTAAATTATGATGTTTTTTGTTAAGTCGTGCGCCAGAACTCGCAACGACTAGAGCTGAGACACGACTGGCTATTTTGCCAGCTTCTCCTAAGTCTAAATTATTTATCAATCCATGTAAAATTCCGGCAGCGTACATATCGCCTGCGCCATTGGTGTTTATCACCTTAGCTGGGCAAGGTGAAATTTCAAAAATTTTCCCGTCTTCCTCTATTAGACTGCCGTTTTCTCCTAATTTTACTATTGCGATGCGACAATTTTTGGCAATTTCGTGCAAAGCTTTGCGAGAATTTTTCTTGCCACTAAATGCGGTGGCTTCTTCTTCGTTGGCAAAAACAATGTCAATATGTTCTTTGACAATACTGGCGAAAAGTTTTTTGTTGCGCCTTATAAGCTGGGTGTCTGAAAGATCCAGTGAAACCAAAACATCATTTTTCTTGGCAATTTCCACGGCATGAAAAATTGCTTGGCGACTGACAGAATTTTCCAGTTGATAGGCTTCGATGTGAAGGATTTTTGCGCGTTTAATTTCTTTTTCTTGGATATGATTTTTATTGAAATTAACTGACGCGCCCAGATGGGTAGCCATTGTGCGTTCTCCGTCTGGAGTGACAAACACAATGGCGTGTCCAGTCATTCCATTGTCATGAAAACAAAGATGAGAAGCGACACCTTCCGCTTCTATTTTTTCTTGATATTTTTTGCCATGTTCATCTTGGCCAACAAGTCCCAAAAATGACACGCGACTGCCCAAAAGATTAGCCCCAGAAAGAGTGTTGGAAACACTGCCACCGGGAGTGAGCTCTAGCTTGATGTTTTTGAATTGCTGGAAAATATTTTCACTTTCCGCCTTTGAAATCAAATTCATCGATCCTTTTTTGAAATTTAGCTTAACTAGCATTTCTTCACTAATATTAATCACAATATCAAACAGGGGACTGCCAATCCCCAAAATATCCCAGTGTTTTTTCTTCGCTGATTTTTTATTAGTTTTCATGTTTTTCTATCCGAAATAATTTTCCACCGCGAATTCGAATTGTTTGACGAAGATTTCTTTTAGAAAATAAAGACTATTTTGTTCATAAAAAAGTAGAGTCGCTTTTTTGTAGTCATTTTTATCAACATCCCTATAAGATAGTGGGCAATATCCCTCCGCTAATAAAATAGCATTGCCTAAAATTCTAGCAGTTCTTTTGTTTCCATCTTCAAAGGGTTGAATATAGGAAATTAAGGCGATCGCAGAAAGCGCTTTTAGCAGGGGATGTATATTTTTGGCATTAATAATCGAAAGCACTTCATGCAAAGCTTCTTTTATTTGAAATTGATTATCCAGCGGTTTGTAATTAGTTCCAGTTATCCCGACTGATGTTTTTCTGACATTTTTTTCAACTCCAAGGTCGAAGGTAAGTAGCTGGTGCAGGTCTTCGATTTTAGAAAGAGTTAATTCTTTGAAAATTTTAGGATTCTTAATAATATAGTCCAGAGCTTTTTTATGATTTAGAATCATTTGAGTTTCTGATTTTGTGTGACCGGAAGCCTCTTGATTTTCTGTTATTAGAATTTCTGTTTCTATTAAGGAATACGTGTTTCCTTCTATTTGAGATGATTTCCAACTTAATTCTATAGTTAGTCTTTCAAACTCTTTTTTTAGAATAGTAGGGGAGAGTTTCTTTACTCTTTTCTGATAGTTGTCATTTAGTTTATCAAGATTAGCCAATTCTTCTTTTGAGAATATTGAGTTATCAAAATTTTTGAAGATATCGAAGTTGAAGTTTTTTTGAGAATTTCTCTTCTCTACAGATTGTTCAAAATATTTCTCGATATCATAAAAAGACATCAGGGGATTCTCAATCATTACACCATAAGAAACGCTTCTTCCCCGCCCTGTTTTTTTGATTAGTTTTTTTGTTATTAAAACATCGAGATCTCTTATGATTGTGATTCTATTCAAAGCCCCGGTTTTTAGTTCTTGGTATTCCTTAATTTCTCTGGTGCTAGCTTGCCCTTGATTTTGTATGAATTCCAGGATTGAGTTTTGACGAGTAGTTAATTTTTCCATAAGCTTATTCTAATTGTTACATTAATTTACTCTAATTGTAACATTTTGATACAATTAATGCAACAATTAAATTTACAAAAAAAGACGCAATTTAAATTAGGTATTCTTTACGGGCGACGCTGTGAGATGAAAAAAAGACTGTTTCTAAAAACAGTCTTTTTTGAATTTTTCGCAGCTCCGCGACCAGGACTCGAACCTGGAACCAATTGATTAACAGTCAACTGCTCTACCATTGAGCTATCGCGGAATAAATATTCAATTTTTAAAACAAATTGATTATAACAAGATGTTTCAGATAAATCAAGGAATGAACAATTATGAATAATTCTGGCGAGTTTTTTGTTTTTGGATTATAATTATATTAGAAATAATTTAAAAAAACAAAATGGAGAAAAAAATTATAAAAGTTAGAAAAATCAACAAAACTAAAAAACCCATTATCAAAAAAGAAGCGATAAAAAAGGCGATAGGGGATATAACGGAGAAAATAAAAACGATTAGAGTCACTAATCCTTTCAAAAACATAAATATACTCCAAAAATTCAGAAAACCGAAGGTGGTGATGCGAAAAACATATCAGAAAAAAACTTGGAAAAAAGTGGCGAGTATGATTTTAGTTGCAATTATTATCCTAGCTATAATTGTCGGGATAATATTTTTGGTGAAAAAAATAAAAAACTCTCCGCGTCCATTGCCGAAAAATTCGATTAACACTAATTCGCAAGAGCCGGGCAATGTGATAGAGATAGATAATCTAGACGAAAATTTTCCGGATAACGGAGAGATTATTTCTCAAGGGAGATTCAATAATGTCGAGCAGATTTTGAAAGGCAAAGCCCTTTTTGTCAAAAGTGGCGGGGATGTCTTTTTGCGATTAGAGGGTTTTGAAACGGTCAATGGTCAAGATATGCACATTTATCTTTCACCAATTTTGAATCTCAATCCAGAAGATGCAATTGACTTGGGAATCATGAAATCGACCACTGGAAATGTTAATTATAAAGTAGAAAAGTCAGTTGATTTGGAAAAATATTTCAATGTCTTGATTTGGTCTAACCGTTTCAACGCTTTCTTTGGATACGCCACATTGCAAAAAGGGGAATTACTACCAGAAAATCCAATTTGACCTTTTTTAATTTTTAAGCTACAATCTTTTTAGTTGTAAGTCTTCTCAGTAAGTTTTGCCTTATCTAAAAAAGTAAGGAACAAGCGATATGAGAGAGGTCGCCTTGCAATATTAAATTTAATAAGGCAACCCCGCAAAATTCTGTAAACAGAATAGCGGGGCAAGTAAGAAAATGGCACAAAAACTATATGTAGGAAATTTATCCTACAATGTGAATGATGAAGCATTGAAAGAAATGTTTTCCGCAGCGGGAACAGTATCTTCAGCAATGATCATCACCGACAGAATGTCTGGACGATCCAAAGGTTTTGGATTCGTTGAGATGAGTTCTGATGCAGAAGCAATAGCTGCAATTGACATGTTCAATGGAAAAGAAGTTGAAGGACGAGCATTGACTGTTAACGAAGCTCGACCAAAAGAAGATCGACCTCGAAGCACAGGTGGCTTTGGAGGCGGAAATGGCCGTGGCCGAGATTTCGGTGGACGAAGAGACCGATTCTAGTATGCGAATCAATCAAACAGTTCCGAGTAATCGGGGCTGTTTTTTTGTGCAAATTGGAATAAATTTGGCTTTATGCTAGTATACTTAGTGTATGGTGTAATAATTTAAAATTAACAAACGATGAATAAATATCTTTTAGTCGCAATTTTATTGAGTGTGGGGCTTGTTTTGTCCGGTTGTGGTCAAAAAAATGGGGACACCCCTCTGGTGGATAAAAACGCGAAAATTATTTTGTTTTATGGACAAGAATGTCCGCATTGCAAAATCGTAGAAAAATATATCAAAGATAATAAGATTTCAGAAAAAGTTAATTTTGCGCAGGGGGAAGTCTACCATAACAAAACCAATTCTGCCTTGCTCGCAGAAAAAGCCGGCAAATGCGGAATTGATACAAAAGCAATTGGAGTGCCTTTTCTTTGGGAGAATGACAAATGTTATGTTGGTCAAGAAGAAGTCATTCAATTTTTCAAGGACAAAGTAAACAGCAAATAATAATCAAAGAACAATGAACAATAAATTTAAAAAATATCTAAGAATTTTGTTGCCAACTGTAATTTTTCTTTTTGCACGCAGTGCGCAAGCCGTTTGTCCGGTGTGCGTGGTAGCAGTGAGTGCTTGTGTGGGACTTTCGGAATATTTGGGAATAGATGACACGGTTTCCGGTCTTTGGATTGGGGGACTTTTGGTTTCAATGACGATCTGGACAATCGATTGGCTAAAGCGAAAAAACATTAGATTTTATGGCCGAAAAATTCTAACAGCCATGCTTTTCTATGTTTTTACTATCGGACCGCTTTACAAAAATGAAATGATTGGGCAACCACTGAATAAATTTTGGGGAGTGGACAAATTACTCCTGGGGATAATTTTGGGCAGTATTTTTTTCCTCGTAGCGGTATTTTTAAACGCGTATTTCAAAAAGAAAAATGGTGGCAAAGTTTTTTTCCCATTTCAAAAAGTTGTTGTGCCGATTGTGATACTGGGAATTTTAAGTGGTATTTTTTATTTTCTAACCTGTTGAAATCTTTACTAATTACGAATTAAGTACGAATATACTAATAAAAAATTCGTACATTCGTATATTAGTAAATGATTAATAATTCGTAAAGACAAACTTATGGAAAACACAATCAAAAATCTCAATGAACTAATTGAAAAAGTCGACACAATGAAAAAGCAGGATAAGCTTGATCTCTCGTCTGATCAAGATTTGTCAATTGCCATTATGAATCTAGTGAGCATTGAAGAGCATTTCTTTTTCACTGGATCAAAACTTGGCAAGCCCGAATATTTTGATCTTTTGCAAGAAGTGAGAAAAATGCGAGGGGACTTGCTTCGAAAAATCGTCAAAAATCCTGAGGGTGAGGAGTGGTGCATCTCTAAACACCTGTTGGCAGCTTCAATGCGTCTAATGGAAGTTGGCACCAAACAGCAAGGGATGGGTAAAAAAGAAGAAGCTCAAAATCTTTTTCAAAAAGCCTATGATCTCTATTCTCTTTTTTGGGGAATAAACATGAAAGTAATCGGCACGGACGATGTGAAAAAAATTGACAGCGAAGCTTTGCATAAAAACGATCAAGTGAAAGCGGGCTTTATGGGCAAACTTGGAGAATTAGTGCGGAAGGCGGTTGATTGTTGTATAGAATAATAATAGAACTTACGCATTTCTCTTCAAATCTATTGTTCGCTGAAATTACAAATAAATTAACTAAGATTATAGATAGCGATTATAGATTTTAATCCTGCCATTGTCATGGCTACATAAATAGATTTTCAGAAAAATGCGTAAGTCCTAATAATTTAATTGATAAATTAATATGAACAAAAAAATCAATGTAGCTGTAATTTTTGGGGGAAAATCTGGTGAGCATGAAATTTCTTTGAAATCAGCCAAGCAAGCGATGGATGCTTTGGATAAAGAAAAATATAATATTATTCCGATTGCGATAACAAAAGGCGGACAGTGGTTGATTGGAAAAATTGGAAATAAATATATGGAGACAAATTTTCCCAATGCTCAAAAAGAAGGAGGCATAACTTTGGAACAGTCGCAACGGCTCGTAATCGAAAAAGAAGGAGGAAAAAATATAAACAATTTCTATCAAGGAGGAGAAGAAGAAAATGAAATTGATATAGTTTTGCCAATTGGGCACGGAACATATTTGGAAGATGGAAAATTGCAAGGCATGCTGGATATGCTTGGGATTCCATATGTTTTTTCGGGAGCATTAGCCAGTGCCTTGGCAATGAACAAGAAGAAAACAAAAATCATTGCTAAATCAGTAGGACTTAAGATTGCGAAAGATGTGATTGTTTTGAGAAACAAGAAATTTAATTTAGAAAAAATTATCGCTAAGCTAAATTTGCCAATAGTGGTGAAACCCGCAGAGCTTGGTTCATCAGTTGGAACGAGTTTAGCTAGTACCAAAGAAGAATTAGCAGAAGGGATAAAAACAGCTTTGGAATATGGCGAAGAAGTTTTGCTAGAGCAATTTATTCAAGGACGAGAGT
The DNA here is from genome assembly GCA_030654225.1 of bacterium. Lineage (GTDB taxonomy): Bacteria > Patescibacteriota > Minisyncoccia > Moranbacterales > UBA2206 > UBA2206. The sequence continues at coordinate 28,422 of JAURXY010000026.1, forward strand.
TGACCGTGGCTGTGATGGGAGACAAATCACCTAAAGCTTTGCCAGTAATTGAAATTATCCCACAGGTGTCCGGCTGGTTTGATTATCGTGCTAAATATGAGAAGGGTGGTTCGAAAGAAGTTTGTCCAGCGGAAATTCCAGAAGAAATCAGAAAAAAAATTCAAAAATATGCCGTGAAAATTTTCAAAGCTATTGGCTGTTTGGATTTGGCGCGCGCAGATTTTATCTGGGACAAGAATGATGGAAAATTATATTTTCTAGAAATCAATACTATCCCTGGTATGACGGGAACGAGTCTGGCGCCACAAGCCGCTGCGGCCACGGGTATAAATTTTTCAAAATATCTAGATAAATTAATTTCTGGCGCACTAAAAAGAGCTAAAGACCTAATTTAATTTTCAATGTTTGAACGCACAAAAGATCTTCGACTTTCAGTGATAAAACAGATGGAACTTCGGGCTTCTAAATTTCCCGATGTCATTTCTTTGGCGCAAGGAGTGCCAAGTTTTGATACGCCGTCAGGGATAAAAAGGCGAGTGGAGTTGGCGCTGCAAAATGGTGTTGTTTCCAAATATTCTCTTTCGCCAGGACTTTCGGAACTGCGAGAATTGATTGAGGTAAAATTGGCTGAGGATAATATGTTTTATGATTTCGAAAAAGAAATCATTGTGACGGCTGGTTCGATTGAAGGAATCACAGCGACACTTTTAGCGATTACCAATTCAGGAGATGAGATAATCATTCCTGAGCCAACCTATACCTCATATCGCGAAGTGATTGTGCTTTGCGGTTGCACTCCAGTTTTTGTAGGACTCAATGAAGAAAAAGATTGGAGTTTTGAATTGGAAAAATTTGAAAAAGCCATCACGCCCAAAACTAAAGCCATCTTCTATTGCAATCCTAATAATCCAACTGGCACTATTTATTCCAAAGAGCAACTTTTGGGTTTGGCGGAATTAGCCAAAAAACATAATTTGTTTTTAATTTCAGATGAAGTTTATAAGGATTTTACTTTTGCGAGAAAAGAAAAAATTTTTAGTCTGGCGGAAATTCCCGAGCTTCGAAAAAGAGTCATTCGACTGTTTAGTTTTTCCAAATCATATGCCATGACGGGGTACCGTGTGGGATATCTCCACTGCGACGAAAGTGTCGCTCAAGAAATTTTGAAAGTGCATGACTCGCTGGTCACTTGCGCGCCAGTTATCTCTCAATACGCAGCTATGGGAGCATTGGAAATGGCGGAAAAAGATGTGATTTTTTTCAATGGCGAATATCTGAAACGGCGGGATTTGATTTGCGTACGCCTCGAAAAATTAAAACATATTTTTAGCTATGTCAGACCGGAAAGCGCCTATTATGTTTTTCCAAAAATAATTAAAAATGATTTTGATTTTGGTTCGCTTGAAGCGCCGGAAAGTTTTTCGTTCAAATTTGCCTTTTGGCTTCTGGAAAAAGCTCAAGTAGCAGTTGTCCCAGGAGTGGCTTTCGGTCCAAGTGGCGAAGACCATGTTCGTTTTAGTTTTGGTCGAACAGAGCGTGACATCAACCGAGCGTTTGATAGGATGGAGAAAATATTTTTATAAAAATATGAAATTTTTTTGCAAAACAATTCTAAAATATTATCTGAAATATGTGACAAAAATAGTCTTGGCTGTTCATCGTCCAACAGTTATCGCAATTTCCGGCAGTTCAAACAAAACTTTCATTCGAGATGAGGTTCGAAAAATTTTAGAGGAAAAAGGAAAAACTGTACGAGCTAATCCAAAAAATTTCAACACCGAGATTGGTTTGCCTTTGGCAATTCTTAATGTCCAGAGCGGGTATAATTCTTATCGCGCGTGGCTTCCGATTATTTTCCAAACATTTTTGGCAATTTTTCAAAAAAACTTCCCAGAGTATTTAGTGCTGGAACTGGGTGTTTCCGAGAGAGGGGATATGCGTTATCTGCTTTCAATCGTGAGACCAAAAATTTCCATAATTTCCGAAATCAATCAGCGATATATTGAATCTTTTTCTGGAATGGACAATTTGTTTTTGGAATACAAATATCTAGCACGACATATCAAAAAAGACGATGTACTAATTTTGAATTATGATAATGCGCGAGTAAGAAGCTTGTCTAAAAAAACCAAGGCAAGAGTGGAATTTTTTGGCAAAACTGAAAAAACAGGAATTTTTCAAATTGAAAAAATTGAAAAGCAAGTCGCGGGGCAAAAATTTTGGTTGAAACATAATAATAAAACACAAGAATTTTTTATGCCTCGCTTTGGTGAGCACAATATTTATACCTCGGCGGCGGGAAAAGTTTTTGAGTATATATTAAAATAAATATTTAAGCTAATAAAATGAAAAAAATTCGCGAACGAGTGTCAGAAGTTAATCGAGAAGTAAGAAACAAAATTGCTGGCTATGTTACGGCCGGCCTGGGGCTGGTAGCCGGCTTTGCGTGGAACGACGCTATCAGATCTTCTATTGAATATTTTTTCCCACTAGAACAAAATAGCCTGTGGGCTAAGTTTATCTATGCGGTCGTTATCACTTTGGGAGTAGTTATTGTGAGTTTGTATCTAGTGAGTATTTTGAAGGAAAAGCCGGAAGAGAAATAGATGGGAAAAAGTTATCCACAGCTCAAAAGTTGCCGGAAATATCACAGAGTGATATAATATCATCATAACAAACTAAATAAAGTTATGAAAAACAAAAAAGAACAAAAAGAAATAATTATTTATCAGGCTAAGGATGGCGCCATCGAACTGCGTGGTGATTTTAAGCATGAAAATATTTGGGCTTCGCAAAAACAAATCGCTGATATCTTTGGAATTGATAGAACAGTAGTAACGAAGCACATTAAGAAAATTTTAACAGACAAAGAGCTTGATAAAAAAGTGGTATGTGCAAATTTTGCACAGACCACTAAGCACGGAGCAATCAAGGGTAAAACTCAAACAAAAGAAGTTGAATTTTATTCTCTCGATATGATTTTGTCTGTGGGGTATCGGACAAGTTCTTTCAAGGCTATTGAATTTAGAAAATGGGCGAATAAGATTTTGAAAGAGCATTTAATTCAAGGCTACACAATCAACAAAAAACAAATTGCCAAAAATTATGAGGCTTTTATGCAGACAGTATCTAGTATTCAAAATCTTTTGCCTGAGCATATCACGCTTGATCCAAAACTAGTTTTGGAACTAATCAAGGAATTTGCTAGCACATGGGTAGCGCTGGATGCTTATGACAAAGAAACTCTTCGCGCAATTGGCACAACTAAAAAAGCAATCAAATTGTCAGGCAAAGAGCTAGTTGAAGCAATTATTGAGCTTCGAGGCGAACTTATGAAAAAAGGTGAGGCTTCTGATCTTTTTGCGCGAGAAAAAAGAGCTGGTAGTGTTGAGGGAATAGTGGGAAATGTAATGCAATCATTTGGTGGCAAAAATCTATATCCTACCGCTGAAGAAAAGGCGACCCATCTTTTGTATTTTATGGTGAAGAATCACCCATTCGACGACGGAAACAAACGCTCTGGTGCGTTTGCTTTTGTGTGGTTCTTGCGAAAAACAAAAATCCAAGGCGCTAAAAACATCAACCCAAGCGCGCTTACCGCCCTCACACTTTTGATTGCGGAAAGTAATCCAAAAAAGATGAATCAAATGACAGCGCTTGTCACGACACTTCTGTCAGTGAAAAAATAAAATTCACAAAACCGCTATCACTGGCGGTTTTTGATTTATTGGGGGAAAGGGGGGTAGAATGGAAGTGTTAAGTAAAGTGTTAAGTAACAAGTTCAGTAACATAAATATAAACATATGTCTATGCGAAAAATTGAGGAAAAAAATGTGAGGAAGTTAACGAGGATGGGGAGAGAGGGAAGCAGTCTCGGGATGACCATCCCAAAGGAACTCATCGGCGAACTCGGCTGGCGCGAGCGTCAGAAAGTGGTGGTGAAAAAAGTTGGGAAAAATCTTGTAATTAGTGATTGGAAAAAATAAAAAATAATTTTATGAAAAATAAATTAACTTTTATTGAAGAAGAAAATAAACTAATTCCGAATAGAATAATTGAAGAGCTAGGAATTAAGAATAATCAACAAATATATTTTGAAAAGGAATCAGAATCATTAAAAGTTTTTGAAATTGTTAATAAATTGCTCGGACCTCGTGGGTTTGAGGAATTTTCCGCCGGCCAGTTTAAAGCAATAGCGGGAGGATCATTAAACTGCTCAAATAAAATTAAAAACTATGCAACTGGGAAAGGGGCTATCTCTAAGGGTTTTACTTATATCGCAGACATTATCAAATATTGCCAGATTTGTATTGATAATTCAGTCTTGATTCCTTTGGAAAGTATAATAGAAGAATTCGAGTGGGCGAAAAAAGCTATAAATGAGGGATATATTACATTACATTCGAATGGGAAGATGAGATATGATATTGAAGCAATTATGGATATAACAAAAGGTTTATTGGTGGAAGTTGCATTTAAAATTGATAGTGAGAGAAAAAATATAGAAATCGAATTGAATAGAGATTTTTTTACTGGGACAAGTAATACTGATGAGGGTCAAGATATCAAGCGGATAAAATTTACTGGTGATGTTTTTATATCTCCTCGGATAAAAGTACAAATTAAGGATACTCAATATTTTATACTTATTTCAGAAAATGAATTTAATGGGCCAAGAAAAGCAGAACTTTTTATTTCATATAAAGTACATTGGAAAAAAGCCAATACGGGGCAAAGATTTTTTAGAAGTCTTGGTGGAAGGGGCGAGCATATATTTTCCGATTTTCCAGTTCTTAAGGGAATACGAGCCGAAAGGAGAGGATGGGCGTTAAGAGAAGATTTTAAGGAATTAAAAAAGTTTAATAAATATAAAGGAAAATCTTTTAATAATGATAATATGTATGTTTATTGGGATGATTTGCGCGATTTGAATGATCTTTTTTCAAAATTAAAAAATCTTATTGCTTAATCGCTTTCATAATTTGTTTTGCTACGGCCGTAACCACAGGGACACTCACAGAATTTCCAGCTTGCTTGTATAGTGAAGAGTCAGCCAAGTTTTTTGGCAGGATAAATGTTTTTGGAAATCCTTGTAGCCTAAAACATTCAAGAGGAGTCAGTTTTCTGATTCCTTTTTTGTCTTTTATAATTGGAACATTATGTCCACCCGTTCCCATATTAGCAGTGAGAGTTGGACACACGCCTTTTTTGTTTTCCCTCACATATTGTCTTCTCCATTGATAAACTTTTCCTCCTTCATTTACAAAATCCTTAAGTTTTTCAAAGAGTGGTTTGTCGTTATAATAATATTTTTTGTCCACATTTTTTTCCAAAAGGTCAGTGACTCTTAGTTTCAATTCTTGTGGCTCTGGAAATTCAAATTTATCTGAATAATCTTTATTCTTAAATCCGACTATATAAATTCTTTCTCGGTTTTGTGGAACATTACCATACTCCATAGTGTTTAAAACTTTAGTTTTCACATGATAGCCCAAATCTTCTAGTGTCTGGATGATTATACTAAAAGTTTTCCCGTTGTCATGACCTTTGAGATTTTTTACATTTTCCAAAAGAAATCCTTCGGGCTTTCTAGCTTCCAAAATTCTTGCAACATCAAAAAACAAATTTCCCCGATCTTTTTCATCATTAAATCCTTTGCGATATCCTGCGATTGAAAATGCTTGGCAAGGAAAACCGCCCAAGAGAAAATCAAATTTTGGTAAATCATCAATTTCAATTTTTCTCATATCTTCCACGATAAGTTTTGATTTTTTGAAATTCAAATCATAAGTGTTCTTGCAATATTTATCAAAATCATTTGCAAAAACTGTTTCAAATCCTGCATTTTCAAAACCTAATCTTATACCTCCAACTCCGGCAAATAAATCTAAGGTTCTAAATAATTTTTGTTTTGAGTCGCTAGGGGTATTCTCTAAATTTCTTTTTATCTCAATAACCACCCCTCTAATCTCAACTTCTTTCCTATATATCGGCAACATTGTTTGATTGGCTGGTTGAAGTCGGAATCTATTTTTCTCTCGGTATATTTTTTTCAAAGTGGCTTCATTGTCATCAATTATCGCGACCACTGTCTGGCCATTTTCTGCCGAAGATTGTTTTTTTATAACCACAATGTCACCATCGAAAATTCCTTCATCAATCATGCTCGTACCCCTAACTTCGAGAGCATAATATTGTTCATCTTTTTTTATATTACCCGAAGCAATCATCACGCTTTCTCCTATTGTTTCTATGGCTTCGATTGGCTGACCGGCAACTATTACTCCAACTAATGGAATTTTTATAAGGCTATATGGATTTTTCTTTTTCAATTCGATCCCTCTAGCTGAACTTCCATTTCTTTCGATGAATTCTTTTTTCTCCAATGCTTCTAAGTGTTGGTGAATAGTTGAAGGAGCGGAGAGTTTGAAATGTTTTCTAATTTCTTCGATAGTAGGGGATAGCCTTTTTTTATTTATATAAGATTTGATAAAATCTAGTATTTGTTTTTGTTTTTTTGTGAGAGTGGACATATAATTGACGCAGGATATTATTTTGTTATAATTCTATTATACCGAAAAAAAACCGAACTAGCAAAAGCGAGTTATCCACAGCACGACCCTTTGAATATTTTAAGTAAAACTAATTTTTTGTTCAGCGACATGCTAAGTAACACTTTTTTTATTAGAACTGGTTCTTGGAAAGCTTGTCGGGAATAGGGTATAGAATAAGCAACAGCTATTGACATAATAAACTCAATCAATTAAGATTATTTTACTGGGTAATTTCGAAACCCTAGTCGTTTCGTTTTTTTAATTTAATGATTTTTATTTTATATGCCAACGATAAATCAACTCAAGAGAAAACCAAGAAAAACTACCGAGAATAAAAGCAAAACGCCAGCTTTTAAATATGTCTTTAACACTATTCAAAACAGACCAACAGATACGGCTGGTCCATTTAAGCGGGGAGTGTGCATCAAGGTTTCCACTACTACTCCAAAAAAACCAAACTCAGCTCTGCGAAAAATTGCCCGAGTTCGTCTCACAAACGGAATGGAAGTAACGGCCTATATCCCTGGAATCGGACATAACTTGCAAGAGCATTCTATTGTGATGATTCGCGGAGGTCGCGTTAAGGATCTTCCAGGAGTGCGTTATCATATAGTGAGAGGTGTGCTGGACACTGCCGGAGCAGCTAACCGAAAACAAGGCCGATCAAAATATGGAGCAAAAAGAGAAAAAGCTAAAGAATAATTGAAAATCTTTACGAATTACTAATCAAATACTAATATACGAATAATATTTATAAGTTGAGAGAATTTTTTTAGTTTACATTAGTATATTCGTACTTAATTCGTAATTAGTAAAGAATAAGTTTATGGCAAGAAGAAAAAGAATTTATCAAAAAAATACTAAACCTGATCCAAAGTATAACAACATACTAGTTGGAAAATTTATGGTGAGCATCATGGAAAGCGGAAAGAAAACTATTGCAGAAAAAATAATGTATGATTCTTTTGATATCATTCACGAAAGAACAAAAAAGGGTGGTTTGAATATTTTTGAACAAGCTATTAAGAATGTTTCTCCTTTGGTGGAATTGAAATCCCGCCGAGTTGGAGGTGCTAACTATCAGGTGCCTGTTCCCGTAGCAGGAGACAGAAGAACAACTTTGGCTATTCGTTGGTTAAAAGTAGCTATTAATGCGAAAAAAGGCAAGAAAATGGCAGAAAAATTGGCTGATGAACTAATTGATGCTTCCAACAAAATTGGCGGAGCTATGAAAAAACGAGAAGATGTTCATCGAATGGCTGATGCTAATAAGGCTTTTGCGCACTTCGCTTAATTTACGAAAGTACGAATCTGGCGAAATTACGAATTCGTATTTTCGTTTAATTCGTATATTCGTAAATTATAAATAAAATTAAGAAAGTAAAAATCAAATTATATGGCTCGAGAATACCCAATCGAAAAATATCGCAATATCGGAATTATCGCTCATATTGATGCTGGAAAAACCACCACCACGGAGCGTGTTTTGTTTTATACCGGTATCACTCACAAAATTGGTGAAGTGCATGAAGGCGCTGCAACGATGGACTGGATGGAACAAGAAAAAGAACGAGGAATTACCATCACTTCAGCCGCGACAACTTGTTTTTGGAAAGATCATCAAATTAATATTATCGATACTCCGGGACATGTGGACTTTACCGTGGAAGTGGAAAGATCGCTTCGTGTTTTGGACGGTGGTGTGGTAGTTTTTGATGGCAAGGAAGGTGTGGAACCACAATCAGAAACAGTTTGGCGACAAGCAGAAAAATATAAGGTGCCGAGAATTTGTTTTATCAATAAAATTGACAAAGAAGGTGCTGATTTTTATTACGCTCTAAAAACTATTTGGGACAGACTTACTCCAAACGCGGTAGCTGTGCAACTTCCGATTGGAGAGCGAGGAGATTTTTCTGGCGTGGTGGATTTGATTAAAATGAAAGCTTATACTTTTTCTGGAGAGATGGGAGAAATTGTCAATGAAGAAGAAGTTCCAGCTGACATGCTCGAAAAATCCAAAGAGTGGCGAGAAAAAATGGTAGAAAAAATTTCTGAAACTGATGACGCGCTCACAGAAAAATTTTTAAACGGTGAAGAAATTTCGCAAGCGGAACTAAAATCGGCTCTTCGCAAAGGAGTCAACGCCGTGACGCTCGTTCCAGTTTTCACAGGCACTGCTCTTCGAAACAAGGGAGTGCAATTAGTGCTAGATGCGGTAGTGGATTATCTGCCATCCCCAATTGATGTTCCAGCAATCAAAGCAACGGAAGTTGATGATGAAACTAAAGAAGTAGCCATTAAATATGATGACAGCGCTCCTTTTTCTGCTTTGGCTTTCAAAGTAGCTACTGATCCATTTGTCGGTCAACTAACTTTCTTTAGAGTCTATAGCGGAATGCTCAAAGCCGGTTCTTATGTTTTGAATTCTTCTAAAGGAGAAAAAGAAAGAGTGGGCCGAATTCTGCGAATGCATGCTAATCATCGAGAAGAAATTGACGAAATTTATACTGGAGGAATCGGAGCGCTTGTTGGAATGAAAAATACTACTACAGGAGACACTTTGTGTGATCCAGAAAATCCAGTTTTACTGGAAAAAATAACTTTTCCAGAACCAGTTATCTCAATCGCCGTGGAACCAAAAACTAAAGCTGATCAAGAAAAGATGGGAATGGCTCTTAGAAAATTAGCCGAAGAAGATCCAACTTTCAAAATTAGAACTGATGAAGAAACGGCTCAGACTATTATCTCCGGAATGGGCGAATTACATCTCGATATTATCGTGGATCGAATGAAAAGAGAATTCAAAGTTGAAGCTAATATCGGTCAGCCACAAGTAGCTTATCGAGAAACAATTAAATCCAACGCCCAAGCGGAAGGAAAATATATCAAACAATCAGGTGGACGCGGACAATATGGCCACTGTTGGATCAAAGTGGAACCGCAAGAAGCTGGCAAAGGATTTGAATTCGTGGATGAAATCAAGGGTGGCTCTATCCCGCAAGAATATATTGCTCCGATTGGCAAAGGAATCAAAGAGGCGATGGACAACGGAGTTTTGGCGGGGTATCCAATGGTGGACATCAAGGCCACTGTATATGACGGATCTTTTCATGATGTTGACTCCTCAGAGGCAGCCTTTAGAATCGCTGGTTCAATGGCTTTCAAAGAAGCTTCTCGTCGGGCCAACCCAATTATCATGGAACCGATTATGAAAGTAGTGGTGACGACCCCAGAGAATTTTATGGGGGATGTGGTGGGAGATTTGAACTCCAAGCGAGGTATCATCAAAGAAATGAATGATCGCGGAGAAGGCAATGCGCGAGTAAAAGAAATTGACGCCGAAGCCCCACTTTCTTCAATGTTTGGTTATGCCACTCAACTTCGCTCAATGACCCAAGGTCGCGCCAACTATGTGATGGAATTTTCCCACTACGCCGAAGTGCCGAAGAATGTGGCGGAAGGAATTATTAGTGGGGATAAGAAATAAAATATAGGAAACAAATTTAAATTCAGTAGAGACGAGGCACTGCCTCGTCTTTTTCTTATGGCAATATGTTTTTTAATTTGGCTTGCAAATTGGGCTAAAATATGATATAATGTAAGATATGATAAAGTTTCGTCAGGCATTATTTTGGGATACTAATCCAAAGAATATAGATACAGAGAAAAACGCTCAATATATCATTGAACGCGTTTTGGATTTTGGCAATGATAGAGAGGTAAAATGGCTTTATAATTTCTACGATAAATCGTTGTTAAAAAAAGTTGTCGCTAAGTCTCGTTCGCTAATGCCAGAAACAAAAAATTTATGGATAATGCTTCTAGAAAGCAAATAGAATATAATTTTAGTATTATACCTGCAAAAACAAAAAAAGCGTTTGTTTTTTTGTCTGGACAAAATTGGCTTAGCGAAAGCGGATGGTATTTGGCTGGTGGAACTGCGCTGGCATTGCAAACAGGGAATCGCAAGTCAGTGGATTTGGATTTTTTTACCGTAGAAAAAGATTTTGATAAATCAGAATTGCTTGAAAATTTTTCAGAAAATAAAGAATGGAAAACTACCCTAAATAGAAAAAATACCGTTTATGGCGAACTGTCTAAGGCCAAAATAAGTTTTATCGCTTATCCTTTTTTTGTTCCTAAACAAGAATTTATCCAATATGGTTCGATTAAAATTTTGCAACCGCGCGATATTGCCGTAATGAAAATTATCGCCATTTCACAACGCGGACGCAAGCGTGATTTTTTTGATCTGTATTGGTGTGCAAAAAATGTGGAATCATTAGAAGATTTGATAATAAGATTGAAAGTGCAATATCCTTTTGTGGCACACGATTATCATCATATTTTGAAAAGTTTAGTTTATTTTCAAGACGCAGAAAATGATCCACTGCCAGATATCACTTTTAAGGCGGATTGGAAAGAAATTAAGGATTATTTTAAAAAAGAAATTTTACGCATTACCAAAAAAATAATCTTAAAATAGAAAAAGCATTAAACAAATTTAAATTCCGTAGAGACGAGGCACTGCCTCGTCTTTTTTGTGGCAAGGATTGCTTTTTTGATTGGGATGTGCTTGTATGATGATAAGTTATTTTAACAAAAATTTTATCAACGCATAAAATATATATAAGGGGGAAATTATGAAAAAATTCACGGTTAACATGATAAGAAAAACTCCCGACTTTTCGGAGGTTATAAATTGTTTTTCAAGCCAAGAGCGAAAATATTATTGTCATGAAATAGATAAATTAAGAGTGACATTTTTCGACTATGGTTTGATTGAAGTCTTTATCATGAAAGTAAATCCAGCAGGGCCGGATGTAGCTAGAATAAGCTTGATTGGTTATGACGGATATGATGGGCTCCCAATTTGGGATGTGAGAGGAGTGTTCAGAATGATTATGAAAGAGGTAATCGAAAAAATTTCGATGCCAAACTTACTATAATTTTAAGGAGGTAGCCATGAAAAAAAAGGGAATAAATCCAGAAATTGAAGCGGAAGAAAAAGTAACTACTGAAATTAAGCAGTTTCTTGAAGAAAAAGGAATTTTTGAGAAAATCAACCTGCGTGTAAAAAAACATATCGCACATCTCGGATTGACTGATTTTGAGGAAGACAATTTTATTCGCAAATGCTTCCACGAAGCATTGCATTATTAACTGTGTTACCAGGCATTCCCCTTCTCTCATTTACGCATTGGCGTGATAGAGAGGCGGGGATTTTTTATTTGTCGCAAAAATTGTGGTAAAATATTTTATATAAAATTGTAGGCGGTAGAGACGCAAAATTTTGCGTCTCTACGATGTGATATAATACAAAAATAAAAATGTCAGAATTATTCAAAAACAAATACACAATTAAATCATCCAGATTATCAAATTATGATTATTCTCAAAATGGAATGTACTTCGTTACGATTTGCACGAAAGACAAGGAATATTTTTTTGGGGAGGTGAAAAATGGGGGAATGGTGTTGAATGATGTGGGGAAAATGGCAGATAAATATTGGCGCGAAATTCCAGCGCATTTTCCATTTGTAAGATTAGATGAATTTGTTGTAATGCCCAATCATGTGCATGGGATTGTGGAAATTGCAAAAAACATTGATGCTAGCGTAGAGACGCAAAATTTTGCGTCTCTACAGGGCGAAAGGGGAAATAAATTTGGTCCACAATCAAAAAATTTAGCCTCTATAATTCGTGGTTTTAAGGTGGGGGTAAAAAAATATACAACAAAAAATGAAATTTATTTCCAATGGCAACCCCGTTATTACGACCAAATAATTCGAAACGAAATTTCCCTAAACAAAATTCGTGAATATATCCAAATTAATCCGCAGATGTGGGAAAGAGATAAAAACAGTTTAGAAAATATATTTATGTAATTTTCCATTGACATCCAATTTTAAATAAGTTAGCATTAATTTATCAAGTTAAAATAAAATTTATGTTAGACAAAAAACTCAAAGAAGCGCTTGATCTCTTGGGAGGAAAAGCGGTGATAAAAGACCAAGAACAATATTATGTGATTCTCAGCCTTTTGGAATTTAAGAAAATAAAGAAAGAAGGCATAGAAGGCTTGACAAAACAAGAATTGGTTGATAAAATCAATAATGATATAGCAAGCTGGAAAGTGATCCAAGAAGAGGAAAAAATTGAAGATATGGATCTTAGCGAAATGAGTGAAGCGAAAAGTGAGGAAATACGCTATGAAAAGACGCAGTAGGTCTTATCCACAGCAATAAATATACGGGGGACTTGCCAAAATAATAAAAGTGTATTAAACTAAATTTTGTAATATATAACTTAATAAAAAATCGCGACTAATTGCGAATCCGGTATTTATTCCGGAATTTTCCGCTCTGGCGGGGAATGCAAAAATCGCGCCAAAATTAAAACTATGGCAGCAGAAAAATTTGAAAGAACTAAACCTCATGTTAACGTCGGAACTATCGGCCACGTTGATCATGGCAAAACCACTTTGACAGCGGCTATTCTTCATGTCTTGGCTTTCAAGGGACAAGCTAAGGAAAAAGGAATTGATGAAATTGACAAAGCTCCAGAAGAGAAAGAACGAGGGATTACCATCGCTACTGCTCATTGTGAATATGAAACTGAAAAGAGACATTATGCTCATGTTGACTGCCCAGGACATGCTGACTATATCAAAAATATGATCACAGGTGCAGCTCAAATGGATGGCGCGATTATCGTTGTAGCAGCTACTGATGGTCCTATGCCTCAGACTCGAGAACACATTCTTCTTGCTAATCAGGTGGGTGTTTCTGAAATAGTAGTATTTTTGAACAAAGTTGATATGGTGGACGATCCAGAATTGGTTGATCTAGTTGAAGCAGAAATCCGAGAACTTCTCACTAAGTATGAATTTGATGGAGAAAATGCCAAGGTTATTCGTGGATCAGCTTTGAAAGCCCTTGAATCAAAATCAGCTGACGACGAAGCTGCTAAACCAATCTTTGAACTTATGGCCGCATTGGATGAAAAAATTCCTGAGCCAGTGAGAGAAACAGAAAAAGATTTCCTTATGCCAATTGAAGATATTTTCTCCATTGAAGGCCGAGGAACAGTAGTGACCGGAAGAATTGAAAGAGGTACAATCAACATCAATACTGAAGTTGAAATTGTGGGAATTCGTCCAACGCAAAAAACTATTGTTACAGGAATTGAAATGTTCAACAAATCTCTTGATAGCGGACAAGCGGGAGATAATGCCGGAGTATTGCTTCGTGGAACTAAAAAGGAAGATGTAGAGCGAGGCCAAGTTTTGGCAAAACCAGGATCAATTACCCCACACACTGAATTTAACGGCGAAGTTTACATTTTGACCAAAGAAGAAGGCGGAAGACACACTCCATTTTTCAAAGGCTACAAACCTCAATTCTATATCCGAACAACTGATGTGACTGGAGAAGTGGTGCTACCGGAAGGAACTGAAATGGTTATGCCGGGAGACACAGTGAGTTTTGAAGTTAAATTAGGAGCACCCGTAGCTATGGAAGAAGGAATGCGATTTGCTATTCGAGAAGGCGGAAAGACTGTTGGTGCTGGAGTGGTGACAAAAATTATAAAATAAAGTATGCGAATAGCGCGCTACGAATGCGCACATGCGAATTGCTCCGAATTTTTTCGTAGATTCGTGTTCATTCGTAGTTTCGCATCGGATATTATTAAAAACTAAATGTTGAAGGTAGTAGACGAAGTAAAACCAAGAATTAGGATTAAGATTAAGGCGTATGATCATAAGATTATTGATCAATCAGCTAAACTTATCGTTGAAACAGCCCAGAGATCAGGCGCAAGTATTGCCGGACCAGTGCCTTTGCCTACCGAAATAAGAAGGTACACTGTTAACAAATCAACATTTGTTCATAAAGATTCTCGTGATCAATATGAAATGAGAATTCACAAAAGATTAATTGATATAATTAGCCCAACTCCAAAAACGATTGATAGTCTCACTAATCTAGATTTGCCAGCAGGAGTAGATGTGGAGATAAAAATGTAAAATATTTCTAGTTAAAGTCTGTACCTGCCAAATTTTCTTACTTTGTTATATTATTCTCCAACTAAGGATAATGATTATCTGACCCAAACAGTTGAGGATATATAATAAGATAGGAAAATTAGGCAGGCGAGATACTCAACTAGCCAAGAAAGAAATTTCTATAAACTCGAAAGAGTTTCGGCTGGTAATGACCAGTTTTTATTTTTATAAAAAAATGACAAAGTTTATTCTAGGAAAAAAAATAGGAATGACAACGCTTTACAGCGAAGAAGGTGCACAGAATGTGACGCTAGTTGAATGTGGCGCCAAAGTTAGTTTGATTAGAGATGAAAAAAAGAATGGTTACAATGCTATTCAATTGGAAATAGATAAGACTAAAAATAAAAAGTATAAAAAAGAATTTAGAGTCAATGAAATAAAATTGGAGCAAGATGCTACCTTAGATGTTTCTATTTTTGAAATTGGAGAAAAGGTGAAAGTCAGTGGAATTTCCAAGGCTAAAGGTTTCCAAGGTGTAGTTAAGAGGCATGGCTTTGCTGGTGGACCAGCAAGTCATGGAGGAAAGCATAATCTTCGCCAACCAGGATCAATTGGTTCTGGATTTCCTGAACATGTTATGAAAGGCAAAAGAATGGCCGGTAGAATGGGTGGAAAAAGAACAACTAGTAAAAATTTGAAAATTGTTTTTATTGATAAAGAAAAAAATATTTTAGGACTCGAAGGGGCTGTGCCAGGCGTAGCCGGTAGAGTTGTTGAAATTGTAAGTGTTAAATAACTATCATGAAAATTGCTGTTTATAATATAGCCGGAGAAGAAGTTGAAAAAATGGAATTATCCGAAACTGTTTTTGGAGTGGAAAAAAACAATACCCTCATTCATCAAGCGATGGTAGCAATTCAATCCAATCAAAGACAAGTTCTAGCTCACACAAAAAACAGAGGGGACAGAGCTGGCTCCGGGATCAAGCCATGGAAACAAAAAGGAACAGGCCGAGCGCGAGTAGGATCAGTTAGAAATCCTGCTTGGAAAAAAGGTGGAGTGGCTTTTGGACCAAGAAACGATCGAAATTTTACCAAGAAAATAAATAAGAAGATGAACGCCAAGGCAATTTTAATGGTTTTGAGCGCAAAACTCAAAGATAAGGAAATTGTTATTTTAGATAAATTTGATTTGAAAGACAAGAAAACTAAATCAATGGCCGATGTTTTGAAAAACCTGAAAATCAGTGCTAAAACTTTGATATCTTTCTCAACTTCGGAAAAAGATCTTAGAATTGTTAGTCGAAATCTCAAAAAAACAGAAAATATCCTGACTAGTCAATTGAATGTTTTGGAAATGCTCAAAAATAAATTTTTGTTAATGTCAAAAGACTCAGTTAAATATTTGGAAGAAAAGTATAATAAATAATAGAAAAAAATGGTTGAAGATAAAAAAGTAGAAAATTCAAATATCGCTTCAAAAATACTTATTGAACCTTGGATAACTGAAGCGGCGACAATGGCTGGAGAACAGAATAAATATATTTTCAAAGTGGCTAAAAAAGCGACTAAGATTCAAATTAAAAAAGCAATCGAAGAATTATACAAAGTAAAAGTGATAACTGTCAGAACAATCAACATTCCAAGTAAAAAGAGAACAAGGGGAAGAGTAGTTGGAACAAAATCAGGCTACCGAAAAGCGATAGTGAAAATAAAAAAAGGAGAAAGCATTGATGTATTTGGAGGAAAATAATTTAGAGAGTTAACTAAACCAAAATGGCGATTAAAATTTATAAACGAAATACAGCTGGTAGAAGAAACATGTCAATCGTGAAATCTTCTATGATAACCGACCAAAAACCGGAGAAATCTCTTTTGGCGAAAATGACTAAGAAAGCTGGAAGATCCGGTGGAAAAATTTCTGTTCGTCATCAAGGTGGTGGAGCAAAGCAAAGATATCGAAAGGTTGATTTTATGCAAGATAAATTTGGTATCTGGGGACGCGTGGCCTCAATTGAAAAAGATCCAGTCAGAAGTGCTTTTATCGCTCTTATAAACTACGTTGATGGAGAAAAGAGATATGTTTTGGCTCCAGAAGGTTTGGCAGTTGATCAAAAAATAATCACCCAAGAAGATGCTCCGATAAAATTAGGTAATCGCGCCAAGGTGAAAAATATTCCTATCGGAACAATTGTTTCCAATTTGGAACTTTTCCCTAGCCGTGGAGGGCAAATTGCAAGAAGCGCTGGCTCAGGGGCAACTCTTACCGCCATAGATCAAAAAACTGCTCAAGTAAAAATGTCTTCCGGAGAAATTCGCTTGATAAGTAGTGAATGCTATGCTACTATCGGTCAAGTAAGTAATTTTGAACATAGTTCTGTTACGATTGGAAAAGCTGGTAGAAAAAGACATATGGGAGTGCGACCAGGAGTGCGAGGCTCAGCTATGAATCCAGTTGATCATCCACACGGTGGAGGTGAAGGCCGACAAGGAATTGGACTTAAACATCCAAAAACTCCATGGGGAAAGATAGCTCTTGGTAAGAAAACCAGAAAGAAGAAAAAATATAGTAATAAATTCATAATCAAAAGAAGAACTAAGAGAAAATAAATGACAAGAAGTCTAAAAAAAGGTCTTTACGTTGACGAAAGACTTATCAAGAAAATTAAAGATAAAAAACCGGGGGATCGAACTCCAATTAAGACTTGGTCTCGCGCCTCGGTAATTTCTCCAGAAATGGTTGGTTTCACTTTTGGTGTGCACAATGGCAAGGATCATATTCCAGTTTTGGTTTCTGAAGAAATGGTGGGACATAAATTAGGAGAATTTTCTCCAACCAAGAAGTTTGTCCGTCACGGAGGAAAGATGCAAAAAGAATTAGAAACAGCCGCTAAACAAAAAGAATTAGATGCTTCAAAAGCAGCTAAAGCCTCAACAGACACCAAGAAATAATATTCAACAATTATGAAAGTTAATGCAAAATTAAACAATTTGAGAATCGCTCCAAGAAAGTCAAAATTAGTGGCTGATTTGATAAAGGGTCTAGATGTTTTGGAAGCACTTGATCAACTTGAAGCACATGTCAAAAGAACTAGTCCGCACATGAAAAAATTGCTTCTAAGCGCAATTGCTAATGCGGAAAATAATTTTGGATTAGACAAGAATAACCTATATGTATATGAAGCTAGAATCGGAGCAGGACCAACCATGAAACGCTGGATGCCAAAAGCTTTCGGAAGAGCGGGTGAGATTTTGAAAAGAACATCAAAAATAGAAATTATCCTAGAAGAGAGAGTAGAAGGAAAGAATAGAAAAACTAAGGAAGAAATGGAAGCGGAAATGAAAAAAAGAGAAAAAGAAAGAAGGAAGGAAGAAAAAGAACAAAAAGAAACACAGGAAAAATCAGGTAAGGATTCAGATAAAAAAGGTGGAGAAGAACATGCCAAAAAAGAAACTCCTAATAAGGGTTGGGCAAAAAAAATATTCCAAAGAAAATCAATGTAATTTAGTATAAATTAGCAAATTATGGGACATAAAGTAAATCCAATTGGATTCCGCATGGGGATAACTCAAGACTGGAAATCTAAATGGTTTAGTAAAAGAGAATATACAAAAAACCTCAAGCAAGATATTGAAATTAGAGGTGGTGTTTCTAAAAAATGGAAAGCGGCTTTTATCGCTGAAGTAGAAATAGAAAGATCAGCTAAAATGATTCGAGTAATCATAAAAACTGCTAGACCAGGAGTGCTAATAGGACGCGGTGGCAGTGGCATTGAAGATATCAAAAGCTATATTCAAAAGAATTTTTTCAAAGGTAACAAGAATATGAATTTGAAAGTGGATATTCAGGAAGTTAAGAATATGGAAGAGAGCGCTGCAATTATGGCGCAAAATATCGCCGATCAACTAGAAAAAAGATTACCTTTCCGAAAAGCTATGAAATCAGCATTGGAACAAGTAATGAAGAATAAAAATATCAAAGGAGTGAAAATAGAAATGTCTGGAAGATTAGGTGGCGCTGAAATGAGTCGCAGAGAATGGTCAGCCAAAGGAACATTGCCCCTTCACACTATGCGATGTGATATCGATTTTTCTAGAGCAACGGCCTATACGACATATGGAACACTGGGAGTGAAAGTTTGGTTATATAAAGGTGAAGTTTTTGAAAAGAGTGTAAATTAATTATAAAGAAAATAGAATTTTGCAAATATTATGTTGATGCCAAAAAAAGTAAAACACAGAAAGATCCAACGTGGAGGGAAAATCCGCGGAACAGCTCATCGCGGTAATGAGATTAGTTTTGGCAGTTTTGGTTTGAAATCTATGGGTGCGAGCTTAGTTACTGCTCGTCAGATAGAAGCCTCCAGACGCGCAATGACTAGATATGTTCAACGTGGAGGAAAAATTTGGATTAGAATTTTCCCTGACAAGCCAATGACGAAAAAAGGAGATGAAACTCCGATGGGTAAAGGAAAAGGTGCAGTGGATCATTTTGTAGCAGTGGTGAAACCAGGAACAATGTTATTTGAAATGGATGGCGTGAAGAGAGAAATTGCTAAGGAAGCGATGCGACTTGCAGCTTATAAATTAAATGTAAAGACTAAATTTGTTGAAAAAGAATAAGATGACCGATGCGAAACTACGAATGATATGCGAATCTACGAATAATAAGATATGAAAAAATTATGAAGATAAAAGAATTACGAGAAAAAAATACTGAAGAGCTGAAAAAAATGCTTTTGGAAAAACAAGAAAAAGTCCGAAAGCTTAGATTTGATATTGCTGTAAAGCAAGTGAAAAATACTCGAGAGCTGAGAGGTGAAAAAAAAGATATTGCTCGAATAAATACTTTAATTAATGAAAAACAATAAAGAAAATGGAAAATAATTCAAATAGCAATAAAATACTCGCGAAAAAGAAAGGTACGGTAGTTAGTGACAAGGGCAATAAGACCGCTATTATTGCTGTGGATATATTCAAAACTCATAAAAAATATCAGAAAAGATATAAATCAACCAAAAGATATAAGGCTCATGATGAAGAAAACAAATGTAAAATTGGCGATACAGTAGAGATAGTGGCTTGTCGACCAATGAGTAAGGATAAAAAATATAAAGTAGTTTAGAAATATATGATACAAGCTCAGACAAAATTAAAGGTAGCTGATAACAGTGGAGCAAAAATGATTCAATGCTTCAAGGTTTTAGGTGGATCAAAAAGACGCTTTGCCAGTATTGGTGATATTGTTGTGGCTTCAGTAAAAACAGCTGAGCCTCGTGGAATAGTGAAAAAAGGAGATAAGGTACGAGCCGTGATCGTTAGACAAAGAAAAGAATTTAGAAGAAAAGATGGATCATATATTCGATTTGATGAAAATGCCGCAGTAATTTTGGAAAACAAAGAACCAAAAGGGACTAGAATTTTTGGACCGATTGCTAGAGAAATCAGAGATAAGGGATTTAGCAAGATAATTTCTCTCGCGCCAGAAGTTCTATAATTTAAAGTTATAAGAAATATTATGAAGATAAAGAAAAATGATTTAGTGAAAATGCTAGCAGGCAAGGACTCCGGAAAAACTGGGAAAGTTTTGCAAGCGGTTCCGCAGGATGGCAAAGTTGTTGTGGAAGGTTTGAATATCATGAAAAAACATTCTAAGCCGAGGAAACAGGGAGAAAAAGGACAACGAATTGAAGTGCCGAGAAAAGTTCAGATTTCTAATGTAATGTTGATTTGTCCAAAATGCGCAAAACCTACTAGAGTGGGATACAAACTATTAGATGGAAAGAAACAAAGAATTTGTAAAAAATGCCAAGGAGAAATATAATAAATATTTAAAGAAAGATCATGGCTAGTATTAGAGAAAAATATAATAAAGAGGTAGTTGAAAAAATGAAGAAAGAACTCAATCTTTCCAATAATTTTGAAGTGCCTAAGATAAAAAAAGTTGTGGTCAATATCGGAATAGGAAAATTTTTGAAAGATTCTGCTCAGGTTGAAGATATCACCAAATCTCTTACCGTTATCACAGGACAAAAACCATTACCAACTAAAGCAAAAAAATCAATTGCTGGATTCAAAACAAGAGAGGGATTGGAAATTGGAATGAAAGTGACGCTACGCGGAAAAAGAATGTGGAGTTTTATCGAAAGACTAGTCAAAGCTGCTCTGCCTCGCGTGAAAGATTTTCATGGTCTAAAAGAATCAGCAGTGGACGCAAGTGGAAATTTGAATATTGGGATAAAAGAACAATTGATTTTTCCGGAAATTTTGCCGGAACAAGTCAAGAATACTTTCAGTCTAGAAGTGACAGTAGTTACGGATGCGCAGGATCATGCGAAAGGTTTGGCACTAGTTAAGTTATTAGGATTTCCAATGGAAATTAAAAGTTAATTTGTAAAAGTTTATTAATTGTAGATAAAGAATATGGCGAAGAAATCAACTGAAGCAAGAGCCCGCAAAAAACCTAAATTTTCGACGAGAATAGTCAGACGTTGTTGGAAGTGCGGAAGAAAGCATGGATATATGAGACAATTTGATATTTGCCGAATATGTTTTAGAGAGTTAGCTATTACTGGGCAAATTCCTGGAGTTAAAAAAGCAAGTTGGTAATTAATTTTATAAATTATGGACAAAATTTCTGAAATGTTAACTAAAATAAGAAATGCTCAGATGGCTGGGCACCAAGAAGTGATGATAAAACCATCTAAGCTTAGAATTGCCTTGGCGGGAATTCTAGAAAAAGAAGGTTTTATAGAAAAAACTTCTATGGACGCGCAAGGCTTGATAAAGATAATTTTGAAATATTATCAAATTACTCCAACCAGAAAAATTCCTGCAATTAAGGGAATCAAAAAAATCTCTAAATCTGGCCAAAGAATTTATATCAAAAACAAAGATATTAAGAATGTTAAAAATAATTATGGCACAGCTATTATCTCTACTTCCAAAGGCGTGATGACCGGAGTGCAGTCAAGAAAACTTGGATTAGGAGGAGAATATATTTGTGAAGTTTGGTAAAAATAATATAAACTAATATGTCAAAGATTGGAAAAAAAATAATAGCTATACCACAAGGAATCGAGGTCAAGCTCGACGGTGAAAAATTGGAAGTCAAGGGACCAAAAGGTACTTTGAATTTGGAAATTAATCGACAAATCAAAGTAGAGGTCACTGACGGAGAAATGAAATTTTCCCGCACAAGGAACACGAAAGAAGCTAATGCTCTTTGGGGGCTCACGCGAGCACTAGTGAATAATATGATTATTGGTGCTAAAGATGGATATGAAAAGAAACTGGAACTGCAAGGAGTGGGCTTTCGAATGGCTTTGCAAGGAAAGAAATTGGTAATGGCACTGGGTTTTTCACATCCAGTGGAAGCCGAGATTCCAGAAGGACTAACGGTTAAAATTGAAGATAATAATGTCCTCTCAATTTCTGGATTTGATAAACAAAAAGTTGGGCAATTTGCAGCTAATATCAGAGCCCTAAAAGAAGTCGAACCATATAAGGGTAAGGGTTTTAGATATCAAGGAGAAAAAGTTAGAAGAAAAGTCGGCAAGAAAGCCGGCGCCGTAAAGTAAAATTTACGAAAGTACGAATTAAACTAAATTACGAATTCGTATTTTCGCTCGATTAGTAATTTCGTAAATGAAAAACAATGAAAAATAGTAGAAACAATTTAAGATTACATCGAAAAAAGCGAATAAAAGCTAAGATTAAGGGTGACGCAAAAAGACCACGCTTAGCAGTTTTCAAAAGTCTCACGGGCATATCTGCTCAGGTTATTGATGATGAGAAATCAACTACAATAGTTTCGGCGTATCTCAAAGAAATAAAGCAAGCTAAAAATGATATCGAAGGCGCAAAAAATATTGGAATTTTGATAGCTAAAAAATGCTTAGAGAAAAAGATTAGCGAAATTGTATATGACAGAAGTGGTTATAAATATCATGGAAAAATAAAAGCGCTAGCGCAGGGAGCTAGAGAGGGCGGACTAAAATTCTAAAACGCGATGCGAATCTACGAATAGCATGCGAATCTACGAACATGCATTTGTAAATTAGCAAAATTATAATTTTATGGGCAGAGACAAACGAACAAGAACTAAAAAAGAAAAACCTGAATACGAACAGAAGCTTTTGGATTTGGCCAGAGTGACGCGCGTGGTTAAGGGCGGTAGAAGATTTCGTTTTCGCGCTACCTTAGTTATCGGCAACAGAAAAGGAAAAGTTGGCGTGGGTGTCGGCAAAGGAGCAGATGTGACGGATGCAATCAAAAAAGCTTTTGATGACGGCAAGAAAAATATGATCAATGTTGATGTCAACAAAAACACCATTCCGCATGACATGTTCATAAAATCAGGTAGTGCTAAAATTATGCTCAAACCTGCTCCAGAAGGTCGTGGAATTGTGGCGGGTGGAGCCGTGCGCGCCGTTGTTGATTTAGCTGGAATAAAAGATATCGTTTCAAAATCATTGGGAACTGCCAATAAATTAAATGTAGCTAGAGCTACTATCGAAGCTTTGAGAACATTCCAAGATTCGAAAAAAAGAGCAGAGAGAGACAAATAATTTTTACTTAAATAAAACAATGCAAGTTAACACTCTAAAACTTAATAGCAAAAAGAAGAAAAGAAAGACTATCGGACGAGGTGGAAAAAAAGGCACCTATTGTGGCAAAGGTAATAAGGGACAAAAAGCTCGAAGTGGAGCGCATGTCGATCCTTTGTTTGAAGGTGGTCGCTCAACTCTCATTGATCACATGAAAAAGAAAAAAGGATTCAAATCAAGAGAAACTAAAGCAACTGTTCTGTCCCTAGATCAAATAGAAAAAGAATTTAAGGATGGCGAAATAGTAAATGTTGAATCTTTGGTTAAAACGAAATTACTCGGCAAGGTTATAAAACGAGAAAAGATCAAAATTCTTGGCGCAGGTAAATTTTCCAAAAAACTTTCTTTTAGCAAAGATATTCTTCTCTCAGAATCAGCCAAAGAGGCAATTAAAAAAGCCGGTGGTAAAGTAATCAATGATCAAGGAACAAAAGACAAGGAGCAATAAAAAAAGTATAGTTTTTATTGTTCATTGTTCACTGGTCATTGTTCGTTGAACTTATGTTTCAAAAAATAATTCAAATCTTCAAAGTCAAAGAACTTAGAAATAAGATATTTTTTATCTTGGCACTTTTGGTAATTTTTCGCCTAGCAGCTAACATTCCTATTCCTGGTATTGATCAAGAAAGACTCAAGATGTTTTTTGAGGGCAATCAATTTTTCGGGCTACTAAATCTTTTTTCTGGTGGAGGCCTTTCTAGCATTTCCATTGTGATGCTTGGAGTTGGCCCATATATTACTTCTTCAATTATCATGCAACTTATGACCATGATTGTTCCACGACTCGAACAAATCTACAAAGAAGAAGGAGAAGCAGGACGCGAAAAATTCAATCAATGGACGAGGTGGCTCACTGTGCCATTTGCCGCTTTGCAAACAATTGGTATGATTTCACTTTTTCGCTCACAACAAATTATGGCGCCAAGCGGAGCGTACGGATTGTTTTCTATAGTGATTGTTGCCACTGCAGGAACAATCTTTTTGATGTGGCTGGGAGAATTGATCACTGAAAAAAAGATTGGCAATGGTGTGTCGCTTTTAATTTTTGCTGGAATAGTTTCTAGCTTACCTTCGGCAATTTCTCGTATCATATCCACTTGGGATCCAACTCAATTTTTCGCTTATGTTTTTCTATTAGTAGCAGTGATTGGCGCAGTTGGCGCGGTAGTCTTTATGACTGAAGGACAAAGGAACATCCCCATTGCTTATGCCAAGAGAATTAGTGGCAACAAAATGTTCGGAGGAACGAACACTCATTTGCCACTTCGTATCAATCAAGCGGGTGTAATTCCAATTATCTTTGCGATGTCCATTATGCTTTTTCCAGGAATGATTGCTAATTTTTTAGCCAGTTCATCTAATGGAACGGTAGCTAGCGTAGCGCGCTCAGTCGGAAGCTTTTTTCAAAATCAATTTTTTTATGGTTCGCTATATTTTCTTCTGGTAGTAGCGTTCACGTATTTTTATACTGCTGTAGTTTTTGATCCTAATAAGATTGCAGAAAATTTGCAAAAACAAGGCGGATATATTCCTGGAATTCGTCCCGGCAAAAACACTTCTGAATATCTATACAAAATTATGAATCGCGTGACGCTCACAGGTGCAACATTCTTGGGGCTTATCGCGGTACTGCCTTTTATCGTGCAGGGCTTCACTAAAGTCGGTTCAGTTTCAATCGGAGGCACCGGACTTTTGATTGTGGTTTCTGTGGTTATTGAGCTTATTCAACAAATTGAAGGGCAATTGGTAATGAGGGATTACGAAGGCTTTTAATATGAATATTGTTATCCTTGGTCCGCAAGGTTCTGGCAAAGGAACGCAAGCGGAAAAATTAGCGCAGAAATTTGATTTAGAACATATTGATATGGGAAAGTTTTTGCGTGAAGTTGCCAAGCTTGATACACCACTGGGAAAAGAAGTTTATAACATTCAAAATGTGACAAAAACTTTGGTGCCAGCCAGAATCTTAGAAGAAGTTTTTACTATAAAACTTAATGGTATCGCTAGAGAAAAAGGCATTGCTTTTGATGGTTTTCCAAGAAATATTGATCAAGCCAAGTATTTTGAAAAAGCTATGAAAGAATTCGGTCGGCAAACTGACAAAGTAATTCATATTAAACTTTCCGAAAAAGAATCGCTTGAGAGAATTTCAAAAAGAAGAGTTTGTGAAAAATGCAAAAAAGTTTTTATTTTAGGCAAGGATATTCAAAATGCCTGCCTGCCGGTAGGCAGGGAAAACGAAAAATGCGATGTGTGTGAAGGAAGAATAATTCAAAGAATAGATGATAGTGTTGAGGGCGTGAAAAAAAGATTGGAAATATTCAATGAAGAAACAATGCCAGTAATTGAATATTATAAAAAACAAGGTAAGTTTATCGAAATTGACGGCGACAAAGAAATTGAAAAAGTGTTTGAAGATATTTTAGAAAAATTATGATAGTGATAAAAAACGAAAAAGAAATAGCGTCGATGCGTCGTGGCGGAAAAATACTTTCGATGATTATGAGTGAAATTGGAAAAATGATTGCTCAAGGCGTAAATACACAGGAGTTAGACAAGCTGGCCGAAAGGCTCGTTTTTGATAATGGAGGAACACCAGCTTTCAAAGGTTATGGTGACAAAACTAATCCCTATCCAGCTACAATCTGCGCTTCGATTAACAATGAAATTGTGCATAGTATTCCAAGTATTGAAAAAACAATAAAGGAAGGGGATTTGGTAAAGATTGACATCGGAATGGAATTTGAAGGGATGATCACTGATATGGCGCGTACATTTTCAGTTGGCGCGGTGAGCCATGAGGCGCATACGATAATGAAGGTAACTAGAGAAGCATTGAATCATGGAATTGCCAAGATTAAGGCGGGGGCAAAACTCAGTGAATATTCCATAGCAGTGGAAAGTTATGCCCGCTCATATGGATTTTCAGTCATCCGGGATTTAGTCGGACATGGTGTGGGGAAAATTTTGCACGAAGATCCAATTGTGCCAAACTATCACTGGAGTGCCAAAGATATAATTTTGAAAGAGGGGATGACGCTGGCACTTGAGCCAATGATAAATGTCGGAACGCATAAGATAAAATTAGGAAGCGACGGCTGGACATATCTGACGGATGACGAAAAACTCTCCGCGCACTTTGAAGATACGGTTTTAGTGAAAAAAGGTGGGTGTGAGATTTTGACGAGGTAAAAAATTGTCATTCCCGCGAAGGCGGGAATCTAGTGTAGAAGCTAAATAAAAAAGAATAGATTATATAAAAAGATTGGTTATTTTAAAATAAACTTAAGACTAGATCCCCGCATCCGCGGGGATGACAGAGAAAAAAGAAATAAAAAAAACCGGAGATATGTCAGATGTTACTAGACACATGCCCCGGTTCGGCCAATTGCAAGCCCTAGGTTTTTTTCAGACGCATATTCGTCTGGATGTTGCATCGCTCTTTCAGGTCATTTTCGATCCGTGGAGATTCTGAAGATTGGAAGGTGGCGGTGATTCTCGATCGGAAAAAAAATGCTACCACTATAAAAGCTAAAAGCGAGCCTATAATGGCGAATTTTATGAGATCGGTTTCGTCGTATATGACGAAGCCATTCTTATAAAGATCTATTCCGATATTTCCGCAGAAACACACGGGTATTATACCGCCGGTCACAACCACGAGTAAGAATAATTTTATTGCATTTACAACTTTCGGATTCAATGATCTTTTTTTCATTTTTTTTATCTCCTAACAAGGGTTTAAAAAATGATTTATATGAATGACCGTTAGATTCAACGGCCGGTTAGAATGTAAATGTTCTATTAACCACTAACTTGTAATTATACTATTAAAATGAATAATTGTCAAGCGCAAAAACCTAATATCCCTCAAATAAGCCATATTTTAGGAATCGACTATGGGAAATCCAAGGTTGGTTTGGCGTTGGCGGACTTGGAGACCAGAATTGCTTTCGTTTATACTAC
Source organism: bacterium (assembly GCA_030654225.1). Classification (GTDB taxonomy): domain Bacteria; phylum Patescibacteriota; class Minisyncoccia; order Moranbacterales; family UBA2206; genus UBA2206. Next base: position 55,558 of record JAURXY010000026.1, read on the forward strand.
ACTTCCAAATGACAAAAATTTTCTGGATAATCTAGTCAAAATTATTGGGAAAGAAGGCGTCGGTAAGATTATAATTGGAATTCCTACACACGTCAATCATGGCGAAGTGCTTTACGAAGGCGAAAAACTGGGCGCAAGGATTGCTAAAGTCTTGCCGGAGATTTCAATTGAATACCAAGACGAAATGTTTTCCACGAAAATGGCGCAAGCAAATCTTTTGGAAAAGGGGATGAAAAATGTGGGAAAATTTGATGACGGCGAATCAGCCAAGATAATTTTGCAAAGCTGGTTGGATAGGATGTAAATTTATGCTATAATTAAAATGTAAATTATGTCATGCTGAACTTGTTTCAGCATCTCTATTAATAGCAAAAATTATAATAAGATCCCGAAATAAATTCGGGATGACAATTAGTAATCATTAAATTTAAGAGAAATGGAACAAAAACCTTTTATATCAGTGATTATCCCGACTTATAACGAAGCTGTAAAAGAAAAAGAAATGGGGGAGCATCTAAATTCTATCAAGGAATATTTTGAAAAAATAGGCAAAAGCTATGAAGTGGTGATAGTGCTCGATGGTCCGACGGATAACACTCCGGAAATTGTCAAAGAAAAAATCAAAGACAAGCCAAATTTTTGGATAATGGATCGAAAAGTTAATCACGGCAAAGGCTATAGTATTCGTGAAGGATTTTCAGCAGCACACGGTGAATGGCGACTTTGGACTGATATGGATGGTGCCACACCGATTGATAATTTAGACAAGTTTATTCCAGAATTCAAAAAAGCTGATGTGGTGATTGGATCTCGCGATCTAAAAACTTCCAATATTGAAAAGCATCAGCCGAAATGGAAAGAATGGCTGGGAAATGCTGGAAATATTTTGATTCAAGTTCTGATGGGTCTTCGAGGAATTTATGATACTCAATGTGGATTCAAAGCTTTTAGTGAAGAGGTCGTGAAGGAAGTTTTCCCTCGCACGAAAGTTGATCGTTGGGGAATTGATTTTGAAATTTTGATGATAGCGAAAAAACTCGGATATCGAATTTCTGAAGTGCCAGTAGTTTGGTTGGATATGGGATACAGCTTAGTTGGAATGAAAGGATATTTCATCACGCTTCGCGAATTGTTCAAAGTTTGGTGGAATAATGTGCGAGGGGTATATCAACTCAAAAAAAAGATGAGTGAAATTGAAAAGTAGACCCCGCACAAAATTCCAATATAGATTAGTGATAATAAAAATTTTAGTGTGCGTGGTCGCCTACGGCTTAGATTGCAAAAACAAAAATATTTTTTGAGCGAATTTATGCGGGGTTCTCATTTTTACCCGCCTCGACTCGCCGGAGACGGCTTGTCGATGGCGAGGCTGGGTGGCTACTCGCTTCGCTCATAGACAAAAATGGAAAAAACAAATAAAAATAAAACTAGCGAACTTAGGCAGGATTTGGTGACGGGGGATTGGGTGGTGGTTTCCAAGATTCGTGCGCGTCGTCCAGATGAGTTTGCTAAAAAAGAACAAGATTTAACGCAGGATAACCTCAGCGAATGTTTGTTTTGTAATCCCGAGGAAAGTGGACAAGAAAAAGATGTTTTGATATATAGCACAACAGATGGAGATTGGTCACTGCGAGTTTTTCCCAATAAATTTCCAGCTTTTTCTCGACCGAGTGGCGGACAAATGAAACACAAGGAAGAGGGTCCATATTTTTGGATGGATAGCGTGGGGTATCATGAAGTAATCGTCACCAAAGATCATTGTAATCATATTGGGGAAATGGAACCTCTTTTGGTGGCAGAAATTTTGGATGCCTATCAATCGAGATATATTGATTTGATGAACAAAAAGTCCGTGAGTTACATCGACATTTTTCACAATCACGGTGCCTCAGCTGGCGCATCAATTCCTCATCCACATTCACAACTAATGGCTATTCCCGTGATCTCCCCGTATGTCAAAAGTGAATTGGATGGTGCGGAAGAATATCACAAACAAAACAAGCATTGCGTCTATTGCGCAATGGTTGAGTGGGAAATTGAACAGAAAAAAAGAATAGTTTTTGAAAATGATGATTTTTTGCTGTTTTGTCCTTTTGCCTCGCGGGCTAATTTTGAAATGTGGCTCATTCCCAAAAAACACAAACCATATTTTGAAAGAATAACCCAAGATGAAAAAATTTCAGCCGGAGAGGTTCTTCATGAAGCAATCAAAAGACTAAGTGAAAAACTCAACAACCCTGATTTCAATTTCTATATTCACACTTCACCTTGCGATGGAAAAGATTATCCACATTTCCATTGGCACATTGAGATTTTGCCAAAAACAAACATCTGGGCGGGATTTGAAATTTCAACGGGAGTAGAAATAATCACAATCAGTCCGGAAGACGCAGCGCAGTATTTAAAAAACTAATAAATCAGAATTACTTTTATGCTAATTATAGATTTTATCCTCAATATAGATGTTCATTTAGGAGAAATTATTGCCAATTATGGTAGAATGACTTATGCTATTTTATTTCTAATTATTTTTGCAGAAACCGGATTTGTTTTCACGCCGTTTCTTCCGGGAGATTCATTGCTTTTTGCTGCGGGGATGTTTTCTGCTACAGGCTCGTTTAATATAATATTTTTAGCAATGCTTCTTTGGTCAGCTGCTTTTTTGGGAGATAATATAAATTATTGGGTGGGATATTATTTTGGACAAAAAATAGTGAATAATAAGTATGTACCAGTCAACCAAAAGCACATAGATAGTACTCAAGAATTCTATAGTCGTCACGGTGGAAAAACTATTTTTCTAGCTCGTTTTATGCCAATTATAAGAACTTTTGCACCATTTGTAGCAGGAATTGGAAAAATGCATTATCGCAAATTTATATCCTACAGTATTATTGGTGGGTTTACTTGGGTAGGACTTTTTGTTTTTGCGGGATATTTTTTCGGAAATATTCCAATAATAAAAGATAATTTTTCCATAGTCATTATGGGAATAATTGCGATATCAGTTTTTCCAGGAATATTCAAACTAATCAAAAGTAAACTAAAAAAAAACAATTATAAAATATGAGCAAACTAATTATAGGAAATTTAAAGATGAATATTTTGTCTCCTGCCCAGCAGGAACAATATTTAAGTTTGTTCAAAAAAGAATTGACTGGCAAAAAGATAAATAACTGTGAGCTTATTCTTTGCCCGCCAGCTATTCATTTGCCGGGATTCCAAAAAGCTAAGATAAAAAAAATAATTCTCGGAGCGCAAAATATGTTTTGGGAAGAAAAAGGTTCTTATACCGGAGAAATTTCTCCAGCAATGCTCAAAAATTTTGATTGCGCTTATGTGATTTTGGGACACAGCGAAAGAAGGAGATATTTTTGTGAGCGAGATGAGGAAGTGAATTTGAAAGTTATTTCAGCTCTCAAAAATGGCCTGAAGCCAGTCCTTTGTGTGGGAGAAAATGGAGAGCAAAAAAAAGAAGGATCGAAAGTTGTTTTGCAACAGTTGGAAAATTGTCTTGCGAATATTAGTCGAGGAAAAATTGAAAATGTGGTTATCTGTTATGAACCAGTGTGGGCAATAAGTTCTAATAATCCAGATCATTTGCCTTCGGCTAATGATATAATGAGTGCTAAACTTTTAATTAGAAAATTTTTAGTAGGAAAATATGGAGTCAAACTTGCTGAAAAAGTGAAGATAATTTATGGTGGTTCAGTCTCAGCTAGTATTACTAAGGAAGTTTGTTTGGAACCAGGAATGGACGGAGTCTTGATTGGCAGAGAAAGTTTGGCGCCACATGAGTTTGTTAAGATAGCAAGCTTGCTAAATTAGTTTGAAGATATAAATATAAATTAATTTTTACTAATTACTAATTTTATACGAATATACTAATAAAAAATTTGTACATTCGTATATTAGTAAGTGATTAGTAATTCGTAAAGTTATGATTACATCAGTCAAAGAAATTCTAACTAAAGCCAGAGAAGGGGGATATGCCGTGGGAGCGTTTAATACGGTTAATTTAGAAACTACCCGAGCGATTGTGGATGCTGCCAAAGAAATGCGTTCACCAGTGATCATTCAAATTACAGAAAAAACGATGGAATATGCTGGAGGTCGGATGATTTATAATATCGTAAAAAATGATGTTGAATTTTATGCGCCGGAAATTCCCGTGGGAATTCATCTCGATCATGGCAAAAGTTTTGAGGCTGTTGAGCGTTGTGAGGAAATTGGTTTTGGTTCAGTAATGTATGATGGTTCCAGAGCAAAATTTGAAGATAATGTGAGAAACACTAAAAAAGTGGTAGAATATTGCCACGAAAAAGGTGTGGATGTCCAAGGGGAACTTGGTAGCGTTCTTTATATCGGAGAAACAGAAGGAGGGACAATCGATTGGGATAAAAACATGACTGATCCTCAAAAAGCAGTGGAATTTGTAAAAAGTACTGGAGTAGATGCGTTAGCAGTAGCCATCGGTAATTCTCATGGTTTCCTTAAGGAAAGGTCAGAACCAGATTTTGAAAGATTGAAAAAAATAAATGAACTTTGTAATATCCCGCTCATTCTTCACGGTGCTTCAGATTGGGAGGATGGAAAAGTTGTCGAAGCTATTAAAAATGGCATATCTTGTTTTAATGTTGATACTGCTATTCGAGTAGCGTTTGTTAGTAGTCTGATTAATTCTTTGAAGGGTGGTAGCACCAATTTTGATGTTAGAAAAATTCTAGAAGGAGCCAGAGAATCAGTCAAGGAAACGGTGAAACAAAAAATAAAATATTTCGGAAGTGAGGGTAAGGCCTAATCACTAATTTACACTAATATAACACCAATTTTCACGAATGATTAAGAAAACAATACAGAATATAATTTTAGAGTTTGAACCTGAGGCTAAGAATATTTTACCGGCGCTGAAAAAAATTAGCGCCGTTTTTGGTTATGTGAGCGAAGAAGATGTCAAAATAATGGCTGAATATTTTGGTGTGTCGGAAAGTAAGATTTTTGAAACCGCTAGTTTTTATGATGAAATTAAAACTGAAAAACAGCCGGAGATTCTAATTCAAATCTGCAATTCAGCTAACTGCACAGTAAACAATTCTTTTTCAATAATTTCTGAGGTTGAAAATTTTCTAAAAATAAAAGCAGGAAGCTCGGCCAGTTCGAAATTTAAGCTGGAAGAAATTAGCTGTCTTGGGCGTTGCGCTGACGGTCCGGTGATGGTGGTAAATGGAAAAATATTTGAGCGAGTGACGAAGAGTTCATTACATGGGATATTGGGAGAGTATTTATAAAATTACAAAATTAAAAATTCTGTGAAGGATATAAAAATTATAACTGAATACTGGGGCAAAATAAATCCTTTGAAAATAGAGGACTATATTAATGTTGGAGGATACACGGCCTTGGAAAAATTTGTTTCGAAAATGAATCCAGAAAAGGCAATTGAGGAGATTCAAAAGTCTGGTCTTTGTGGGCGCGGTGGTGCGGGTTTTCCAATGGGAGATAAATTGGGAATGGTAGCAAAACAAACTGGAGAGAAATATTTCATCTGCAACCTTGAAGAATCAGAACCGGGGACATATAAGGATAGATTGGTTGTGGATAATAATCCGCATTTGCTTTTGGAAGGAATTATAATTTCTGCACTTTCGATTGGTGCTCAAAAAGCCTATATCTACATCAATGGGAATTATGAAAAGCAAAAAGAAATTTTGGAGATTGTAATTTTGCAAGCGAAAGAAAAAAAATATTGGGGAGAAAATATTTTGGGTTCGAAATTTAGTTTAGAAATAGAAATTTTTTCTGGCGCCGGTGCATATATTTGTGGAGAAGAAACGGCGCTCATAAATTCTATTGAGGGTAATCGCGGAGAGCCAAAAATTCGTCCACCATTTCCAACTTCGGCTGGACTTTTCGGTTGTCCAACCGCCGTGAGTAATGCAGAAACAATTTCTAATATTCCCTGGATAATTTCTAATGGTGGGAAGAAGTATTCAATTATTGGCTCAAAAAATTCCCCTGGGACAAAGCTTTTTCTTTTGAATGGTGCTGTAGCAAAGCCAGGGTGCTATGAAGCACCAACCGGAATAACAGTTAAAAAATTAATTGACGATTACGCTGGCGGAATAAAAAGAGGTAAAGAATTTTGGTTTGCGCAAATTGGTGGCGCTTGTGGAAAATTACTTTTAGAAAAAGAACTAAAAGCTAAAATGGAATTTGGCAAAGAATGTGAATGTTCGCTAGGCTCCGGATCAATTTTAGTGGTGGATAAAAGTGTCAATATTCATGACCTCCTTATTTCTTGGACAGATTTTTTTCGTCGAGAATCTTGTGGAAAATGTGTACCTTGTCGAGAAGGAACTTTTCGGCTGTGGGAAATAGCTAAAAGATTTCGTGACGGTGAAATTTCCGATCGCGACAAAGAAGCGATTCAAGATATTTTATGGACACTGGACAATACGACTTTTTGCCCATTGGGAAAATTCGCCGGAACCGCGTTTCGGGATGCAGTGGGAAAAGGTATAGTGAAATTTTAATTTTTACAGAATTAACTCGAAGGCTGATTTTGTAGCAAAAAAATTCCCTCAATCGACGGCGTCCAATGGAATTTTTTTAACAAAAGCAACCTTCTCAAACAGGAATTCTATAAAAATTAAAAATTTCACTATTAAAAAATAAAAGATAAGGAGTGAAAATATGAATATAAAAATAAACGGAAAAATTTACGAGGCAAAAGCAGGTGAAGCAATATTTGCGGTTTGCAAAAAAAATGGGATAAAAGTTCCGACTTTGTGTTCGACGAAAAAATTTCAAGAAGGGGTATGTCGAATTTGTGTGGTTGAGATAGGCGGAAGATTGGTGACTTCTTGCAATACAAAAGTTTGCGAAGGGATGGAAATTGTAACTGAAAGTGAAAAGATTGAAAAAGCACGGCGGATTAATCTGGAACTTTTGTGGGCGGATCACGCTGGGAAATGCGCGACTTGCAAAAAAAATCAAATGTGCGAATTGCAAAATTTAGCCTTGGAATATAAGATTGAAAATTTTCATTTCATTCCGAGAAAGGGTGAAATAACAGGCGCGGAAGAATTGGATTTGATCAAAGATAATTGGTCTCGCGTGGTGGTAGAAAATGAAAATCCCTGCATATCCAGAAATAGCGAGCTTTGTATTGAATGTCGCAGATGTATCAATATTTGCCCAGAGAAAAAATTTGGCTTTAACTATCGTGGTAATTCTGTGGTGGTGGGAACTCCTTATGAAAAAGTTTTGGATTGCAGTTTTTGTGGAAAATGTGTAGAGGCGTGTCCTACGGGAGCGCTCACGGATCAAAATAATTATTTGAAAATCGTGGAAGATCTGGATAATCTTGAAAAATTTTCAGTGGCTGTTTTAGATCTCGGAATAGAAGAAAAAATATTAAAGGCGATGGGAAAAATAAGCCCAGAGAAGGATTTGAATAAATTGCTAATCAATTTAGGTTTTGAGAAGATTGTAAAATTAGGAAAAGAAAATTTGAAAATTGAATTTGTGAAAAATATTAAAGATGAATATTCCAGAACCAAAAAAATAAATCAGCAAGATATTGTGGTATTTTTCATTTCTTCAAGGATTTATGAGAAAGCTAAGCGAGATAAAAATTTGGATTATATTCTAAGTGAAAGGGAAGTGGCGAGATTGGTTAGAGATAAGGAGAAAATAAAGATAGGAAAAATTCACCCTATTAAATAAATTTTAAATTTTTAGCCAAATTTACATGCAGTATGTTTATGTCTTGAAAAGTAAAAAAGATAATAAAAATTATGTAGGTTATACTAAAAATTTAAAATTAAGATTTGAGCAACATAACAAAGGACTGGTGCTTTCTACTAAAAATAGAATACCACTAAGTCTTATATATTATGAAGCTTGCCTAAATCAACAAGATGCTACTAAAAGAGAAAAGTATCTAAAACTATTTACGGCAAGCGATATATAAAAAGTAGGCTCAAATCTTATTTAATAGGGTAAATGTGTCTCGCAATTCCAGCAAAAATTATAAAAATCAACGGTCAACTGGCGATAGTTGATTTTCAGGGTGCAAAAAAAGAAATAAATATCAGCATTGTGGATGTTAAGGTTGGTGATTATGTGATGGTACACGCTGGTTTTGCGATTGAGAAGATGGAGAAAGATAATGTGAAAGAAATTAACGCCTACTTAAAAAATGGAATCTAAGAAAATCATAAAAAGTATTTGGGAGAAAGCACAAAAAATTAATCGATCACTTCGATTTATGGAACTTTGTGGAACGCATTCAGAAAGTATTGCTAAACATGGGATAAAAAATATTTTACCAAAAAATATAAAACTCATTACCGGACCTGGCTGTCCGGTTTGCGTCACTGATCAAAGTGAAATTGATATTGTCACGGGACTAGCGCTCGCTGGAATTCCAATTGCTTGCTATGGAGACGCCACTAACATTCCTGGAAGTTTAGGTAGCTTGGAAAATGCTCGGCAAAATGGTGCGCAAGTTTTCATTGTTTATGATGTGGCAGAAGCCATTGAAATTTCCAAAAAAATTTCCAATTTGGTTTTTTGGGGAATTGGTTTTGAAACAACCACTTCGATGACAGCATGGGGGATTAAAAACAATCTTACAGTTTTTTCTTCCCACAAACTTTTTCCGCCAGCTATGGAAGCGTTGATGGCAAACAAAAAAATTAGAGTTGATGGCTTTATCAATCCGGGTCATGTGAGTGCTATTATCGGAACGAAAGTTTATGAAAAATTCCAAATACCACAAGTGATTGCTGGCTTTGGCGCAGAGGACGTTCTTCTGGCGATTGAAATGCTTTTGGATCAAATAATTTCTGGAGAAAAAAAAGTGGAAAATGAATATGCGAGACTGGTGAAAAAGGAAGGCAATATAAAAGCGAGAAAATTAATTTCAGAAGTTTTTGAAATCAGAAATGCTTCTTGGCGAGGTTTGGGAGAAATCAAAAATTCCGGATTGAAAATTCGAAAAAAATATCAGCATCTTGACGCTGAATTTATCCATCGAGATTTGATTGCGAAAATAAAAAAAGAAATTAAACCAAGAAAAAGTATCTGTCGTTGTGGAGAAGTTTTGCAAGGATTGATTGAATCAAAGCAATGTAAATTATTTGGAAAATCTTGCACGCCTGACAATCCTCAAGGTGCTTGCATGGTTTCGAGGGAAGGGAGTTGTAATATTGAGTACAGATTTATGTCATTCCCGTGAAAACGGGAATCTAGTCATAAAAATGTTTTTATCGCGATAAATTTAATTTCTACACTAGATCCCCGCATTCGCGAGGATGACAAACTTTATGAATAAAATAATTGAATTAGAAATGGGCGGAGGAGGAAAAAAATCGGAAGAACTTATTGGAAACATAAGGAAAATTTTGAATGTTCGTGGAAAATGGAAAAACACTAAGGATGATGGGGCGGTTTTTGACTTGAGTAGAGACGCAAAATTTTGCGTCTCTACGGGGGGTAATAAGTTGGTGTTTACCACCGATGCTTTTATTGTTGACCCACTGTTTTTTCCGGGAGGGGATATTGGAAAAATTGCGATTTGCGGAACGTTAAATGATCTTTCGGTTATGGGCGCTAAGCCGATTGGAATTTCACTCAGTATTGTAATCGAAGAAGGATTTTTGCAAAACGATTTGGAAAAAATAATTCAGTCTATAAATAAAATTTCGAAAGTTACAGGCGTTCCGATTGTGACGGGGGACACAAAGGTGACAGAAAAAGGCAAGATAGATAAAATTGAAATTACCACTTCGGGAGTAGGGCTCGCTTCAAAAATAATTTCTAATGATGGCGCAAAAGTGGGGGATGATATAATCGTTTCTGGCGATCTTGGTGAGCACGCAGTAGCGCTTTTGGCCAAGAGATTTAACTATCAAACAAAAATAAAAAGCGATTGTCAACCGCTCATTGCCGAAATTCAAAGTGTAGCTAAATATCTTACTTCTTGCAAGGATCCAACGCGTGGCGGACTGTCCGCTGTGCTAAATGAAATGGCGGAAAAATCCAAAACTAAATTTGTTTTAGATGAAAAAAATTTACCATTTAAAAAAGAAACTGTGGCAATTTCAGAACTTCTTGGCATTGATTTTTTTTCTTTTCCATCAGAAGGAAGGTTTGTGGCGACAGTGGCGAGAAAAAATTCCAAGAGAGTTGTTGAAATTTTGAAAAAATATAATAAATCTGCTAGAATAATTGGAGAAGTGCAAAGGGGCAAAGAAGTTTGGCTGAAAACCAAAATTGGATCTGTCAAAAAAATTGAAGTGCCAAGAGGAAAATTAATTCCACGGATTTGCTAAGATAGTTGTTCTTTAAAAATTTAACAAACATATTTTGCCACAACATAAAAAGTGTCTTTGATAATCTCAAAGATTTTTTTTGTGCTGTGGCAAAATTGAAAATAAACAATATGACAATAAATTTAATTTGAGAGGAAGTTGGATTATTATGAAAATGATTACGGGAATTACTATGAATCAAACCCACACATTCTTAAGTGCTCTTGGGACTGGTGCAGATTGGGTTTATTTAGAAAAAAAATTCAGTTTACAATGTATTTCTGAAAGCATAGAGAAAAACCCAAAAGTTGCAGGGAGTTTATTTACTGAATTTGTGTTAAGAAAAGAAATAAAGCAGGAAAAACAAAAAAATAAGGAAAAAGTTTTTTCAAGTAGTGAATCCATAATATTTTCGAATAAAATATTGAGATTGATCGCTGAGAATATTCAATGGGAAAGAATTGATTTTAATAGGGATCAAATCCAATACAGGATTATTCGTAATACTGTTGGGTCTGGTAAGGCATTTACCGAATTTTTGATAAGCCTTATGACCAACCCTGATTTAGAATTAGTTTAATTCAAAATCAGCCAGTTATTTTTATTTTTTCAACGGAAGTTGGCAAACTCGCCACAACGCTTTCCGGATTGGGCGAAAACAATCCGGAGCCTCTACGAAATCGCATGGGGCTTTTTATTTTCCCAAAAGATAATAAACGATTTGCCCAAAAGAAAGTCCGGCGTCGCCACGGGGTATATTTTTATTGGCATAAGCTCCTTTAGAAATAAGATACTCGGAAATTATTTTATTATTGGCAATGCCGCCAGCGATAAAAATATTGTCATGAGCAAATGCAGGTTCAGGTATCTTGCCTGAACATTTTATTTCTGGAAAAATTTTATTTAAATTGCTAAATTTAAGTTTATCAGAACTTTGCGGTTTAATCGGGACGATTGAACCTGCATTATTATAGCATTTTAGTTTTATTATTTTATACAAGCCATTGACTATATAAAGTTGAGCAGTGGCGGCAAGACGATGCTTATCTTTTTTATGTAAGTATTTAATTACGTAATTAAATAAATAAGTAGTATCTAAAATATATTCATCTTCCGAAATTGTTATTTTTGGTTTTAAATCAGAATAAGGTTTAGCTGAATTTTTTTCTAGTAAATCAATGGGTTCATGCTTGTATTTTCGGGCATTCCCACAAAAACCTAAAAGTAAAGAAACAGCATCCAAAACTCTTCCAGCGCTAGAAGTTTCGAGGCAATTGAAATTTTGTTGAAGCTGATTATATATAAGTTCAAATTCGTTTTTGGTGTAGAATTTTTTGACGAAATTATAAATATTTTTTTTGTGTTGTATCTCGCCCTTACCCTCTCCTGTCGCGAGTACGCGACATCCTCTCCCAAAGGGAGAGGAGGAATCTGAAAAAAGTTTATATAAAACTCCAATGAGCATTCTGGCTGGCTCTCGTACAGCCAAATCCCCACCAACCATAACCTGATTTTCCAAATGCCCAATTCGTTTTACGCTTTCTACTTTATTCTTTCTACTTTCTACTTGAAAGATTTCTCCGCCCCAAATTTTTTCATCTACTCCAAAACCAGTACCATCTATAGCGATTCCATAAAAAGTAGAAGGTAGTAAGTAGGAAGTATTATGCAAAATTTTGTCTCCAATAGAAGAAAATATGTGAGCGAGGTGATGTTGAATAAAAAGGTGTTTCACTTTATATTTTTTGGCGAGTTTCTCTCCCCAAATAGTGGTTTTATATAGCGGATGAAGGTCAGTGAGAATTATTTGCGGTTTAATTTTTTGTTTTTTCAAATATTGCAAAACTTCTTTTTGATACCTTTCCCAATTTTCTTCTTCCAATAAATCCCCAAAATCATCCGAAAAAAATATTTTTCCATCACGAAAAACCGAAAAATTCCCAGCCGATTCAGCGCCGAGAGCTAAAATGGATATATTTCTTTTGTATCCAAGGGAAATTGTTTGCATATATGTGATTTCAGTATATAATATTATTAGGATAAAATAAACAATAAAAACAAAATAATAAATGAATATATTTTCTGTATACAATAACCCAATCCCTTCTATCGCTATAGTAGCAATCGCTATTTTGGGCTATCTATTATTTAGATTTTCAAGAAATAAATCAGGCAAAATTTTCACGGCCACACCTATCATAAATAGTTTTTCAAAAGACATTACTGATTTAGCTAGGAAAAACCAACTTGATCCAGTCATTGGTCGAGAAAAAGAAATAAACCATCTCATTATGGTTTTGAGTCGCAGGACTAAAAACAATGCTGTGCTCATCGGGGATGCTGGTGTTGGGAAAACTGCGATCGTAGAAGGTTTGGCGCATAATGTTTCGCAGAAAAATGTTCCTGCAAGTCTTTTTGGCAAAAGAGTTTTGATGCTTGATCTCAACGCTCTTTTAGCTGGTACGAAATATCGGGGCGAGTTCGAAGAAAGAGTAAGGAAGCTCACTGATGAAATATCTAACTCAAAAAGAAAAATAATTCTTTTTATTGATGAAATACATAATCTTATTCAAGCCGAAAGTTCAGGGGAGTCAGTTTCAGTAGGGGATATTTTCAAACCGGCAATGGCTAGGGGAGAACTGCAAATAGTTGGCGCCACAACCAAGGAAGAATATGATCAATATTTTCATACGGACTTAGCTTTCAAAAGAAGAATGCAACCAATTTTTGTGAAAGAGCCGAGCAAAAAAGATACTTTTGAAATTCTTAAGGGTGTAAAATCAAAATATGAATCTTTTCATAATGTCAGAATTTCCGAAAAAGTCATCAGGGCTTGCATAGAACAATCAGAAAAAATGTTGCCTGGACGATCCTTTCCGGATAAGGCGATAGATTTAATGGATGAAGCATCTAGCAAAGCTAGAATGGGATGTATCAACAATAAATCGAAAAAATGTAAAATTATTCCAGAAGTGAAAATAACAGATGTAGCTCAAATTGCCAAAGAATATCGAGAGGTAAAAAGATAGCCTGGGGATAAATTTTTAGTAAAGTATGGTATAATTGGTTTAGTTGTAAATAAGTAAAAATATTTAATTTTAAAAAAATGAAGAAAACAAAAACAAAAACAAAAACAAAAACAAAAATAAAAATTGGGACTGCGGTAGCGATTGCTATTGCCGTGATTAGCGTGGGTGGAATAATGGCAGCGGGAGCGATGAGAATAGCTAAAAACAAAACGAATAATTCAAAATTAGAAAATTGTAAAAATTATTGGTGGCACAATAGTCAAAGTACCGAATGTTTACATGGTAAATTCTGCGGAAAATATCAATATGAAGGGTTGAAAACTTTTGAAGAAAAAAAGGAATGTGAAACTTCTCTGGGAAATAAATGTGGTTTATGCAAACAAATTGCCTCTCCGCCAGCTGATTGGTGCAAAGATGGTCAAATAGTATCAGGAGGAAAAGACAATTGTGGATGCGCAAAAGCGCCAACATGCAAATGTGGTTCATGCCCGCAACTTTCTCCGCTACCAATTGATTGGTGCAAAAATGGAAAGATAGTCCCAGGAGAAAAAAATGAATGTGGATGCTATTCAGCACCAAAATGTATTATTGCTACAACCGCAAATTCAATTTCAAATTAATAACGCGTTTAAACTACTATTCAAAATCCTCCACAATGGGGGATTTTTGATTTGGCTAAAATATGCTATTATATAGGCATAAATAGTAAGATATTATTATGGAAAAAACAATAAATCCCAAGATTTTTAAGGCGTATGATATTCGGGGGCTCTATCCAGATGAGATTAATAGTGAAACTGCCTATAGCATCGGTCGAACTTTGGTGACGTTTACTAAGGCCAAAAAAATAGCTGTAGGGTGCGATATGCGAGTATCTTCACCGGAAATGGAAGAGGCGTTATTAAGAGGCATAACTGATCAAGGTGCGGACGTAGTGAAGATTGGATTAGCTTCGACGCCAATGACCTATTTTTCCTCTTGGAAATTGGAAGTAGATGTAGCAGTTATTATCACGGCTTCACATAATCCCGCGCAGTATAATGGGATGAAGTTTTGCTGGAAAGGTGCTGTGCCAATTGGAGAGGGAAGCGGAATGGAGGAAATAAAAGAACTAGCTGTTAAGGGTGAATTTATTGACGCCGAAAACAAAGGAAAAATTGAAGAAAATTTTGAAATAGGGAATCAATATATTGATTATGTGGCGGGATTTTTTAACAAAAATTTTGCCAAGAAAAAAATTGTGGTTGATTTTGGTAATGGTATGGCATCAGTGGAAAAAGGAGTGTTTGAAAAATTTCCGGAAAATTTGGAAGTTGATTATTTATTCGAAGAGCTGGATGGAAATTTTCCCAATCATGAGGCCAATCCATTGAAAGTTGAAACATTGGAAGCTTTGCAAAAAACAGTTTTGGAGAAAAATGCAGATTTAGGAATTTCCTATGATGGCGACGCAGACCGAGTAGGTTTTGTCGACGAAAAAGGCGAGGCAGTGCCGATGGATTATCTGATTGCCCTTTTAGCCAAGGAAGTTCTCAAAAAAAATCCTGGAGGTCTTATTCTTATGGATCTTCGTAGTTCTAATGCAGTCAAAGAAGTAATTGAAGAAGCGGGAGGAAAAGTTAATCGTTGTCGAGTGGGGCATTCTTTGATCAAAAAACAAATGCGCGCAGAGGGCGCAATTTTTGCTGGTGAACTTTCGGGGCATTATTTTTTCGAAGCTAATTCCAAGGCGGAGATGGCCACATTGGCAGTTTTGATGTTGCTAAATCTAATGAACGAAACCGGTCAAAAAATGTCGCAACTTGTAGCTGATCTTAAACGATATTTTCACTCCGGAGAGATAAATTCCGAAGTGGCGGATAAGAATGCGGTAATGGAAAAACTCAAAGAAAAATATGCGAATGGAAAATTAGATACATTAGACGGAATTAGAATCGATTTTCCTGATTGGTGGTTCAGCGTTCGAGCCTCAAACACCGAACCAGTTCTTCGACTTAATCTTGAAGCTAAGACAAAAGAATTGATGGAGGAGAAAAGGGAGGAAGTTTTGGGACTTGTTCGTGGGTAACGCTTGTCATTCTGAGCGTAGCGGAGCGAAGTCGAAGAATCTGCCTTATATTTTAACTATTTATAGTATTTAGTAGATCCTTCGACTACGCAAAATTACTTTTCGTAATTTTACTTCGCTCAGGATGACATTATTTCAAAGTGAGTTGGTCACAAAATGTGACAAGCTAAAAATACAGTTTTCCAAATAAAGTGGTTATAAATTGTAACCGATTGAAAATACTAATTTGAAGCGACAAGATTGCCAGGGATGCTAGAATTGCGCTGGAAGAAAAAACTGGAAAGTCAGTCGTTACCAAAGAAAATTATTTATTGAAAGATGAATCGAAAAAAAGTTTGAAATAAAAAATTTATAAATCCGTTCCTGCATTAGAATTCTTTAGGATTTTGAATTCCGAATTTTTTAAGAAATGATGGGCTTAAACTGCATCCCAAATAAACACCATAGCATTGTCCGCTACAGCTAAGGCAATTTTTAGAGAACTTGGAACATTTTCTATTTAGCGTAAAACCGATGCAAGTGTTTGAACACCCAGTGGGAGCACATCCCATTTCAACAATATTATTCCAATAGCTGTATTTCACAGGAAGTAGAAATAATACAATCAATATAATAATGATTACTATTATTATATATTTTTTTGTTTTCATAACAATTAATTTATTAAATTAACTTATAAACCCAATCTTTTTCTTCACTTCTTCTAGTTTTTTCTTCGCAATCGGGCGGACTTTTTTGGCGCCGTCTTCCAAAATTTGCAAAACTTTTTCGTCGGATAATTCTTTTATTTTTTCTTGGAGAGGTTTCATAAATGAAACCACTACATTCGCCAAATCAGTTTTAAATTCGGCGTATCCCTTGCCGATGTATTTTTTTTCAATTTCTTTTGGCGAAATTTCAGAAAGCAGGGAATAGATATTTATCAAATTATTAAGCGCTGGCTTGTCGTCTCTGTAGATAATTTCACTGCCTGAATCAGTCACGGCTTTTTTGATTTTTCTTCGAACAGTTTCTTCATCATCGCTCAGGGCTATATAGTTATATTCAGACTTGGCGGATTTTGACATTTTTTTGCTTGGGTCGTCGAGTCCCATGATGTTTTCACTCGTCTCGGTTGTGTAGGCTTTTGGAATGACAAAAGTTTCGCCAAATTTCTTGTTGAATCTTTCCGCCAGGGTTCTTGTGAGTTCGACATGCTGTTTTTGATCTTTACCGACTGGAACGAGATTTGTGTCATAAAGTAAAATATCAGATGCCATTAAAACCGGATATGTCATTAAGCCTGCATCTACGCCAATTTGAGATCCAGCAGATTTAAGAAATGCATTAACCCATCGATTAATGTCCTCTTCTTTGCCAGCACCCATTTTTATTATCCCATTATTATTCTCTGATTCTTTTAATAAGGCTACTCTCAATGAATATTCAAAATATCTAATGCCAGCCTTGTCTTTAAACTGCGTCATTCTCTCCAATTCTGAAATTTTTGTAATTGTGTTTAATATCCAAGCTAACTCTGCGTGTTCGCTCACTTGTGATTGAATGAAAAGCGTGGATTTTTTTGGGTCGATACCAGAAGCCAAATAAACCTTGGCGACTTCGATGGTTCTTCGACGAAGCTCGGCGGGATCTTGGGGGACTGTGATGGCGTGCATGTCCACAACGCAAAAAATTGAATCGTATTGATCCTGTAATTTAACCCAATTGCTAATGGCACCCAAATAGTTGCCCAAATGAAGATTGCCTGACGGCTGAATGCCGGAAAATATGCGTGGTTTATTCATAATCTAAGTATAAAATATTATATATCTAGTATATAAAAAAAGACACAATGTGTCCACTTCGCCTTACTCTTTGCAAAACTTCGCTTTTCTTTTTCCCGCAAAAAGAAAAGTAACAAAAGAAAAGCTCTCAGCCGAGCTCACGCGCCAATAAATTTTAGCGAAAAAGTTGAAAATTTATCTTTCTATGAGCCGGATGGCCTTTTTCTTTTTTGCCACTTTTCTTTTGGGAAAAGAAAAATGGCGAGGAGTATGAATTATAATACGTATTAAAAAAACGAGCCTTAGGGCTCGTTTTCGCTTAATACTTCCTACTTTATACATCCTACTTTTCCTATACTTCAATAATCACCGGCAGAACCATCGGCCGTCTTTCGGTTTTTTGAAAGAGGAAGAGGCCGACGACTTCGCGAATGGCGTTTTCGATGAATTTCTTTTCGGGGGAAGTTTTTTTGGAAGTAGTGTCTTTGATAGCTTTTTTCACTTGATTTTTAGTTTCATTGACCAAGTCAAAATTATCTTTGACATAAATAAATCCGCGAGAGGTGATTTGAATGTTGCCAACAACATTTTTAGTTTTACTGTCCAAAATTACAGTGATTACAAACATTCCGTCTTCACTCAAAACTTGGCGATCACGCAGGACTACTTGTCCGACATCGCCCACGCCGAGTCCGTCCACCATCACATAACTAGTATCAACTTTTTTTGGTAAAATTTTGGCAGTATTATTTTTTTGCACTTCCAAAACATTACCATTGTCGAGCACGAAAATATTTTCTTTGCGAAAGCCAATGCGCACAGCTAATTTTTCTGCTTCTTTGAGCATATAATGATGAGCATAAACTGGCACAAAGAAATCTGGTCGCACTTGGCGAAGCATTTCTTGAATGTCCACGGCGCTACAGTGTCCGCTGATATGCACATCCATAATGTCATCATGAATCACATTGTCGCATTTTCGGTATAGATTATCCTTGAGTCTTTGCACAGTTCTTTCGTTGCCTGGGATAACCGAGGAGGAAAAAATAACTGTGTCATTTTTTTTGATTTTGATGAAGCGGTGATTGTCAGTGATAATTCTTGAAAGCACGGCATTGCCTTCGCCTTGCGCACCAGTGCAGATGACAATAATTTTGTTTTCTGGATAATTGTGAATATTGGCAATTGGCACCAGCGTATCTTTATGCATTTTGATGTAGCCCAATTCTTTGGCAATTTCCACATTCATTTTCATGCTATAGCCATCCAAGGCAACTTTCTTGCCAATCTTTTCGGCGTATTCCAAAATGTGTCCGATGCGTTTGATTTGAGAAGAAAAAGTTCCGATGATAATTTTCCCGCTCGCTTCACTGATGAGTTTTTCCAAATTGAAATACATTTCTTCTTCCGTGGTACGGCTAGGATTTTTGACAATTGCGCCAAGACTTTCTAGCATCAAAATTCTTGGGCTAGGCAAGCGTGACAAATGCTCGTAGGTGACGAGACTTTTTCCATTGGCGTTTTTTTCCATTGTCCAGTCCCCTGGGTGAATGACAGTGCCATCTGGAGTTTTAATGATCACTCCGACGGCGTCCATAATCGAATGTTCTACATCGAAAAATTCTATTTCAAAACTACCTAAGCGAATTTTGTCTGTGATAGCTTTGACGCGAATAGTTTTGAGATTTTGGGCGGATCCTTTTTCAAAGTCTTCCAATTTCTTTTTGACCATAGCAAGCGTCATATCGCGCCCGATGATTGTTGGATAGCCAAGGTTACGAAGCAGAATTGGCGCAGCGCCGATATGGTCAAGATGACCATGGCTCAAAATTACTCCGCGAATTCTTTTTTCTTTGCCTTTGAGATAGCTGATGTTAGGAATGATATAGTCAATTCCTGGCATATCTTCTTCGGGAAATTGCAGTCCCATGTCCAAGATGATGATATCCTGACCATATTCAAAAAGAGTCATATTACGCCCGACTTCTTCTTGTCCTCCGAGAGGAATTATTTTTAGGCCGTTTTGGGCGAAACTCCGCAGAGGAGTTGTTTTTTTTGTCGCAAAAGTTTTTGGTCTCGCGACGGTTTGTTTTGGTTTCACAACAGAAGTTGTTTGGCCAAATGATTTGTTAAACATAAAGTTCAAATAGTTTGCTCATTTTAAAATGAGCTTAATTAATTAATGATTAAAATGATAAAATAATGACTTACGCATTTCCCTTCAAATCTATTGTTCGCTGAAATTACAAAAAAACAAAACTAAGATTATAGATAGAAGTTACGTAGTTGCAATCCTGCCATTGCACTGGCTATGTAAATAGATTTTCAGGAAAATACGTAAGTCTTAATATGATAAAATAAAGTTTTAGAAATCTAAAAAAAGGCTGAAAAATATTTTCTCGTTAAAAGTTTGTGATGCAAGTTATCAAGAAATATAGAAAAGAAATTCTAAAGCAAGTTTATACTATCATACTATTATACTCTAATCCAGACTTTTGTCAAGCGAAAATAACTAATTTGGCTTAGATTAGGCTTTTTTAAGTTCTAAGTCTGGCACAATTTACTTGATTTGTTATAATAGAAAGGTGCAAAATAATTATTAAATATTTTTTATGAAATTTATAATTTTCGCCGGAGGACAAGGGACGAAACTTTGGCCAATGAGTCGAGAAGACAAACCTAAGCAGTTCCAGCCAATTATTGGTGACACGACTCTTTTTCGGCAGAATGTTGAATCTCTTCTCAAAAAATATGGCGCGCAAGATATTTTTGTGGCGACCAAAAGAAGATATGTGAAGTATGTGGTGGAAGATGCGCCGGAGATTCCGCTAGAAAATATCATTGTAGAACCTGATATTGCTATAAACACCGGTCCGGCCGTGGGACTAGCGATTATCAAAGTAGCGCATCGATATCCTAAAGAGCCATTTATGATTGTCCAGGCGGATTGTCTTCGAAAACCTGATGTGAAATTTATTGAAATGACCAAGATAGCCGAAGACCTCGTGAAGAAAGAGAAGAAATTGGTGACAGGAGGACAAAAAGCCCTTTATCCAGATATGGGCATTGACTATCTGATGCTAGGAGAAATTCTCAAAAATCAAAAAAAGGCGGATATTTTCAAAATTGAAAAGTTTGTGCCTCGTCTTGGTACTGTAGAAGAAACAAAGAAGCTGATTGGTGATTTTAGAATTGCCACTCACTCCAATCATTATTGTTGGTACCCTGATTTGATGCTGGAAGCTTATAAAAAATATAAGCCAAATTGGTACAAAAGTCTTATGAAAATCAAAGCCGTTTTGGGAAAGCAAAAAGAAGCCCAAGAGATAGAAAAAATTTATTCAAAAATGGAAGCGGGAACAACTGAAGATGTGACTAAACACATTTTTAGTCAAAGTTATATCATCATCAATCCTTTTGAATGGACGGATATGGGAACTTGGGGGGTGATCGATGAATTTCTCTCCGAAGAAAAGAAAAACTATATTGATGGCAATGCGATAG
The DNA here is from genome assembly GCA_030654225.1 of bacterium. Classification (GTDB taxonomy): domain Bacteria; phylum Patescibacteriota; class Minisyncoccia; order Moranbacterales; family UBA2206; genus UBA2206. The sequence goes on from JAURXY010000026.1 coordinate 76,241, forward strand.
CGGTGGATACCAAAAATTCTTTTATCAAAGGCAATAAAAATAAATTAATCGCTACTATCGGTTTGGATAATATTTTAGTTGTCGACACTGACGACGCTCTCTTAATTTGTCCAAAAAACAGAGCACAAGATGTGAAAAAGATAGTTGATGAGCTTAAGAAAAATAAGGATAAGAAATATTTATAATATCTTTTGTAATACACGAGATAATTTTGTATGAAAAAAGGGAACATCTGATTAAAATCAGATGTTCCCTTTAAGTAAAGCAGTAGGGAATTACGCCGGCACTATCAGGGGAGAAATTGTATCAAATACACAGACGAAGGCTTCCAGAAAATTCTCAAGTGATTCCAAATCACTCTCTGCACCTTCAGGATTCTCCAATGTTCTTGTAAAGAGAAGTCCGTTTATTTTCATCATGAAACGATTCAAATTAAACTTCCCATCAGGAGTGATTGATTCCTGCACGCTCGAAGCGATGTAGCATTTAAAGGGAGTTTGACGCACGAGCTCGATAGCCCTTTCTTCAGTTACCCCTTCCTCAACCACCTCCTGTCTTTCTTTGATATTTAGATTGGCATTTAGCCAATTATCAAAGTGTTGTTTGTCGGTAAAACTTTTCCAGGTTATGACGCCGCAATAACCTCTCGCTGGTTTTGTGTAACGAAAAACCACATTGTAAGAGCCCATAAAAACCTCCTCAATAAAAGTTGCAGGTTAAATACTTGATTTTTGCCTATGTAAAACAAATAACAATAAAAAGAACCAATAAAACAGATTACAATACTATTAATTTTGACAATTTTTTTGGCTGATTTTTTTCTCAATTATTCAACAACTTCCAACCCACCCAAGTCTTCTTTGAGAATTTCTGTGTAGTTAGGATTTCTTTTGAGGGCTGGTTTGCCATTATGTTCAATGACGTAGTAGGCGAAGCCGTGCATTTGTTTGACGAGTTTGTAGTCGGCGTGTCCTGGGAAACTAGCCGGATCACGTTCTTCGAAATCAACCGGACTGTCGTCTGCTGTGACAAAATAAGTTGAGCCAGTATTGACTAGAAGATGCCCATAGCCTAGGCCCATATATATTTCGTCGCCTGGTTTAGTGACAATCGCTTTGAATTCTTCTACGCGATCAGCAATCATTTCACCATTTTCGTCTACGGATAATTTTTGCAAAAGGGCAATGCCTTCACCAAAAAGAATATTATAATTTTCATCTAAGTTTCCAACGTGATAGTGACCATAGGTTTTGATGTATTCTCCTGAAACGGTTCCTGGCTCCCAAACGGTGATATTTTTCTGGTTCACTCCACCACGAATCATATAGTAGTGGATAGCTGGTCCAACACCACTAGGATCCATAAGGACATCCTTCATTTTTTCGTGTTCACGCGAAGCATAGTGTTTGGGCACGAAGCCAAAATCAATGTTCATAGTTTTTTTATTTTTAAAAATTATTTGCTAATTCTTTTTGTCTTAATGAACCACAAATTAGCTTGGCTGAAGCGGTTGGAAGGGGAGATGAGTGTTTGGATATCTATCCCTTGGACGCGTCCATTAACTGGATAAACATAACTTGGGCTATAAAGAAAAATGGCGGGAATTTCTTTGGCAACAATTTTTTGAAAATCAATATATTTCTCGGCTCTTTTTTCTGTGTTAAATTCTTCTCTTCCCTCGTCAATTAACTTGTCTGAATCATCACTTCCAAAAAGTGAAAGATTGAGCCCGGGATCTTTTTTGTTGTCGCTGTGCCAAAAATAGTAGGGGTCTGGATCAGCGCCGATGACTTGGCCAAAAAGCAAAGCTTCATATTCGCGCGGACGGATATAATTTTCTTGAATATCAGAAATTGTGAAAGGAGTGATGTTGACTTTGACACCTACCTTTTCCCATTGAGTTTTCAATATTTCTGCAGTCCTTGTGAGTTCCTCCCAGTCAGTGGTGACTAAATTAATTTCCAACCTCACATCATCTTTTGCTCTGATTCCATCATCTCCTTTTTTCCAATTTTTTTCATCCAAAATTTTGTTGGCTTTTTCTAGATCAAATTTAGGTTCAGTTGCATCAGCGTTGTAGCCGGTCATATAGGAAAGAAAAGGGGAATAGACTTCTTCGCCTTCACCGTCCAAAACTTTATCCACAATTTCTTTTCTGTCAGTGGCATAACTTAGCGCTTCGCGCACTTCATCATTGGCCAAAGGAACGCTCTTGGTTTGATTGAAAAATATAGCAAAATAGCGTGGGATTTCGGCCTTGTGAATGGCGACAGTTTTTTGATTTTTTATACTTTTGATATTTTCCGAAGACACAACACTAATGCCCATAATTTCTTTGCGGTTCAGAGCGCTCACAGCGGATTCTTCATCTAGATAGAAATTGAAAGTCATTTTGGAAATGAAAGGTCGAGCAATGAAATAGTCTGGATTGGAAATGAGTTTGTAGGAAAGAATGTTGTCCTTGGAATCTTTTTGAATAGCGCTATATTTATATGGTCCCGTACCAATTGGTTTTAGGTTCAAAGAATTCAAACTGAAATTTTCTGGCGCGGTTGATTCCCAGAGGTGTTTGGGTAAAATTCCGAAAGTCAGATCGTTGATAAAGCCGACATAGGGAGTTTTTATTCTAAATTCAATAGTCGAATCATCGACGAGGCTGGTTTCAATACCTTGCCAACTGCCACGCAAAGGACTTTTGTAGGCGGGGTTAGAAATCAGATTAATGGTAAAAATAACATCATCGGCATTAAATGGTTCATTGTCATGCCAACGAACATTTTTTCGAAGATGCACAGTGTAGGTTGTTTTATCTTCAGAAAGATCATAACTTTCTGCCAAATCAGGTACAGCGTTGCCGGAGCCATCATATTTGAAAAGAGAAGAATAGACTAGTTGCACCAAATCAGCGTCAGTTTCATTAGATGGTGAGAGTAGAGGATTGACGTAGAGTGGTTGGCCAACGATCCCTTCAATATATTCTCCGCCGTAAGTTGGGATAGCTTTGGTTTTGGAATAATAGAAAAGAGTTGCGGATGTTATCACTGATCCAATAAAAAGAAGCAGAAGTGAATAAAAAAGGAGTTTTTCTTTGAAACTCAAGATCTTCACTATTTTTGGCCACTGCGACATTTTTGGCCACTTATTTTTTCTATCCGTAAAGTTACTAATATATTTTACTTTGGATTAAATATTATTTAGCCACAATTAGATTTAAGAGGGCGAGGATAATAAACAGACCTGATAGTATTACAGAGAAAACGACTAAAAATTTTTCAAAACCTCTCTTGGTGTGATATCCGCCAAAACTGCCACCGAATGTTCCACCTAATCCCGCTCCACGATTTTGGAGGAGAATGGAAATGATGAGTAGCACAGAAACGATTATCTCAGTGATGTTTATAATTTTGATCATATTGTTATTCTTCTTTATTATCAAAAATTGATAAGATTATATAATTTACGAGGCTAATTACGATTACGCCCCAAAAGGCTGGCCACAGCCCATCGATTTGGAGATTAGGCAGGATTCTTTCAGCTAAAAACAAAACGAAAATATTTATGAAAACTGAGAAAAGTCCAAGCGTGAGGATAATTACGGGACAGGTCAGGAGTTTTAGAATTGGTCGGACTAATGAATTCAAAATGGCCAAAACTAGTCCTGCCAAAATCCAATCACGGGAGTTTCCGCTAAAGGAAAAACCGTCGATAAAATAGCTGGCCACCCAAATAGCGGCGCTGTTAGCGAGAATTCTGATTATTAATTTGGCAACTAACTTCATATTATGATAGCTTAAGTTAAATTATTAGTCAATTGGGATTTACGAAAGTACGAATCTAGCGAAAGTACGAATAAAGCCTATTTTTTTTCTATAATTTTCTTTACTTGAAACACACTTTTACCGGAAACTCGCATTTTCGGCTTTTTCTTCTTTTCGCGTTTTTCGGACTTGGTCTTTTTCATAACAGTTTAATTATAGCGGATAATCATAAATTAGACAAAATTTTAAAATTGAGGGAGTATATAAGTAGTGTCATCCCGAACTTGTTTCGGGATCTAAAAGTAGGGGATAGATGCTGAAAAAAGTTCAGTATGACAAAGGCGAATTATTATGAAATTCAAAATCTCATCAAAATTCAAGCCGGAAGGGGACCAACCGCAGGCCATTGCAAAGCTTACGGCGGGACTTGAAGCTGGCAAAAGATTCCAGACGCTTTTGGGTGTGACGGGGTCGGGTAAGACTTTCACTATTGCTAATGTAATTGAAAAAGTGCAGCGTCCTACCTTGGTCATTGCTCCCAACAAAACTTTGGCGGCACAATTGGCACAGGAGTTCCGGACTTTTTTTCCAAAAAGTGCGGTGGAATATTTTGTGAGTTATTATGATTATTATCAGCCAGAAGCCTACATTGCTTCCAGTGATACTTATATCGAAAAGGAATCGCAAATTAATGATGAGATTGATCGCTTGCGTCACGCCGCCACAGCAGCTTTACTTTCTCGAAAAGACGTGATTATTTGTGCCTCAGTGTCTTGTATTTATGGTTTGGGCTCACCGGAATATTATCGGGATATAACTTTGGAATTGAAAACGCAGACAGAAGCTAAGCTTCGGGACGCGTCCCGAAGCTTAGCTTCTGTAGAATTTAGTCGTGAAGAAATAATAAAAAAACTAATTGACATGCAATATGTTCGCTCGGATATTTTGGCACGGGGAAAATTTCGTCTCACGGGTAATACTTTGGAAGTGATTACTCCTGGAAGAGAGGTGATTACACGAATAATTTTAGAAGACGATTCTGTTAAAAAAATTTCCGAATATGATTTTTTAACTGGCGAAGAATTAGGAAAGCTGGAACGAGCTGTCATTTATCCGGCTAAGCATTTTGTGGTGCCAGAACCTGTAATGCAAGAATCCTTGGGGGAGATTGAAAGGGAAATGACAGAGAGAATAAAGGATTTTAAAAAGAAAGGAAAAATTTTGGAAGCTGAAAGATTGTCGCGTCGAACTAGGCAAGACATTGAAATGATGAAAGAAATTGGCTATTGTAATGGGATTGAAAATTATTCGCGCTATCTTTCCGGACGAGGAGACGGTGAAACACCCTATACTTTGCTGGATTATTTTCCTAAAGATTTTTTAATTGTAATTGATGAATCGCATGTGACTATTCCACAAATAGGCGGAATGTTTAGTGGTGATTATTCCAGAAAAACATCGCTAGTAGAAAATGGCTTTAGACTTCCCAGTGCTTATGATAATCGACCGCTGAAATTTGCTGAATTTGAAAAAAAAATCAATCAAATTATTTTCACTTCGGCGACACCTGGAAAATATGAAGCTCAAAATTCCAAAGACATCGCCGAGCAGATTATCCGTCCGACAGGGCTAATTGATCCGGAAATTGAAATTAAAAGTGCACGGGGGCAAGTCAAGGATGTAATGAAAGAAATAGAAAAGGAAATAGCGAGAAAAGAACCCGCCTCGACTCGTGGAGACCACTCGTCGACGCGAGGCGGGCGAGTGCTCATCACGGCACTGACCAAAAAACAGGCCGAAGATTTGGCGGAATTTTTGAAAGAGTCGCAAATAAAATCAGAATATTTGCATTCTGGCGTGGATACGCTTGATCGTATTAGAATTTTGGAAAAACTTCGTCGAGGGGACATTGATGTTCTCGTCGGTGTCAATCTTTTGCGGGAAGGCTTAGATTTGCCAGAAGTGTCACTGGTGGCAATTTTTGACGCTGACAAAGAAGGATTTTTGCGAAGTGAAACTTCACTCATTCAAACTATTGGTCGCGCCGCGCGAAATGTGCGAGGCAAAGTTATTCTTTATGCCGACAATTTAACTGGCTCAATGAAACGCGCCATCGACGAAACTAATCGGCGAAGAAAATTGCAAACAGCCTATAACAAAAAACATCATATCACGCCCAAAACTATTCAAAAGAAAATTGAATCAATTGTCGATCATGAAATTAAATCCGAAATTCCCAAAGAATTTATTAATTTGGAAAACTTGGAAGACATCGCTGGCTATATTAAACAACGTGAAAAGGAGATGAAAGATTCCGCCAGAAATCTAGAGTTCGAAAAGGCAGCTATTATTCGAGATGAGATTGGGGAGCTGAGGAAGTTGCAGATAAAATAAATATTACATTGTGGATAACTTTGAGTTGCAAGTTTTTGGGGAAAGAATAGAATAGAAGTATTGGCAGATGTTCGGGGGAAATAAAAAATAAAGCTGAATATTATGTTTTGGTTTATTTTAAAAAATAAATGCAAAATTTTTATTAGGGATCATGTCTTTTGGCATGATTTTTTTGTTCTTTAAATCTTTTAAAAAGGAAAAGGTAAGAAAAATGAATGAAATTCTTCGTAAAATAATTTTTTCTTCCAGACTAAACAAAGATAGGCGCCATCGAATGATGGAAGAAGCTGTGAATGTTTATTTTGGGGAAGGAATTAAACTTTTTCAGGCAAAAGATGCATTAGGAGTAGCAAGAGCTCCTAATGGCGGTTTTTTGGATAAACCGCATCAAGAAACCTTTAATTAAAGGAGAAAAAACCAATGCGTATTCGCGCGGGGAGTTGGCAACAACAAGTTGTCCGCTCCCTTATTTATTTCCTAAAAAAACCAAAAAAATCAACCACTTGCGTTAAATCGGGCGATTATTTATAATATAGGAACAATAATAAGTTAACTATTAAAAAAATATGGAAATGGAAACAGAAAAAAAAGAACCCGAAGTAGCGGAAGTTGCAGATTGCTGTGAAAAGGGAAAGTGTGGTTGTGAAAAATACAAGAAATTTTTGCCACAAATAATTGGAGTGATCGTTTTGATCGTTCTTATCGTCGGAGTAGGCTATTATGAAAAAGTGTGGAAGAAAAACAATCTGACGGAAAAATCGGCTAAGACACAAATAGAGGATTTCATCAACAACAATTTGATGCAAGAAGGAACAAAAGCAGAAATAGCTGAAGTGGTCAAGGAAAATGGAATGTTTAAGGTTAAAGTAAAGATTGGTGAAGGTGATCAGAAGCAAGAAATTGATTCTTATCTTTCATTGGACGGAAAAAAATTCTTTCCAAGCGCTCCGATGGACATAGAAGAAACTAAAAAAACCATTGCGGAAGAAAAGAAAAAAACAGCTGAGCCAGAAAAAGAAGTGCCAAAAACTGACAAACCAAAAGTTGATTTGTTTGTGATGAGTTTTTGCCCTTATGGCAACAAAGCGGAAGACACTATGCAATCAGTCTATAATTTGCTCAAAAACAAAGTTGATTTCAATTTTCGCTACATTGTGAGTTCTGCTGGAGACAAGATTAATTCTTTGCACGGAGAACCGGAAGTATTACAAAACGAAAGAGAGGCATGTGTTTTGAAATATTTCGGCAAAGACAAATGGATGAATTTTGTGACTTATGTCAACAAAAATTGCGGAAGTGATGGAGCTTGTTGGGAAGTGGGCGCAAAAAGCGTTGGATTAAACTCAACTAAGATTTCCGCTTGTGTAAAATCAGAAGGAGCTACCCTTATGAAAGCAGACGAAAAAATTTCTGCTGATGCGCAGGCGAGTGGTTCACCAACGATGCTCATTAATGGTGTTTCAACTAAAGCGGTTTATAAATACGCTGATTCAGAAAGTTATAAAAAAGCTATTTGTGATGCTTTCAACACTGCACCGGCTGAATGCGCCAAGGCTCTTAGCACTAGCACAGCCACAACACAAGGTGGAAGCTGTAATTAAGCTTTAGCTTATCCGCCGTTTATCTGCCGATGAGGCAGGATGAGGCGAGTTAAAATATCTTGTATTTAGTATAAAATCCCCCAAGCTGGGGGATTTTTTTGTACCTGCCTGATTTGCCTATTTTGTTATTTATCCTCAACTGTTTGGGTTAAATAAACCTAATTCTTAGTTGGGGCTATTTAATAAAATAAGCAAATCTGGCAGGTAAAGTTATCCACAGGGGAGCGCTTGCAGTGATATTTGAGAAGTGCTAGAATATCACTGTAATAAATAATAAATAAAAATTATGGCAACACTAACAGCCAAACAACAAAGTATTTTGGAAAGCATCCGCGAGCTAATTTCGCAGCGTGGGGAAAATCCAACCAGTTATAAATTGCATAAATATCTGGAAGCGCAAGGTGTGCGAGACAGTTTGAAATCAGTGATGCAGGTGATTGAAGCTTTGGAGAAAAAAGATTTGATCAAAAGAGACAAAGACAGAAAAGTATATTTAGTGGAAAATGAAAGTTTTGCCAATTTGAAAAATATTTTTTCCATTCCAGTTTATGGTTTGGCTTCTTGTGGAGAAGCTTTAGCCTATGCTCAGGACAATGTCGATGGCTTTTTGCAAATTTCCAAAGCCCTTTTTCGCGGAAGCGACAGTGCTCAACTTTTTGCAGTGAAGACTCTTGGGGATTCAATGGACAAGGACGGAATCAATGATGGTGACTATGCTATTTTTGAAAAATATGAATATTCTAGTGGAGAAGATCTTGAAGGAAAAATTGTAGTTGCAGTGATAAATGGTATGGCGACCATCAAACGGTACAAAAAAGTTAGCTCAGATATTATCGGACTTTTTCCAAAATCCACCAACACAATTCATCAACCAATCTTCATTCATTCATCCGATTCAATCCTCATTGCCGGAATTTTCAAGAAAGTTTTGCCGGTGAAGTTTGTGAGTTTATAAAAATTACAAATAAAAAATAATTTTCCACCTCTCCCTTAGGGAGAGGTCGACGATGTATTCATCGTCGGGAGAGGGAAAAAGCTAAATGAAAAGAATAAAAACAAAATTATCCAAGCAAGCCCTAGAAAGAAATAGGAATTTAAGAAAAAATTCCACACCGCAAGAAATAATTCTTTGGTCTCGTCTTCGTGCTAAAAGATTCCATAACCTAAAATTCAGGAGACAGCATCAAGTAGGAAATTATATTGTTGATTTTGTATGTTTGGATAAAAAACTAATAATAGAACTTGATGGTTGGCAACATAAAGAAGAAAATCAAGAAAGATATGACAAAAAAAGAACTGAGTTTTTAGAAAGACAAGGCTTTAGGATAATAAGATTTTGGAATAATGAAATTAATGATAATTTGGAAGGAGTGCTTATAAAGATCGAAGAATTTTTGTAAGTTCGTTCCCTCTCTGTCGCGAGTACGCGACATCTCTCCCAAAGGGAGAGAGGGACAGAGAAAATAGTGATATTTTGTTTTTGCATTTTGAATTTTTAATTGTAGCAGAATATTTGCCAGGAATATATTTATAACCTAAGGTGTAATATGATTGAAGGGTATAACAACTAAATACTAAGTACCTCAAAAGGGGAAGTTTTTTGTGTCCCTTACGAATTACGAATTTTATACGAATGTACGAATAAAATTAAAGCTTATAAAAATCATGCAAGACGAGATAATTATTCGCGGCGCGCGCGAACACAATTTGAAGAATATAAATTTAAATTTACCAAGGAATAAATTTATAGTTTTTACGGGCATTAGTGGCTCTGGTAAGAGTACATTGGCTTTTGACACAATTTTTGCGGAAGGCCAAAGGCGCTATCTGGAAAGTTTGTCTTCCTATGCCCGGCAATTTTTGGGACAAATGGATAAGCCCGATGTGGATTATATCGAAGGACTTTCTCCCGCCATTTCTATTGATCAAAAAGCGGCTTCACATAACCCTCGTTCCACTGTTGGCACGGTGACGGAAATTCAAGATTATCTTCGATTACTTTATGCTAAAATTGGAATCCCGCATTGTCCAGAATGTTCTCGAGAAATTACGAAACTTTCCACTGATGAAATTGTGGATAGGATTTTGGATTTTTCTGGTAATGTAGAGACGCCCCGACGGGGCGTCTCTACAGACGTTAATAGAATCGAAATTCTTTCCCCAGTTATCAGACAGAGAAAAGGGGAATATGGTACTATGCTCTCAGAGATGTTTCGACGCGGATATTCTTTTGCCTATGTCAATGGAAAAAAAATTGAACTTAATGCCAAAATAAAAGAGCAAATAAAGCTTGAGCGATATAAAAAACATAGTATTGATATTTTGGTGGATGAGGTGGAAATTACAGATAAAAATATCTCACGAATTTTTGAGGGAGTAGAGAAAGCTTTGAAATTATCAGAAGGATTGGTGAAAATAAGAACAGATGCGAAACTACGAAACAAGAACGAATCTACGAACAAACCTCACCCCAACCCTCTCCTTATTAAGGAGAGGGAGAATATTGTGGTTTTCAATCAGAATCTGGCTTGTCCGATTCATGAAATTGAATTTCCTGAACTCGAACCGCGATTGTTTTCTTTCAACAGTCCTTATGGGGCTTGTCCTGCTTGCGAAGGATTGGGAACAAAAAAAGAAATTGATCCAGCACTTGTGGCACCGGATAAAAACAAGACTATTGCCGAAGGGGCGATTATGCCGTGGAGTTATAAGAAAAATAATTGGCAAGGAACAATTCTTCGCGCAGTGACAAATCATTTTCATATCTCAGAAAATACGCGCCTGCGAGATTTGTCGGAAGAGGATTTTAATATTTTGCTATTTGGAGACAAAGACGCGAAAGATATGATTTCAGAAGATGAGGCCGAAAGCATTCCAGTGACGCTACGCTCAAAAACCGGGGCGGTTTGGAAATATAATATGAATTGGCGAGGAGCGGTAGGATACTTGCAAGATAAATATAAAAAAACCCAATCAGACGCAGTGAGAGCGGATACGGAAAAATATATGTCGCAAAATCCTTGCTCGGAGTGTCTTGGCGCAAGATATAAAAAAGAAGTTCTTTTGGTGACAGTCCATAACAAAAATATTTCAGAAATTTCTTCAGTGAGTATTTTTGAAGCCTTGAAATTTTTCAGGGAACTGAAATTTAGCCAAAAAGAAGAATTGATTGCTGGAAGAATTCTCACTGAAATTAAAAATCGCTTGAGCTTTTTGGAAAATGTGGGACTGGGATATTTGACGTTGGGACGAAGCGCCGCAACTTTGGCGGGTGGAGAGGCGCAAAGAATTCGCTTGGCTTCGCAAATTGGTTCGCAACTGGTGGGTGTTCTCTATATTCTTGATGAGCCGTCAGTGGGACTGCATGCTAGAGATAACACTAAACTGTTGGAAACACTTTTGCGACTGCGCGATGTCGGTAATACTTTGATTGTGGTGGAACATGATGAAGAAACGATGTTGGCGGCCGATCATTTGGTGGACATCGGTCCGGGGGCGGGTAAGCATGGCGGAGAAATTATTGCTTCCGGAACACCGCAGGAAGTTTTGAAAAGCAAAAAGTCACTTACGGCGGCGTATCTTCGAAAAGAATTATCCATTGAAATTCCAACTTCTAGGCGGAGTATGAAAAACAAAAAATCTATTATTGTGCGCGGAGCATGTGAGCATAATCTCAAAAACGTCACCGTAGAATTTCCTTTGAAAGTTTTGACTTGCGTGACGGGAGTTTCTGGCTCTGGAAAATCAACATTGGTCGAAGATGTTCTATATAAATCTTTGGCGCGTGACATTATGCGAACATTGGATCGCCCTGGTAAGCACAATGAAATTGTTGGCGCACACTATATCAACAAGGTTATTATGATTGATCAAAGTCCAATTGGAAGAACGCCAAGATCTAATCCGGCTACCTACACTGGACTTTTTACCCCAATTCGCGAATTATTTGCCGAGACGCGAGACGGCAAGAGCAGGGGATATTCTCCTGGGAGATTTTCGTTTAATGTTAAGGGTGGAAGATGCGACAATTGCCAAGGGGACGGACAGCTCAAAATTGAAATGCAATTTATGCCGGATGTCTATTTGCCTTGTGATATTTGCCATGGAAAAAGATATAATAGTGAAACTTTGAAAGTAAAGTATAAGGGAAAAAATATTGCGGAAGTGTTGGATATGACGATAACGGATGCGCGGGAATTTTTTCAAAATTTTCCTGAGATCTATGACAAGCTGGCAGTTTTGGAAGATGTGGGACTGGGATATATTCAGCTTGGACAAAGTGCCACCACACTTTCTGGCGGAGAAGCTCAACGGATAAAACTGGCCACTGAACTTTCTCGCCGAGCCACAGGTGACACTCTCTATATTTTGGACGAACCAACCACAGGCTTGCATTTTGATGATATTAAAAAACTTTTGAAAGTTTTGAATCGTTTGGTGGACGCCGGCAACACCGTGGTGGTAATTGAACATAATATGGATGTGATCAAAACAGCTGATTGGATAATTGATCTTGGGCCAGAAGGGGGAGATGGTGGGGGAAAACTAATTGTTTCTGGCACGCCGGAAGAAGTGGCGAAATATCACAAGGAGAGCTGGACAGGGAGATACTTGAAAGAGGTTTTGAAGAAATAGCCTCCTCTCCCTCTGGGAGAGGATGTCCCGATTACTATCGGGACAGGAGAGGGAACAAACTAAATTAGTATTTAGAATTTAATTTAGCCTCTCCCTCATCCGCCCTTCGGGCACCTTCTCCCGAAGGGAGAAGGGGATATTAACAAAGTTTTGAAATAAAAAAATGGGCGATGTCAAAAGACAATCGCCCAAGAGATAGATGGTTAAGTAGCAAAATCCAATTCGCATCTAATGAAGAAACGCGAGTTTTCACTTCTATGAGTTAATACTTTCTCGCGAGCGTAAGGCTTTCCTAGGTGTTGATATAATAATTGGCAGACGATGTCTAGGGTATGAGGAGTGTCAAATCTCCAATACCAATCTTTTTCGCAGTCGGATTTTTTTTCAGGGCTGGAAATTTCCAAAACCAGCTGGTCATTACTAGCGGACGGTGAACTGACAAGAAGATTTATTGGTATATCCCGATTTAATTCAGACAATAAATCAATAATTTTGAAAATGCGAAATCCATAACCACCATTTTCAATTTTTGGTAAGAAAAATCTTGACAGACTTATTGACAGTAATCCTAAAAGTAATTGTACCAGCCTAACTTGGAGTATTGGCTGGACACTATCAATGTATTCTCGAAAGCCATTTTTTGAAATTCCTATCAAATTTTTCGGAGTATTCCATAGGCGCTGAATTTTATTTGAGTAATTATCCAGTGGTTCTGTAAAATTTCCTCCTAAAACATCTTTAAGAATGAAGGATTGCCAAGCCAAACCTACAAGTTTATCCATATCGGTGGATATAATTTGAAGAACGGCTTTTGATGGGGTATAGGCTATGCCACACGCAATCGCACTTTGAATTATTTCAAGCATAAAGCGCATTTTTTCCGGTAACTCCATATTGGTTGACATTGCATCTAACAGTTGATAGCTTGGATTATAGAGCTTAACTACTTCATGACCAAGTAAATTTTCTATTTCTTGAATCCCGTTAAGTTTTCCTTGCTCAATAAGATTATTGGCGTTGGAATTTTTCATTGATTTTTCTCCTTCTGTGTATTGTTTAAATACTCGATTATTATTGGATTGTTAAAGAATGAATGATATAATTTAGCATAGATTTATTTATATGTCAAGCAATATTCCCAAAAAAATTAAATCTTTTCCAAATTCACCCGGAGTGTATATTTTTCGTGATAAAAATCGGAAGATTATTTATGTGGGGAAGGCGACGAGTTTGAAGGATCGGGTGGGGTCATATTTTTTGACCGATGCGAATCTACGAATGGTATGCGAATCTACGAACATACGAATAAATAGGAGGCCGATTGAAATTATGATTTCGGAGGTGAAAGACATCGAAATCAAAAAAACCGAGACAGTTTTAGAGGCGTATATTTTAGAACAAGAACTCATTAAAAAATTTCAGCCGAAATATAATGTCGATGGGAAGGACGATAAGTCATTTTCGTATGTTATTTTTACCAAAGAAGATTTTCCGAGAATTTTGATTTTCCGAGGTAGGGAACAAAAATTTTTGTTCCCTACAAAAAAGACCTACGGTCCATATACCTCCAAAAAACAAATCGAGATTGCACTAAAAATCTTGCGGAAAATTTTTCCCTATCATAACAAAAAAGAAAATTCGGAAAAAGGGTGTTTGGATTTTCAAATAGGGCTTTGTCCTGGACCGTACGCTGGGGCGATTTCAAAAAGTGATTATCAAAAAAATATTCGAGGGATAAAAATGATTTTGGAAGGTAAAAAGAAAAGTTTGCTGGCAAAATTGAAAAAAGAAATGGCTAAGTATTCGAAAAAAGAAGAATTTGAGAAAGCAGGAGAAATTAGAAATAAAATTTTTGCGTTGCAACATATTCGGGATATAGCCCTCATCTCTAGTCGAGATGAGAAATTCCAAATTACAAAATCCAAATTACAAATAAAATCCAAATCTCAAAATCCAAAAATACAAAACATGCGAATTGAGGGGTATGATATTTCCAATATTTCGGGGAAATTCAATGTTGGATCGATGGTGGTATTTGATAATTCGTATGGTGAAATTGGGCCGAACAAAAGCCAGTATCGAAAATTTAGAATAAAAACCATCGATGGCACGAATGATGTGGGAGCAATGCGAGAAGTCTTGATGCGAAGATTTGAAAACAATTGGCCGTTGCCCAATCTGATTTTGCTTGACGGGGGAGCGGGGCATCTCAATATGGCTCGCAGAATTTTAAAAAATTATAAACTGGAAATTCCGCTTTTGGCGGTCGCCAAAGGACCAACGCGAAAAAAATTAGATCTGCGAACATTCGGCAATGTTCCAAAATTAGACCAAAATATAATCGAGCAGATCAGAAACGAAGCGCACCGTTTTGCGATTGGGTATCATAGGAAATTGCGAGGGAAAGAATTTTTAGGGGGTGTGGATAACTAAAAGCTAGTGTCAAAAAGAAAAGTGTGGTATAATTGTGATATAAAAATATAAAAAAAATATGATCAAAAAAATTGCAGTTTCGTTTTTGTTTGTGGTTGCTTTTTTGCTGTTGGTGAATCAAGCAAAAGCGAGTTGCACGGAGACTGATGATGGGAATGCACCTTACACCAAAGGGACTACTACTTATTTTGCAAGCGTAGCGCCTGACGCCTGTTTGGATAATGAAAACTTAACTGAATTCTATTGTAAAGCTGATGGAATGCGTACTTTTTATAATTGGGTTTGCCCTTGTTATGACGGAAAATGTGTTGAGTGTAATGTGGCTTCGGAGTGTCCTATAGTGACATGCAAGACTGCATCTTGCTCATCCAATACTTGCTCATATGCGACTGCTGCTAATGGCACAGATTGTTCAACACCAGGTTATACATGCCAAAGTGGTGTATGTAGTATTACTCCACCTTCTTGCTCTGATTCGGATGGGGGGATAGTTCCAAATACTCGAGGAACAGTCACGGGAGTTGGTTCTGATGGATATGCATATACCGTAAAAGATCAATGTTATAGTTATGGAGAAGGGGGGGGTGTGATAGAACAATATTGTAGTGGAAATAGTCGTTATGAAAGCTGGAAAGCTTGTGATTCTGGATATGGGTGTGTTGAGAATACTTCATTAGTAGGGGCATGCGAAATATCTGCGACACCTCCAGTAACACCGCCAGTGACACCACCTACTTGTTCTGATTCTGATGGTGGAGACAAACCTTTTATTGCTGGAGATACTACTTTTTCACCTGTTCCGACAGGTGCAAAAAGTCCAGCCTATGATTATTGTACGGGCAATGTATTGACAGAATATTATTGCAATACAGATTCTTCGCTTGGGAAAGGTGTTATAGATTGCAGTTATTATAATGCATTTGCATATTGCAGTGTGAATAAATGCATCAAGCCAACGCCTACGCTTTCAGTTACTACTGATGATGCTGACAACAAGATTATTCTGGGGGGGAGTTTTTGGTTGACTTATAGTATTGAGAATGCTGATATTTGTTATTTTAGTACAAATTCTGATGGGTCGGCAGGGTTGTCACCTGGGCCTACTAGTATAACTTTATCGAGTGGGAGTGCATCGCAAAGTTTGAAGGTTACTCCAACCACTATAGGGACCAAAAACTATGCAATATCTTGTTCTGGCACACCCACAAAGTCAGTGGATGTGGTTGTTAGTCTTGATGGTAGTGGTGGCACTACTAACATCGCCCCAACCGCAACAATTGACACTCCAACTGGAGATGTAAACAATCCTACTACAGCAGTTTCCTTTTCTGGGCATGGAACTGACCCTGATGGAGATCCTATCACTGGATACAGATGGACTTTAGGCAGTTGCGATGGCACAGTGTTAAATAATTTATCACCTTCTTTTTCTGAAACTTTTTCAACGGCTGGAACATATCCTATTTATTTTAGAGTTAGTGATGGCAAAGATTGGTCACTTGCTTGTGATAGTCTAACGATAACGGTTAATCCTCTTGCCCCCACTCTCAATTTCTATGCTGATCCTCCAAGTCCAATAGCCTACAACACCTCTACTAATTTAATTTGGACTGTCGCAAACGCAACTGATTGTTGGGCTAGCGGAGATTGGCCTAATGATTGGAGGGACAGTACCGGAGGAACTTACTCAACTGGCAATATTACCACTTCAAAAACCTATTCTTTGCAATGTTGGAACAATGGTGTTCCATCTGAAATAAAAACAGTAAATGTGGCAGTTAATCCACCTCCTGTTCTCCCTTACGATCTTACAATTGAAGATATAACTTGGACACCCAGCGCTCCAACTCCTGGTCAAACAGTCACTTTTAGTGCAGTCATAAAAAACATTGGTTCCAGCCCATCACCGGCTAATGCTCCAATAGGAGTTGGCTTTGGAAGCACTTTTTGGTACTATAATAGTTCAACTCCAAGCATTCCTGCTGGTAGCTCAATAACAGTTACCGCTAACAATGGAACGAACTGGATTGCTGAAAGTGGTACAACTAGTTTCACAGCTTTCGTTGATGATGTTTTTCGTCTTTGCCCCACAGCTAATGGAGGTAATTGTGCAGGCTTTCCGCTTGAATCAAGTCGAAGTAATAATACAAGAACTGAATCAATTACTTATCCTCCACCATCAACTTGTTCTGAAACTGCGCCTAATGGAACTACTCAGATAATGTGTAGTGGTGATAGCACGGTTGACTCTACAAATACTACTGCTTGGTTAAATGTCGGAACTACTTTTTCTAGCTGTACTTCAACTAGAAAATGTGAATATTATACGCCAGTAACTACTACCTCAACTTGTTCAGATGGAATAATGAATGGAACAGAAACAGGAGTAGATTGTGGAGGATCATGCCCTGTTTGTCCAACTACGCCAACTTGTTCAGATGGAATACAGAATGGAACAGAAACAGGAGTAGATTGTGGAGGATCATGCCCTGCTTGTCCTATTGAGTATGATTGCACCGGCACTAAGCCAGAAGGAACTATTGCATGGGATAGTGAAGAGAATGATGATTTGACAAGTGATGTTACTTGGCGTTATTCAGATACGGATACTTCAAGAAAATGCGAACTCACATGTAGAACTGGCTATG
Source organism: bacterium (assembly GCA_030654225.1). Taxonomy (GTDB): domain Bacteria; phylum Patescibacteriota; class Minisyncoccia; order Moranbacterales; family UBA2206; genus UBA2206. The sequence goes on from JAURXY010000026.1 coordinate 93,710, forward strand.
TCAGAATTGGCAGTGTTTGCGTAGCTGGACCAACTCTCAGCTTTAGTGTCAATAAAATAACAAATCCGGAAGGGGTAGAATCTGTGGTAAACACTACTAATGTTCGTGATTTTGTGATTGGATCATCCGCTGATTTTACCTATACTGTTTCTGGCACTTCAACTTATCCAACAACATATTGCGAAGCTTCTGTTTCCAATGCTAACGGAGGAATTTGGACCGGTTCAAAATTATTTTCAGATGGAACATATACTTATCCTAAAATTCAACCACTGGCTATTGGTTCATATTCTTATACATTAACCTGTTTTAATTCTATCGGTGCCTATACAACAAGAAGATTAAGCATTAGAGTTGAAGCTCCTAACCAGCCACCAACAGCAGAAATTACAAGGCCTACAAGAGATGAAACTTATAATTATCCAGATCCTACTTTACAGAGATTCGAAGGAACAGGAACTGATCCTGATGGAACAATTTCCGCTTATCGCTGGTTTATTGTTAACTCAGATACATATTCCGAAGGTTGCACCGCTCCTGATCCAACATTAACACCAACTATTCATATTTCAAATAGAACTAGTTCAGTTTCCCTCCTAAACGATTCAACTTACTCAGTTTGTTTACGAGTGCAAGATAATGATGGCGCTTGGTCAGCCCCGGATTATTTGAAGATAACGGTTGGTACTCCACCACCTCCACAGTGTTTCCGTATCGATTGTGATCCAATCAATTGTGACGAAGATACTAATGGTATCTGTGTCGATGGAGCGAGTACGGTTGAAGAGAAAGAGTGTGATTTAGTTAATGGAACTGATGAAAATGCTTGCGATAGTTATAATCAGTCTTGCACTTGTTCACCAACCCCTCCATCAGGCGGAGGCTGGAAAGAAGTAGCACCGTAATTCACCCTATGGAGTACGGATTTAGAAATTTGTCCAAAACTTAACTAATTTATTTAATAACATAAAGCCCTCGGTGTATTATCTAATTACTCCACAGGGTAAAAAAACAAATGGAACAAAAAAACAAAAAAATTATATTAATACTAATAATTGTACTAGCTATCCTTGCCTTTATCTTTGCAACCATCTTTGCAATCAATAAAAATAAAGCCAAGAATTCTTCAAAAACTACTCCAGCAGTAGAAAAAAATCTAAATGATGACGAAGAAGATCAAACTCCCAAAATCAGTGAAGAAAAAAAAGCTCAAGTAGCCGCTATTCGAAACATCAAGGGCAAAATCACTGCAATTGACATTAGCGCAATTTCTGTGACTCCCACCACAGGAGAAAAACTTACGCTCAAAGTCCCACAAAAGGGCGCTAATTTTTCAAGTCTTACCAAACAAAAAGATGGAAGCTTTATGGCGAAAGAAATTGGTTTATTTGAAATTCCGAAAAACAAAGAAGTGGATATTCAATATAACAGTACAACCAATGAAGTGACATTGGTGACGGTGAAATAGTCTTTGCTTTTTCTCATAAAAGCTCAACCTAAAATTTTCAAAGGTTGGGCTTTTTTGTTTGGCTTGCCAAAAGGGAAAATTTCTTGTAAGATTAATATCCAGTAAGGTGTCTTTTTAATAATTTTATAACTTATAAATGAAACGAGATAAAATAAAAATTTTTGGAGCGCGAGTCAACAATTTGAAAAACATTAGTATTGAAATTCCGCGCGACAAAGTGGTGGTGATCACGGGTCTTTCCGGCTCAGGAAAATCAACATTGGCTTTTGATGTCATTCACGCCGAAGGCAACCGGCGGTATCTTGAAAGTTTGTCGAGTTACGCCAGACAATTTTTGGAAATTTCTGCCAAACCTGACGCTGACAAAATTGAAAATTTGAGTCCGACAATTTCGATTGATCAAAAAAGCATCAGTCGAAGCCCACGCTCAACAGTTGGCACGATGACAGAAATATATGACTACTTGCGAATTTTGTTTGCCAAAGTTGGCACGCCCTATTGTCCGCATTGCCGACTGCCGATGGCTAGAAAAAAGAACAATGAGATAATTGAAGAAATTTTGGAAATGCCGGATAATACGCAAATTATAATTCTAGCAAGAATTCGGCAAGATGGAAAAAGCATGGAAGAAATTTTGAAAAATATTAGTCAGTTGGGGTATGCCAGAGCGAGAATTGATGGGAAAACAATTTTGATTGCTGAGGTGTTGGCAAACAAAGAGCAAATATTAAATGGCAATGTGGAAATTGTGGTTGACCGAATAACTTTCAAGAGCCAAAAACCGGACAAGGAAAGAATTTTGGATTCGATTGAAACAGCTTTCAAATTAGGGCGAGGCTTTATGGCCATCGCACTGGACAACGGCGAAAGTCGCATTTATAATCGCGATTTTGTTTGCAGTAATTGTTTTTTTGAAATTCCAGAAATTACCCCCAAGAATTTTTCTTTCAATAGTCCAGAAGGCGCTTGTCCAGCTTGTGCTGGTCTTGGCGTGGTGCAAGAGATTGATAGAGAATTGATTGTTCCAAACAAGAATTTGTCACTCTCCGAGGGAGCAGTTTTGCCACTTTCGAAATTGGGTGGTCGGGTGCGAGCGGAAGGAAATTATTTGGATATTTTGGAAAAAATTGGAAAGATTAAGGGATTTTCTATTGACAAACCAATTGGAAAAATTAATCCGGAAAATATGGAGATAATTTTTGGTGGATACATTGATCCATCTAGGGAAATTTCTTTTCCGGGGATAATAACTTTGATCAAAAAAAAATATGAAGAATCATCTTCTTTTATATTCAAAAAAGAAACTGAGAAGTACATGCGCAAATTTACTTGTTCAAAATGCGCGGGGAAAAAATTGAAAGAAGCCTATTTGTCAGTTTTGATTTCCGGAAAATCTATTGATGACGCGGTAAAGATGGACGGGGATTCTTTTTTAGTTTTTTTGCAAAAATTGTTGGCGGAGCCAATGGCAGAAGGGAAAAAAGAAATAATGGAACCGCTCCTAAAAGAAATGGAAGAAAAAGCGCTGGCGCTTAAAAATGTTGGTTTGGAATATTTGGAGCTTTTTCGCTCAGCGGATTCTATTTCTGGTGGAGAAGGGCAAAGAATTCGTTTGGCGACGCAAATTAGTTCTAAGCTTTCAGGTATAATTTATGTCCTAGATGAACCTTCAGTTGGATTGCACAATCGAGACACGCAAAAACTAATTCAAACTATGCAATTTCTGAAAGAAAATGGAAATTCCGTGATCGTGGTGGAACATGACAAGGAAATAATTGAAAAAGCTGATTGGATAATTGATATGGGTCCGGGAGCAGGCGAAGAAGGCGGTGAAGTTATTTTCGAAGGCGATATTGCAAAACTCAAAGCTTCTAAAACTAAAACAGCCGGATTTTTGAGCGGGCGAGAAAAAGTTTCTGAAAAGAAAAAACCGCGTGAGCAAAGTGAAAAATATTTGAAAATTCTAGGCGCTACGGAGCATAATTTGAAAAATATTGATGCAGAAATTCCACTAGGAAGATTCGTGGCTATCACTGGAGTTTCCGGCTCAGGCAAATCAACTCTAGTGTCGGATATTTTAGCGCCAGCACTTTCGAAACATTTTTTCCGCGCTTATGAAGTTCCTGGGAAGCACAAAAAAATAACTGGCCTGAATTTTATCGATAAAGTGATAAACGTTGATCAGTCGCCAATTGGACGCACGCCGAGATCTAACGCGGCGACTTATACTGGAGTTTTTTCCCAAATTCGAGAAATTTTTGCTTCCACTGAGGAATCAAAAAATCGAGGGTATGATGCTAGTCGTTTTAGTTTCAATATGAAAGGCGGACGATGCGAACAATGCCAGGGAGATGGCACAAAAAAAATCGAAATGCATCTCATGCCTGATATGTATGTGAAATGCGAATCATGTCTTGGGACGCGTTATAATCAAAAAACACTCGACATCGAATATCAGGGAGTAAATATTGCCCAAGTTTTGGATATGAGCGTGTCGTATGCTCTGAGATTTTTCAAAAAATCTCCGCTAATTGCGGAAAAACTGCAAACACTGGAAAAGGTTGGTTTGGGATATTTGAGACTTGGGCAAAGCGCCACGAATTTGTCTGGCGGAGAGGCGCAAAGGATAAAATTAGCCACCGAACTTTCGCGAAAATCCACTGGAAAAACATTATATATTCTAGATGAGCCAACTATTGGATTGCATTTTGAAGATGTTAGAAAACTTTTGAAAGTTTTAGATGCGCTGGTGGAAAAAGGTAATTCAGTAATCGTGGTGGAGCATAATTCCGATGTGATAAGAAATTCTGATTGGGTAATTGATCTTGGGCCAGAAGGTGGAGGCGGGGGAGGAGAGATAGTTTATGCCGGACTTCCATCGGGACTAAAAAAATGTCAAAGAAGTTGGACGGGAAAGTATTTATAGCGATGCGAATCTTCCCGCCTCGACTCGCAAAGACAATTTCTCGTCGACGCGAGGCGGGCGAATGACATGCGAATCTACGAATTTAATAATATGGAAAATAGTCTTTCAAAAAACATTCTTTCAACTATTGCTTATTATGATGTCATGGATTATCCGATGACAGCATTTGAAATTTGGAAATATTTGATTGGTGAAAGTTGCGCTTTGGCAGATGTGATTGGAGAATTAGAAAAAGAAGAAACAAAAAAATACATTGGCGAATTTCGCGGGTTCTATTTTTTGAAAGGAAAAAAGAGTTTAGTCGAGCAAAGGACAGAAAGGAACAAAATTTCCAATAGGAAACTCAAAAAAGCCAGAAAGATTATTTTTTGGCTTCGGCTGGTGCCGTTTGTGAAAATGATAGCTGTGGCGGGAAGAGTGGGAGCAAAAAATTCTCGTAGTGGCAGTGATATTGATATGTTAATTATTTTCAAACGGGGAAAGATTTTCACCGGGAGATTTTTGGCAACAGCGCTAGTTCATCTTTTGGGGCAAAGAAGGCATGAGGATAAAATAGCAAACCGAATTTGTTTCAATCATTTCATAACGGATGAGTTGAGTGTTTGTGTGCGAGATCTTTATTCTTCGCATAATTATATTTTCATTACTCCACTTTATGGTTCAGGTTTATTTCAAAAATTTTTAGAGAAAAATGCGTGGATAAAAAATTATCGGCCAAATTTTACATTTTTGGAGAATAATTTAAAAACTGTTAAGGATAGCCAATTTTCCAAGGGAATAAGATTTTTTTTGGAAAAATTATTTTCGTCAAATTGGATTGAAAAAAAGTTGAAAACTTGGCAAACAGAAAAAATCAGAAAAAATCCACTGACTCAAAAAAAAGGAGGAATGATAATTTGTAGTGAAACCGAGCTGGCTTTTTGGCCAGACTTTGAAAATCAAGGACCAAAAATATTTGAAAAGTTTCAAGAAAATTTGAAAAAATTTGGCTGGAAAAATCATTAAAAAATTAAAATTTTTTCGAAATTGAACTCAAGTCCTGAAAATTCTGGTTAAAATTTTCCTGACAACCGACGGCGGACACAGAAAAATTTTAGAGAATTTTCGGACTTTCAAACAGTAATTTCTCGAAAATTCTAATTTTTTAATTCAGGGTTTATTTGTTTTGAATTTAATGGATATGCATAATTTTATTTATTACTATCAACATTTGCCTGATTATATAAATCCAACAGCAATATCTTTGGGATTTTTGCGAATTGATTGGTATTCGATTATGTATCTGGTTGGATTTTTGATTGTTTATTTTCTTTTAAAATATAGAATTAATAAAAAAGAAAATAATTTTTTCTTTGACACTTCAAAACTAGAAGATCTTTTGTTCTATTCTTTTTTCGGACTTATTCTTGGCGCGCGCTTGGGCTACGTTTTGTTTTATAATTTTTCCTATTACTTAAGCAATCCTTTGGCGATTATTTCTCCATACGATTCAAACACCCACCAATTTATTGGAATTTATGGCATGAGCTATCACGGAGGACTTATAGGTGTAATTTTATTTTCCTGGATATTCTCTCAGAAGAATAAAATTAATTTTTTCGCGTTGACCAATTTTGTTATCCCTACCATCCCAGCGGGATATTTTTTTGGACGAGTGGGAAATTTTCTAAATGGCGAGCTCTATGGTCGAGCCATACAAAAATTTTGGGGAATGTATTTTCCATCGGACACATTTGGATTTTTGCGTCATCCCTCACAACTTTATGAAGCTTTTTTGGAGGGAATAGTTTTGTTTTTAATCTTGTGGTTTTTTAGAAATAAAAAAGAATTAGAAAATAAATTTATAGGCCTGTATTTTGTTGGTTATGCCTTTTTTCGCATAGTAGTAGAATTTTTTCGCGAACCGGATGAGCAAGTAGGATATATTTTTGGTTTTTTAACTCTGGGGCAGATTCTAAGCTTTGCTATGCTAAGTATAGGAATAATTCTTATCTTTCTTGGTCAAAAATTAAAAAAATGCTATAATGGTGATAATGGAAAAATTCAAGAAACAAAAATCAATTGATAGTTTTTGCCAAAAAAATGAGCTGAAGGAATTTTCTGATTATGGTTTGGCAAAATTTATTCAAAGAAATAAAAAATCCAGCGTACTTTTTGCTAGACAGGGGAGAATGGAAAAATTTAGCACGGAAAGTCTAAATTTTCATTATATAAAAAGTGCCAATCAGCCGAATTTTCAAAGTTTGGATGGTTTTTTGAGTTATAAAAAAATCCAAAATCTGAAGCAAACAAGAAAAACTCAGCGAGATTTATATTTAGAAATCAGGGAAAGATATGGGGATTGGAAAAATTATGCCAAAGACTTTTTGCAAGGATCAGTCCAAGGAGTTTCGCTGACAAGGATGTGGAATGTTTCAATCGTGGGGTCGCTAATTTTTGGAATGTTTTTGATGACTTTCATTTATCGCTATCTTGGACCGAACGCCGCCGCGCATTCTAATAAAAATAAAGCTAACAAGGAGACTCAACAAGTGTTGGGCGATAGCACAGAAAAACCAAATGAGGATGAAAAAAATTATGAAGATTATGTGTCGAAAATAATGAATGATTATAAGGATGACGCTGATAGCGAAAAGAAATTAAAAGAAAATATTTTGGAAATGGTCAAGGGAACACCAATGGAAAAGATGGCGCCGTTTATCGCTAAGCAGGATAGAGTTGTAGCGGCATTTCTTGTCGCGATTGCCAAAAAAGAAAGTAGTTGGGGAGTACATGTGCCAGTTTTGAACGGCGAGGATTGCTATAATTATTGGGGCTATCGAGGCATTCGGGAAAAAATGGGTACGGGGGGACATACTTGTTTTGACAGTCCAAAAGACGCCGTGGAAACGGTGGCCAAGAGAGTCGATTTTTTGGTGAACAGCGAAAAGCGCAACACTCCGGAAAAATTGAAAGTTTGGAAATGCGGATATGATTGTTCATGGGATGACCCATCAGCAGTGAGAAAATGGATAAACGATGTGGACTATTATTTCAAAAAATTTGATAAGTTTAGTGAAGAGTAAGAAATAGTTCGTAAAGTTAAGACAGTTCATAAAGTTGTAAAGTTGTAAAGTTTATAAAGTTCATAAAGAAAAATCCCGATATCGGGATTTTTTTGTTTCAAAAGTTATCCCCAGTTACCAGTATATTCCAATCCTAAGATAAGACTGAACGAGGGTCATTTTCAAAAATGGACTCACTGAGTTAATTTGTTAATTTATGACTAATTTTTTTAAATAATTTATCCTTGGCATCCATCATCTTTTTACCAAAACTGTTATC